>PDSR01000065.1 GCA_002748575.1 Gammaproteobacteria bacterium
GCTATGTTTACCCTTTTATGTCTTTGATTTGCAAGTTTTTCTTGGACCCGTTTTGCATCATTAAGCGGTTTTTTATAACGAGTTGTGTTTAACGATTTTTTACTGTCAGGTTTATTTTTGTTTGAATTTGTAACTATTACTGGCTTTTTATCTAGCCGAATACGTTGCCCAGGACGAATTTTATAAGGGTATTTTATACCGTTATTACGCGCTAATTCCTGGTAATCCCTCTGGTAACGCCAAGCTATCGCAAATAGAGTTTCACCTTTACGTACTGTATGAAACCCGCTTGTGACGGGGCCTGTAGCGCGATACCTGTCTTCCAGCGGAATCACTTTACGAGAGGTACAGCCAGTAAAGGCTACCAGAACAAGAAAAATCACAAGGATTCGCGAGGCGACCTGCATTGTTATTGCCTGCCCTGTTGATCACACAATAAATAGACCGGAATCCCTGCCATCATTACCTAACCCATTTAGAACAAAAAGAAATAAAAACGCCCCACCCATAAGAATTTAGTCTAATTAAATTTGTCATTCATCCAGAGCAAAACGAGCATTTTTTAATCGGCGCGTGATTTTCCTTTAGCTGCAATCACCTCTAAAGCCACCACCAAAAGAACAGCAGCCACCATAAAAATCACCCCGGCGACCAGCTGTGAATCCACTCCCATCAGCTCAGAATATTCCGCTGGTGATACATTAACCTGCACTAAAGGAACCTGCTCTCCGTGGCTGTTAGTGCGAAAGCTGATAGTTTGTTTCCAGGGCCAGACTTTATTTAACGAGCCAATCATAAAGCCGGTAAGCAACGCCATGGTTAGTTCGTGATAATGCTTCAGCAGCCAATCCAAAACCCTGCTAAATGCCAACAAGCCAACCACACAGCCGCCACCAAAAATGCCCATAATCACCACATCAAAACCTTTGATAGCACCCAGGATATGACCGTACATACCCAGCATCAGCAATATGAAACTGCCGGAAATACCGGGAAGAATCATGGCACAAATAGCCAGTGCCCCACTAAAAAAAATAATCAGCGGAGTCGCTTCAACTTCGGTGGGAGTCATGCCTGAAATTTGCCAGGCAATAAAGGCTCCTACACAAACAGTCACAACTTTGGCAATATCCCAGTCTTTAATCTGGCGACCAATGTAAATGGCAGACACAACAATCAATCCAAAAAAGAACGACCACACCATAATTGGCTGGGTTTCCAGCAAATGAGTGATCACTTTTGCGAGGGTGAACACACTAGTGGCAATCCCCAGAAACAGCGTTAACAAAAAAGTGCCGTTAAATGAACTCCATGCTTTCGCAAGCCCTTCATTCTTTAAAATCACTAACGTTTTCGGACCAATAGAGTGAATGCTATCAATTAATTGTTCATAAATATTGGTGATAAAGGCGATGGTTCCCCCGGAAACACCCGGCACCACATCAGCAGCCCCCATTGCCATACCTTTTATAAAAAGCAAAGTACGCTGTTTACCCGTTTCCACTGGGCATCCCCCTTTAATTGGTTCTAGTGATTTTTTATTTAGCGAACGCCGGATTTTAGTGGAACAAAGCATACATCTTCTATGTTTTGCTCTGTATATCCATTTTCTGTGCGTTTTATGACAACTAATTGTTGCTGCTGTTCACCCACCGGCATAACCAACGTGCCACCCACTGCCAGTTGATCTAACAGCTCCTGTGGTACTTCTGCGGGTGCAGCAGCCGACAAGATACCATCGAATGGTGCCTTATCGGGATCTGGCCAGCCCATACCACCATCGGAATATCGAAAGCTGACATTGCGCAGTTTTAATTTGTTGATTCGCGCACGGGCTTTCTCCTGCAGAATTTTAATACGCTCCACAGAAAAAACACTGCCCACTAATTGTGCCAGAATAGCCGTTTGGTACCCGGAGCCGGTACCGATCTCCAGCACTTTATTTTTCGGGCCATCAGCCAGCAGACACTGGGTCATCAGGGCAACCACATAGGGCTGCGAAATTGTTTGATGATAACCAATCGGTAAAGCCACATCTTCATAGGCCCTATGAGACAGAGCTTCGTCGATAAATATATGTCGTGGAGTACTACGCATGACTTCAATCACGCTGGAATCGGTAATCCCCTGAGCCTGTAATCGCTTAATTAAACGCTCCCGCGTTCGCTGCGATGTCATTCCAATCCCCGCCAGCTCAATATTATTCATTCACACATTTCCCCACACGTTTTACATCTCCTTCTTTCCAAGGAGCACCCCCCTAAATTTTTACAATAACTAAAGCAATGACTTAATTGCCGCTTAACTATGATTCAGGATCAGTATTCTTGCAAGTACACGGCTTATTCTTTCAATGTAATCAGTTCGCGCAACAAACTGGTAGCATAGGCGCCTTTCGGTAACGCAAAGCTCAACTGAATATGATCGACTTTCACATGGCTATGAATATTTTTCGGTATCACAGACAAAGGCCTGACCCCTTGCTCCACCCGTTGCTGCATCAAATACTGCAAAATATCAGGGTGCGTTTGATAAACACCGTCTCCAGTTGGTACCCGCTGATTACCTTTACCCGGCAAACAACCCGCAACAGCAAGATCACCACTGTTTAAACGTGTCTGTAAGTCATCATCCCAGGCATCTGGGCAAAAAAAACTGCTGGTGCCCGCTAATTGAAGGGCATCACCCGGTAAATAAGTTTGCCAGCTTTTGTCGCTGACTCTTTGGCTTAAAAGACGGTTAAAATCCCAGGCGCGTAATGTAGAATAAACGCGATCACGCTCCTGACGTTTTAAGCGCCTGCCGCTTGCCATTACCTGAACTGCAAAATCAATATTGGTTTCATTGTGCCCAAAACGCTGCGGGCCAAAATAATTGGGATAACCATTATCAATGATCTGCTGCAACTGATGATTAAAGCAATCGGGATTAAGACCGGTGACTTCCCGTAAACAAATGGTGAAAAGGTTTTCCTTATGGGCTCCTCTGCGAAGCTTTTTACTATGGCGCTTTACTGTTAGCACTTGCAGGTTTTCGTGAAGATCAGCCGGAATATCATTGCCCTTTCCTGGCATATGCAAACTGAACCACTGGGATGTAATTGCTCTGCGATCTTTTTTACCGCTGTAACTGATAGCTTTTTTCTCGATACCAAAAGCTCTGGCAAGCTGCTTAACGGTAAAGTCGGTGTTCATATCAATGGCTTCAATATAAAGCCACAAGTGCTCGCCTTCACCAGACAGCTCAAACCCAAGCACTTCCTCTACCAAAAAATCTTCGGGGCTGACCTTAAGCCTTGCTGTTGCCTGCCCGGAGCCACCATAGGCATAGGCCAGATCGCTCATGCGTGGATAGTATCTAAACGTTTCGGATGGATTCACAGGCATACGCACCTTGATGTGTTTATGTGGATTCTATAAGCGCAACAGCATGTACGGCAACACCCTCTTTACGACCGATAAAGCCCAAAGATTCTGTTGTGGTGGCCTTTACGTTAACCTGCGAAATATCAATACCCAGGTCTGCGGCGATATGTTGTCGCATACTTTGAATATGGGGCGCCATTTTGGGAGCCTGCGCAACAATAGTGACATCCACATTGCTGACACAATAGTCGCCAGCTAATAAAGTCATCACATGACGTAACAACTCACGGCTATCCGCTCCGCAAAATTCAGGATCGGTATCAGGAAAATGCTTGCCAATATCCCCTAAAGCTGCCGCGCCAAGCAAAGCATCAGCCAAAGCATGTAATACCACATCACCATCTGAATGGGCTATCAACCCTTGATTGTGGGGGATAGTAACACCCCCCAGTACCACATGACCTCCCTCGCCAAACCGATGTACATCATAACCATGTCCGATTCTAATCATTGCTAATGTCCTTCAGTTGCGGCTAACCATTAGTTATGGGTTTGTTTTAAAAATAACAGGGCCAGTGGCAAGTCGTTGGGGTGGGTAATCTTGATATTATCGGGGTGGCCTTCAACTAACAGGGGTGTGCCACCCTGCCATTCAATGGCGGAGGCTTCATCAGTAACAGTAACACCAGCCTGCAACGCACCTTGTAATGCAGCTGTTAATTCACCCACTCTGAACAGCTGCGGTGTAAGGGCGTGCCACAGGTTAGAGCGATCAACTGTTGCCGCAACGGTATTCTTGTTTTCACCCGAACCGGTTTTACCAGAGCGTTTTAAAGTATCCCTTACCGGCGTTGCCAGTATGCCGCCGTTTTGCTGGCTGGCGGTGATTTGCATCAGCCGCTCAATGTCTGCCACCCGCACACAGGGGCGAGCCACATCATGAACCAGCACCCAATCAGAATCCGCAGCCATAGTGCGCAGCAGGTGCAATCCATTCAGCACAGAATCACAACGTTCTCCGCCGCCTTCTACAGACAAAATACGCGGATCACCGTTTAACGAAAGCCCAGGCCACCAGGTATCAGCGCCAGATACGCACACAATAATTTTTTCAATACGAGGAACACTTAACAGTCTTAACAGTGTGTGTTCACAGATCGTTTTATCTAACAAGGAAAGATATTGCTTGGGATGGGCCGCACCCATGCGACTGCCAACGCCAGCGGCTGGCACAATGCACCAGTATTTGGAATCAAGTCCGTGACTAGAAGACATTAATGATCAAGTATCAAGTAAAAAGTTTCGTCGCTTTTAACCATGCCCAACTGCGTTCTGGCTCTTTCTTCAACGGCACTTGTGCCCTGCTTCAGATCTTTTACTTCAGCAGCTAAGCGGCGATTACGCTCGGACAACAGATAATTTTCCTGTTGCTGTTTGTCGATTTCTTTCCTTAACTGCCACACCTCAGCCAGGCTGCCTTCACCAAGCCATAAACGAAACTGGAAAGACACGGCAATAAGAATGGCTGCCCAAAACAAAATCCGGGGTAAAGTAAACCACGACATGGCAAGCCTTTGCGGGTTTTCTTCTTGTGGAGCTGTTTTGGCCATATTTCAGAAATAAAAAAATTAATTGAAAGTGAGAACAAACAAGGCAGAAGCAAGCTCCTGCCCTGTTGTTTGCCAAATAGTTTAGCAGATCTTGCCACAGATGAAATCTGTCTTATTTCAGACCTTTAAACTCGGCTTTGCCACGATAAACCGCATCTGCTCCCAGAGCTTCTTCAATACGAAGCAGCTGATTGTACTTGGCAACACGGTCTGAACGGCACAGCGAACCGGTTTTGATCTGGCCGGCAGCAGTTGCCACTGCCAGATCAGCAATGGTGGAATCTTCCGTCTCGCCAGAGCGGTGAGAAATAACCGCCGTGTAGCCAGCATCTTTCGCCATCTGGATCGCATCCAAAGTTTCCGACAGGCTACCGATCTGGTTAAACTTGATCAGAATAGAATTACCGATGTTCTTGTCGATACCTTCTTTCAGAATCTTGGTGTTGGTAACGAACAGGTCATCGCCCACCAGCTGCACCCGCTCACCCAGTTTTTCAGTCAGGATTTTCCAGCCATCCCAATCGCTTTCATCCAGGCCATCTTCGATGGATACGATGGGGTAGCGATCACAAAGATCAGCCAGATAATCCGCAAAACCTGCTGAATCGAAAGATTTATCTTCGCCAGCCAATACGTATTTGCCGTCTTTATAGAATTCAGATGCAGCACAATCAAGCGCCAGGGTAACGTCTTCGCCCGCTTTATAGCCAGCGTTTTCAATGGCCTGCATGATCACCTGCAACGCTTCTTCGTTAGAGGCCAGGTTAGGTGCAAAGCCACCTTCGTCGCCCACCGCAGTGTTATAGCCTTTGGCTTTCAACACCGCTTTAAGTGCGTGGAAAATTTCAGCACCGCAACGTAATGCTTCACGGAAAGAAGCTGCACCCACAGGCTGAACCATAAACTCCTGAATATCGACATTGTTATCGGCGTGCTCACCACCGTTAATGATGTTCATCATGGGCACTGGCATGGTGTAACCACCCGCTTCGCCCTGGCTGACTTCAGCAATATGCTGATACAGTGGAATGCCTTTTTCAACAGCCGCCGCTTTGGCCGTAGCCAGCGATACTGCCAAGATGGCATTAGCACCGTATTTGGATTTATTTTCTGTGCCATCGGCGTCGATCATAGCCTGATCAATAGCTCGCTGATCCAAAGCGTCTTTGCCTTTTAATAAATCCTGAATGTCGTTGTTAATAAAGTTAACCGCGTTTAATACGCCTTTTCCCAAATAACGGGATTTGTCGCCATCACGCAGCTCCAGGGCTTCACGGGAACCGGTGGAAGCACCTGATGGTGCACAGGCAAAACCCGCAGCACCAGACTCCAGAATGACGTCTGCCTCTACCGTTGGGTTGCCACGGGAATCCAATACTTCTCTTGCTCTGATTTGAGCGATCTTAGCCATTTACTTCACTCCATTAAAATTTATACGCTTAACTTAGGGTTATTCTGTATCAAGGTGATCAAAACTTTTTACTAATTCATCAATGGCTTTAACCTGCGCCAGAAACGGCTCAAGCCGGTCGAGGCGCAATGCACAGGGGCCATCACATTTTGCCTGTGATGGATCTGGGTGCGCTTCCAAAAATAACCCGGCCAGCCCTAAAGCCATACCGGAACGGGCAAGTTCGGTAACTTGCGCACGACGCCCACCCGCTGCTTCCGCCAGGCCACCGGGCTGTTGCAGGGAATGGGTAACATCAAAAAATATCGGGCAATTAAATTGCTTCATTACCCCAAAGCCCAGCATGTCCACCACCAGATTATTGTAGCCAAAGCTGCTGCCACGTTCACAAAGAATAATCTGATCGTTACCGGCTTCTTCACATTTCCTGATAATGTGGCCCATTTCCCGGGGCGCCAGGAACTGGGCTTTTTTAATATTAATAATGGCATTGGTTTTTGCCATTGCCACCACCAGATCCGTTTGCCGCGACAGAAAAGCGGGTAATTGAATGATATCGGCCACTTCTGCAACCGGCTGTGCCTGATAGGGCTCGTGAACATCGGTAATAACAGGCACATTAAATGTACGCTTGATCTCTTCAAAGATTTTAATACCTTCGTCCATGCCGGGGCCACGGTAGGAATTCACTGAAGAGCGGTTGGCTTTATCAAAAGAAGCTTTAAACACGTAAGGAATGCCGAGCTTTTCGGTGACTTTCACGTAGGCTTCACAAATCTGCATTGCCATATCGCGGGATTCCAGCACATTCATCCCACCGAATAATACAAACGGCTTGTGATTCGCTATTTCAATATCGCCAAGTTTTAAAAGTTCCTGCGCCATTATTATTGCCTCTTAACATCCTGCCTGATGAATTAACTGCTGCGGCTTTCTTTTTGAGCAACCGCTGCGGAAATATACCCGGTAAATAACGGGTGCCCTCCCCGTGGACGGGAAGTAAACTCAGGGTGGAACTGGCAGGCAACAAACCAGGGATGGTTCGGCACTTCCACCATTTCTACCAGAGTACCATCGACAGATCGCCCGGCAACTCGCATCCCAGCTTTTTCGATGTCAGGCACGTATTTGTTATTCACCTCATAACGGTGACGGTGCCTTTCATTCACTGTGTCCTGGCCATAGAGTTCACGGCTCAGGCTGCCATCCACCAAACGACATTCCTGCGCACCCAGGCGCATGGTACCACCAAGATCGGCTTCTTGATCGCGGGTTTGAACGCTGCCATCTTCTTCGATCCATTCAGTGATCAAGCCAACCACCGGCGTGCATGTCTCGTGGACAAACTCGGTACTGTGCGCCTCGGTTAAGCCTGCCATGTTACGGGCAAACTCAATCACCGCCACCTGCATACCCAAACAGATACCTAAAAACGGAATGTTGTTTTCACGGGCATAACGCACAGCGGCAATTTTACCTTCAACACCACGCTGGCCAAATCCACCGGGCACCAGTATCGCATCGTATTTGGCTAATACATCGGCACCATCGCGTTCAAGGTTTTCAGAATCAACATACTCGATATTCACTTTGGTTCGCGTTTGAATACCGGCATGCAGCAGTGCTTCGTTTAAAGACTTGTAGGCATCGGCCAGATCAACATATTTGCCCACCATGGCAATGGTGACTTCTTTTTGCGGATTTAATTGTGCATCGACCACCTGAGTCCATTCCGATAGATCCGCAGGCTGGCAATCCAGTTGCAGGCGCTCAACCACAAAGTTATCCAGGCCCTGTGCATGCAACACAGCAGGAATACGGTAAATCGTGTTTACATCTTGCAGGCTGATAACAGCGCGTTTTTCCACGCTGGTAAACAAGGCAATTTTTTCTAAAGACGATGCCGGGATTTCGTGATCCGACCGGCAGATAAGCACATCAGGCTGCAAACCAATGGAACGCAATTCCTTAACTGAATGCTGAGTTGGCTTGGTTTTGGTTTCACCCGCTGTGGCTATATAGGGCACCAGGGTTAAATGCATAAATACAGATCGCTGCGAACCCAACTCTACCCGCAGTTGGCGAACCGCTTCCAGAAACGGCAGGGATTCAATGTCACCCACCGTACCCCCGATTTCAACAATCACCACGTCAACGCCCAGATCAGCATTCAAAATACGTTCTTTAATAGAGTCAGTGACGTGGGGAATAACCTGTACGGTAGCACCGAGATAATCACCCCGACGTTCTTTTTCAAGCACATCCTGGTAGACGCGCCCAGTAGTGAAATTATTTCGTTGGGTCATGGTATTACGGATAAAGCGCTCATAATGGCCTAAATCAAGGTCAGTTTCTGCGCCATCCTCCGTCACAAACACTTCACCATGTTGATAGGGGCTCATGGTGCCGGGGTCAACATTGATATAAGGGTCCAGTTTCATAATCGAAACGGTAAGACCGCGGGTTTCCAAAAGCGAGGCGAGTGATGCGGCGGCAATTCCTTTACCCAAAGAAGAAACAACACCACCGGTCACAAAAATATATCGTGTCATTAAAAATCCACTGTGACGGAAAAGGAAAACATCGTTATTAACCCTCTCCGGTGCTGGTAGCTATCCGGAAAAGATTGACAACAGGAGGGAGCCTGAGTTTCACGCTGAAACCTTTGGCCCAGAACGGGAGGAAATTCTACATTATAAGTTGGGATATCTCAATCCGGCGGCTGTTCCCAGCGTAATATCTGGCTCGGCTCACCCGCTTGCGGCTGAAAGCCCTGCGCCACCGCCTGCCCTACCACGGCGATCAGGTCTTCACCATGAAATATCAACGGGATGCGATCCCGTTCCCATTGGGGAATTTGCCAATCCTGAAGCCATTTTTTGAGCAGCTTTTGCTTACGACCCGCCGGGCGAAAGTGCTCCCCACCCCGACGAAAACGCACCACCAAAGGATGCCGAGCGCTGCTATTCAGTGCCAGTTCTTTTGCCGAAGAGTCCTGGCCTGGTGAATCAAGTGAAATGACACCCAGGCCGGAAGGCAGTTCGATAGACTGCCCCGAAACCAGCGCTCGCTGCCAATCCGGTTCGATGGGTGGAACACTGCGCTCAAGATACAGATACCCGCGAAAGGTATGGATTTCCCAGCGCAAGGCGTTATTGGTTGCATGATCATTAGCGCAACGGTCACTGCCAGCAAAATCTCCGCGCCAGGAAATATTAGCATTCAACTGGCTGTGATAATGCGCAACACAATTTATGACCTGTTCCAGCACTTTTTCGGAGGGCAATAACGCTCCCCGCGTACCTATCCAATAACGTATACAGTTTTTCTGCCGGTGCAAAGGCAGCTGCTGTAGCGCAGCAATACTCAGCGTGCTTGAGCGCTGGAAGATGGAATCATCGCTTGCCGACTCAATATCAGCCAAATCAATTCTGGCCAGATCATTAGCAAGCGCCGATGCTTCGCCGAGCAACCGGCCAGAGCGCCCCAGAGTATCGCGCACGGCAGGCCAGCGGGACGCCATCAACGGCAGCAGTTGCTGGCGAATAAAATTGCGATCATGGCGAATGTCTTGATTGGATGGGTCCTCGACCCATTGTAATTGCTGGTCAGCACCGTAGTGCTCCAGGTCGGCACGGGAGCTCGCCATCAATGGCCGCCAGATAGCCAGAGAACCGCGCTCAACATAACTGTCTATGCCACGCAACCCCAGAGCCCCGCTACCACGTACCAGACGATACAACAGGGTTTCGATCTGATCATCAAGATGATGGGCTAACAACAACAGATCACCCGGTTGACTTTCCTGCTCAAACACCCTGTAACGCTGATCTCTGGCAACTTGCTCGATACTGCGTCGCGACCCGGTTTTCACCACTACTTTATGCGCCACAAAAGGCACCTGCCACTGCCGACACAGCGCCTCGCAATGGGTTTGCCATTCAGCTGCGAGCGGCGAAAGCTGGTGATTGACATGCACCGCCAGCAGTTCCAGATCCGACCGATATAACTCGCGATACTGAACACACAGGTGCAACAAAACAGTGGAGTCCAAACCGCCACTAAAACCAATAACCCAGCGATTCGAGTTGTTAAAAGCCGCTGCGTTTTCAAAGAACCGGGAATCAATCATAGCAGGATGATAACAGGTTTAGCTGTGCGATCCTCGCACTGCTTTACGCCGAACAAACGCGATCAGAACCACCAGAATGGTTAACACCAACGGCACCAGAATGATATTAATCAGTTTTAGTTGATAGCCAAGCCGATCAATGTCTTTATTAAGCTGGTGTTGCACATCCCGCAGCTGCTTGCGAATGGATAATTTCTGTTGCTGAAACCGTGTCAGCTCCATCGCCTGCTCCGGACTGAGGGTGAGCTCATTGCCTTGATCATCACGCTGGCTTTGCAATTCAAGCAGTTTTTGTTCAGTGATTTCCAGCTGGCGTTGCAGGTTCTGCTCGGTTTCCCGAAACGCCGCCTGAGCTTGTCGATTCATCTCCTGCACAACCGTGAACGGCCTGATAAACCGGCCACGACTGCGAATACCAATCAGATCACTGCTACCGGAAAGGTAGTCAACCGAATTGGTAAAAAACGCGCCGTTATCTGCAAAAGGTTGTGCCAGCTGCTGGCCGAAAAAGCTTTGCACCTGCACCCACAACCGATCCGAAAGCATGTCGGTATCCGCCACAATCACTATATTCAGATTGCCTTCTTTTATTTGATCCGCTGTTGCATGATCGGGCGCTGCTTGCTCACTGGATTCAATCGGCACACCTTTCGGAAAAGCCGTTGTTGCCTTACCCGATATGCGGGCCGCAAACACATAGCGCTCGCCGGTTGGCTGAAAACCCACTGTCAGTTCCGCCGGATGATTCAGTGTCGCTAACTTTTCTGCCGGAAGAGGCATGGCAAATTCAGAGGAATACAACAACGGTTGAAACTTTGTGGTGGCTCCCGGCTTGGCTGCTAAAAAACCGGCTGTTGATAAATTAATACTCTCCAGTTGGCTGATGACAATATCATCGGCAACGGCGTGATTGTTTTCCGTTAACTGTAAAATAGCCAGGTGTTTAACCGCAGGGCCACCCGGCTCCACAGCCACGGGTAGCGCCAACTGATAATCGCCAATAAATTGCAGCGGATTATAATCAACACCCCAGGCTGATAACAGTTGCGGCATATCCGATGCCAGGTTGGCATCGGCAGCACCACTGGCCAGGGATTCGGTATCCTGTTCAGCGAAAGGATCAACAAAAATCATCGCCCGACCACCGGCAAGCACATATTGATCCAGTGCGTAAAGGGTGGCATCCGGTAGCGCCTGCGGATGCACGACCAGTAACAAATCAATTTCCGGTTCGATTTCTTCCAGCTCTCTGGGCAGCGGTGTAACATTAAATAGCTGTTTGAGCTGGTTAACGCTAAACCAGGGCTGCCTGCTCTGGCCGGTCATCCGATCAAAACCGCCATCCATTGGCAAATCACTGAGTAACCCGATAGTGGGCTTTTGTTGTTGCCCTGCCTGAACAATCAACCGCGCAATATCGTATTCCAAAAACTGCTGGCGATCCGGTTGAAAGAAAGGAATGACTGCAGCAGACAGATCACTGCCTTCTGCCAAAGCAGCCACACCAAAATAAACCGGATCACCACCAGCCGCCAGGTTAACCGCTTCCAGGCCATACTCTGCTGCCTGATCTTCCTCTTCAGAAAACGGCTCAGGATCAATGATATGCAAGCGGATGTTGCCATTCGCAGCAAGTTCAAATTCCTGCAAAAGCTCGCGCACCTGCTTGCCATAATTACGCCAGCCCAAAGCATCTTTAGTGTTTTCTCTGGAAAAGAAAAAATACATATCCAGTGGCTGCTGCAAACCGGTGGCAATATTCTTACTGCCTGCCGACAAGGTATAAAGTTTGTTTTCTGTTAAATCCACGCGAACGCCCTGAAACAGGGTATCTGTCACCAATGTTGACATCAACACCACACTCGCCAGTATCAGCAGCCCCATGGAGGAAAATAACCGTCGAATTCCCATCTGCCTGCTCCTTAACTCGCTTTCTTCAGATCAATGACAATGGCCGTTGCCAGCAACCACCCGGTAATCACAATCAGGAAATAAACTAAATCACGCAGATCCAGCACCCCTTTTGCAATGGCATTAAAGTGCGTTAAAAAGCTCAGTGCAGCTATCGAATCCACTAAAAAATCAGGTGCCCAGTTGGTAAACCAGTCCAGAACAATATTGAAGCCACTCACCACAAATAAAAAGCAAACCACCACTGCAACAATAAAGGCAATGACCTGATTTTTTGTGGCCGCAGAAATGCAGGAACCAATGGCAAGAAAGCCACCGGCCATTAGCCAGCTACCCAGATAACCGGCAAGAATTGCGCCGTTGTCAGGATCGCCAAGATAATTGACCGTTAACCAGATCGGGAAAGTTAATGCCAGAGCTACACCAATAAACAGCCAGGCGGCAAAGAATTTACCCAGCACTGCGACTTTCAGTGACAGCGGCAGTGTCAATAGCAACTCAATGGTGCCGCTTTTACGTTCCTCTGCCCATAAACCCATGGAAATGGCTGGCACTAAAAATAAATACAACCACGGATGAAAATTAAAAAACGGCCACAGATCCGCCTGGCCGCGCTCATAAAAACCGCCCATAAAAAACGTAAACGCACCACTTAACATAAGAAAAATAACAATAAACACGTAAGCCAGCGGTGTTGCAAAATAGCTTCTTAATTCACGCGATAAAATCACGTTAAAACCCTTCATGGCCGCCCCCGTTATGCTGAATGTGCCGTGGTAATGTTACGAAAAACTTCATCAAGCCGACCGCGCTCCATATGCAGCTCACGCACCTGCCACTGATTCGCCTGTATTAATTCATTAATGGGCGCGAACAGTGTCTGACCCGGCTTTGGAAACACCCGAATGGAGTGGCCATCGGCCAGTGTTTCCACCGCTGCCACTTCGTCCAGCGCCAGAATTTTTTCAGCTGCTGCTGGTGCCTGACTGAAATCCAGACGGATAGCACCATGGTATTTCGACCGCGCTTCCAGTTCAGCGGGGGTGCCGTCGGCCAAGATTCTGCCATTGGCAATAATAATGGCGCGAGTACATACCGCCGATACTTCTTCCAGAATGTGTGTAGACACAATCACGATTTTATCGGTAGAAAGGTTTTTAATCAGTTTACGCACTTCGTGCTTTTGATTGGGGTCCAGACCATCGGTAGGCTCATCAAGAATTAAAATATCAGGATCGTGAATAATAGCTTGAGCCAAACCCACACGGCGCTTGAACCCTTTCGACAAGGTATCAATACTTTGATTCAGCACCTTGTTTAATTGCAGGGTTTCCACCACCTCAGCCAGGCGATGGTTGAGCGCTGCTCCCGAAAGTCCGCGCACTTTACCAATAAACCGTAAAAATTGTGCAGGCGTCATATCGCCATAACCAGGCGCACCTTCGGGCAAATAGCCCACCATTTGCTTGCAGGCAATGCCGTTGGCCTGGGTATCCTGATCAAACAGGGTGATTTTGCCGGATGTGGGGGTTAAAAAGCCGGTGATCATTTTCATGGTGGTGGATTTTCCAGCACCGTTCGGGCCTAAAAACCCAAGCACTTCCCCGGGATTAACCGTAAAGCTGAGCTGATCAACAACGGTGTGCTGACCAAATTTTTTGATTAGATTATCAATGCTAATCATGGCGCTTTGATGCCTGTTCCTTTTTTGAGTTCCGGTTTCATGGATCTGATTTTTATCATCATTGTGGTTTTTTACGGTTTTACAAGCAACGGCCAGGTATTGAAATATGCAACTATCTTTAATCGAACATTATATGAACAAGATAATTAACCTTTTGTTACAACCTGCCGCTCAGTTCTTTTGCGGCGTCACTCATCAATCAGTAGACTAGCCCCGCTTGATTATATAGAGCAGAGAGAGTCGTTTCGGGATTATTTCTTCAGGTAGTTGCTGGTACACTGCAACTGAGCAAATAGCTGACCAACAAATTTGTAGTAGAAAACTCATTAGGACTAATTGATGATGAAAGGTTTGGGTGTAAAGTGGCTTATTTACTGGCTTGTACGCCGCGTTCTTTATGTTTTTGTTAAAACCAGCGTCAGGCCTGAAAAGTTAGACACGCTAAATATTGATCCAGAAAAGCCAATTCTTTATGTGCTAAAGAATAAATCCTTATCTGATCTGCTGGTGCTGGACGAAGCCTGCAAAGCGAAAGGACTGCCTCAACCTACTGATGGTATTCATTTTGGTGATTTTGAAGATAAAAACGGTTCATTCTTCCTGACAGAACCCGTAGGCACTTTCAACCGCAAACCAATGGTTCGGTCGCTGCCAGAAAAACTGGTAAAAGCAGTCGATGCCATCGAAGCACAAGCTGAAGGCGATATTCAACTGGTGCCTGTGTCGATTTTTTGGGGCCGCGTACCTGATCGGGAAAACTCCATACTTAAAATACTGTTGTCGGACAGCTGGGCAGTACCAGGCCTGTTCCGTAAATTGCTGATTATCATGGTGCAGGGTCGCAATACCATGATTCACTTTTACGAACCTATTTCCATCCGTCAGACATTGGACGATGCAACATCCAGCGAACGTACCGTACGCAAATTATCACGGGTACTGCGGGTGCATTTCCGACGCGCCCGAGAAACAGTCATTGGCCCCGACCTTTCGCACCGTCGCACCATTGTTAATGCAGTGCTGCGCAAGCCTGGCGTAGTTAAAGCCATTACACAGAAGGCACAGGAAAGCGATAAGGCAAAACGCAAAGTAGCCAGGGAAGCACGCAAATACGCCGAGGAAATAGCGGCCGATTACTCACACCCGGTGATTCGCGTTTATGATATCGTGTTAACCTGGCTGTGGAACAAGTTATACGACGGTGTTTCGGTAACCGGATTTGAACGATTAGAAAAAGTAGCCAAAGACAATGTGGTGATTTATGTACCTTGTCACCGCAGCCATATCGACTATCTGTTAATGTCTTATGTGCTGTTCAGCAATAAGCTGGTTCCTCCTCATATTGCTGCCGGCGTTAACCTTAATCTGCCGGTGTTGGGGAAAATTCTACGCCATGGTGGTGCCTTCTTTTTAAGACGCAGTTTTAAAGGCAACCGGCTCTATACCTCTGTGTTCAATGAATATGTTAATGAAGTATTTGATCGTGGCTTTTCAGTGGAATATTTTATTGAAGGCGGACGCAGCAGAACCGGCAGGCTGATGCAACCTCGCCCCGGCATGATTTCCATGACCGTAAGAAGCTTTTTAAGAACCCGTCGCCGTAATTTTGTCTTTGTGCCCATTTATTTTGGTTATGAAAAAGTGCTCGAAGGCGGCACCTATGTCGGTGAGCTGAGCGGCAAGACCAAAAAGAAAGAATCCGTGCTGGATATCTTTAGAACCCTGAAAAAAATCCGTGGCACCTTTGGCCAGGTATATGTCAACTTTGGGGAACCGATACACCTGAATGATCATCTTGATAACAGCCACCCCGGCTGGCGCGATGAAACATACGATGAAGACCATCAGCCAGACTGGTTAGCCGATGCAGTCAATGAATTAGGCCTGGATATTATTACCCGCATTAACAATGCAGCTGTAGTCAATCCGGTCAGTTTACTCAGCCAGGTGATGCTGGCCACTAACAAGCATGCTATGGATGAAACCTTGCTTGAACAACAGCTCAATTTATATTTGAGCCTGTTAAAAAATATCCCTTATGCAGATACCACCGTATTGCCAGACTTATCTGGCAGGGAAATTATTGCCTATGGGGAAAGGCTTGAAGTGATCGAACGACGCCAGCATTCACTGGGCGATGTGTTTGTGGTTAACGCCGACAAAGCTGTCTTGTTAACCTATTTCCGCAACAACAACTTACATATGTTCGCGCTGACATCATTCCTCGCAAGGTTATTAATTAATAACCGCGGCATGACGAAAGAAGCCCTGTTGCTGATGTGCCGCCAGGTATACCCGTTCCTGCGATCAGAGCTCTTCATGAATTTATCCCTGAAAGAGCTGCCGGCGCACATTGAGAAAATCCTGCAGCAACTGGTGGATAACGGGCTGATCGTACAAACAGAAAATGAATACTGGTCGCCTAAACCCAGCTCCAAGGAATACTTATCTCTAACCATTTTAGCCAATGCGATACGCCAGACATTAGAGCGCTACTTTATTACTGTTGACCTGTTAACGCGGGCAGGATCAGGCGTTTTAAGCCGCAATCATCTGGAAAACCTGTGTCATTTAATGGCCCAGAGAATGTCGCTACTTTACGAATTCAGCGCACCGGAATTTTTTGATAAGGCACTATTTAAAAACTTTTTGCAGTCTTTAATAAAAAATGGTGCAGTTTGGATGGATGAAGAGGGCAAACTGGCGTTTGATAAGCGTTTAGAGACTTCAGAACAGGAAACACACCTGATTCTAAGCGTCGAAATACGCGAAGCCATTCAGCAGGTTTCACAATTAGATGTATCACTGCTGGAAGACCCACCAGAAGATAGTAAAAAGAAAGACACCAGGAAAAAAGAATCGAAAAACAACGAAGCCGATAAAAAAGACGCAAAAAAATCAGCTAAAAGCTGAAGCGAACCAACAGGAGCCGTTTCGTTAACACTGATAAATATCGAAACGGCTCGCTTTACCTTGTAAACAATAGGTAGGTTTTACCCCCGCCAGATATTCGGCTTTCGCCGGGCGTTTCACCACAACTCGCTTCAGGGCAATACGTTGAGCCACATCCAGCAGGTAATCGCCATCAGTGTCCGGGCCAACAATCTCTTTAAATATCTGCATCTCTTTTTTTACCAGTGCAGCCTTATCCCGCTTTGGAAACATAGGGTCAAGATACACCACATCAGCTTCTGTCATGGATTGCAGGTTTTCTCTGGCGTCGCCCTTTATTAATGTCATCCTCTTGGCAACACCTTCCTGATCCTGTGCTTTAAATCGAGCAAGGCCATCAGACAGCAGTGCGCCAACAACCGGATTACGTTCCAACATGGTGACATAACACCCGAGTACCGCCAGCAGGTAACTGTCACGCCCAAGCCCTGCGGTGGCGTCAATCACAGTTGGAATCGTTTGCTTATCACGGCCCAGCACAGCTTTTACAAGCATTTCATTACGGACATTTTGATGGCCGCGATATCCGGTGGTACCGGCTATAAAATCAACCATCAATGGCCGCTGTTTTTTGTTTGCTGGAACAAGCTGTAAAACACCCTGCCGATATACCAGCAAATAACGATAGTCACGACACCAGGTTGCCCCCGGCAGAACTTCGGGCAAATCATTCAGAGAGGGATTTAATTTAACAAGACGCTCGTTTGTCTGCTCATCGGACAAACGAGCGACAGCACTATCAATCATTAAATGAATATATCTACAGAACCCAGATAATCAACATCGGCATCTACCCGGCCGATTATTTCAGTTTCAGCATAGGCCTGAAGTGCTTTTTTCTGTGAATTAAGTAAGGCTTGCTGATCATTACTAGCGTAAAAAGCATACTGCTTATTGGCGCTGCTCGCTTCGACCACCCGACGAAACCCTGCTGCTTCATCCCTGCCGGGAGCAGACACCACGTCGGCACGGAGCTGAAAAGGGTTATGTTGCACCTCGTTTTCAACAGTTCGCGCCCGTACCTCAACCCGGCGCTCAACACGGGCATCAGCCGCAGAGCGTTGATTAGCGGGTAAAAATCCAGAAGTGTTTACTGAACTGCGTGATATCTGCATATATTCAAAAGTTAGAAATACTGGCCAATTAGTTAATTATAGTCACGGAAACACCTGAGCCGTCAAGCCTGACTCTCAACACTACCCGTTCAACCCAATAAAAAACAACAGGAATGCACCCAGCAACAGCCTGTACACGACAAATGGCAACATACCCATCTGTTCTAAAAGCTTAAGAAAATAGTGAATGCACAAATACGCACTCACAGTAGCAACTAACATACCCAAGCCAATCAACAACCAGGGAACCGGTGCAGTGCTGGCCAGCAGATCCAGCGTCTTTAACAAGCTGGCCGCCAGTATCAATGGTATCGACAGCAACATTGAAAAACGCGCCGCCGTAGTCCTGTCAAACCCCAGCATTAAAGCAGCTGTCATGGTAATACCGCTGCGGGAAGTACCCGGAATTAACGCCAACGCCTGAGCCAACCCTATTACCAGTGCTTTATTGGCCTGCAACGCCTCTATTTTTAAAATCCTTTTTCCTGTTTTATCAGCCTGCCATAAAAGTAAGCCAAAAAAGATGGTGGTAAAAGCAATAACCTGACTGGAACGAAGATTATCTTCGATAAAGTCTTTAAATAAAAAGCCAATAATGACGGCTGGAATGGTACCCACCACCACTGCGACACCGAGCTGGGCTTGAGTGTTCATTTTTTTCGTATGTGCCGCTTTGAAAAACCCCTGAATAACCGCCAGAATATCGGCTCGGAAGTAGGTGACAACTGCAATCAGTGTCCCCAGATGAACAGCCACATCAAACGCTAACCCCTGATCAGGCCAACCCAGAAGTTGC
>PDSR01000066.1 GCA_002748575.1 Gammaproteobacteria bacterium
ACTGCAAACCCTGGATTTAAGAGGCGTTGTCGTGAGCGCACCGGGGGATGACGTGGATTTTGTCAGCCGCTGCTTTTTCCCAAAGCTAGGCATAAATGAAGACCCTGTAACCGGCTCCGCCCATTGCGAACTTGCTCCTTACTGGGCCAAACAATTAAATCGCAACAAGCTGGTAGGCAGGCAATTATCGAAAAGAACAGGCATGATTCACTGTGAAGTGACTGGAGATAAAGTGATTCTGCAAGGTAGCGCCGCTGATTATATGTTTGGGGAAATTATTATCGACCCATAAGTTTAAGAATCGCTCTCCAAGGATGTTTCAAAGTGCCTGGCCTTAACTATCTGACTCTGCCTTAAGAGACGCAGTACATAAATGCCATAGTCTTTTATTTGGTAAAAAACGACATACGGCGTAAATTCAAATCGCCTCAAACCAGGATAAATCTCATCAGCAGCTTTGCCCAGCATAGGCGAGTCTATCATTAACTCGATTCGATCAAATAATTTATTGTAAAACTGGTCGGCTTGTAACTCACCGAACTCCCGGAAGCCGAACTCATACATATCACGTAAATCTTGCTCAGCGGCTTCACTCAGCCGGTATTCACTCATTGATCATGCTGTCTTAATTGTGCCTTGGTACTGTTTAACCAGGATTGCCTATCGAATGCCTGCTGCGGTTCCGGTGTAGATAACGCGACATCAATAGCTTCACGGCATTTAACCTGATCCAGCATGTCATCTTTCAGCCCAACACTTTCACGGAAGCTATGCACGATATTCAACAACGCAGGCAAGTGCTCTTGGGGCACCTGCCTAATTTCTTCCGCTAACTGCTCGTTATAGTTAGTAGCCATGTTGTGATTCCCAAGTTTCGCTCAACGGTAATTTTAATTATATCCCGCCTCTTATCATTCCGTCACTCGCTGACGCTACGCCAGCCAGAATATTTCATTAAAAACTAAAAAATGTTGGGTAGTTAACGCAACAGGCGTCTTGAAAAATACCGTTCAGGCGCTAACACAAAAAAAGGAAGTTCCTATCGTGACAGAATATTACCAGATAACCCCGGCATTTCCGCGCATTAAACGTCTCATAATTGAAGTTAGTTTCGAGGGAGGCCCTGGTTTTGCTAAAGGTGAGCTAGCTTCAGCGTCAAATATTCCTACCGCAGGCATTGTCCACTTCACCATTGTAGTCAGCCGATGTAAAACCCACTGCCCGCCGTTATTATCAACTCAAGATCTAGCTGTGTTATTTCATAGTCTCGCATGATCATTTGCGGTTTCCAGCTCCCCATTAGTGAGACAGTTCTAAAGTAGCGAGGGTTGACGCTTTTATCTTTGCAGAATTGTGTTTGAGTTAAACCACTATTTTCAAGTTTTTTGAGTAAAACGGGCCAATTGCATTTACGGTAGCTTGCCATATTGTCTCCTTGGCGAATGAGGCTTTAACGGAATGCAAACGAGTTAAACTGAACAAGGTGTGGCTAGTCTGCAGTTACTCCTCAGTAGTGCTTATCTTGACAAAGCTCTGTCCGCTCACGCAACGGCCATATACAACACCAGCTAAGCGTTTAAGAATACTACCCCGGCCAGACCAATGGGGGGGGGGTAAGGGGCAGTTGCGCCGTAAGCGTTCATTCCAACCCTAGACTACCCCTACCTATCTAGATCTGACGTAAAAAAGTATTGGCAAACTTTTGTTTCCAAATTCTAGGAGTAAGCTCTGCAACATCACGATTCGGATTACAGCTAATGCGCTGCAATACATCGACTAAATGGCGGTAAGGACTCACGCCTTGAAGCCGACATGTCACCATTAAACTTTGCAGCATCCAGGTGACACCCCCAGCTCTTTAAACCCAAAAAAACCAATAAAAAATAAGTCACCCCAAATCTAGGCAGTCTAAATGCCATGCAGTAAGGTTGGCCTTTTCTGGCATTTTGCTCAACCTAGCGCTGTATCTTTTTGGTAAAAGTAGGCTGCACATCTATAAGACTTTTCCTAAAAAGTTGATGAATACACCTATGGATATCGGCATTACGTTCTCGTGTATTTGCCTCTACGCTCATCTCTTCCAAAGACATCCAACGATAAAAGCATTGTACACCAGCGTTATGATTAATCACAAAATCTCCTTGTATTATCTTCTTTGGCACAAAAGAGAAAGATAGGAAATAGAAATTATAAACATATATTACCAACTGATCCTGATAGCCAAAGTCAGGCTTGATGCTAACTGCAAACGGCCTGTTTTCGGGGATATCAATAGTTACGGAAGAACGTCTCAGTCGACAATGAGCTTCAAAGTCCCTAGCGTTATGTTTGAGTCTAATTTTTTCTTCTGATTCTTCTGGACGATAACCATGCGGGAAAAGCCAACATTGCCAACCAGAAGCGGCATTCCCACTAAAATATTGAAGTAATACTGGCTGTCCAGCAGTATCTATCGCTTTGATGAGATATATATCAAGAGGCATGAAACGACAGCTTTTTTTAAGTAATGCTCTAAGAAAATCACTTTCCATGTAATCATAAACTGGATTATGAAACAAACTATCATTTATTGCCATTTCCTTAGGATAAGCTTGTGAGCGTAAGCACGCATGAATTGATTCCATAATCTCATGCTCTAGAGGGTTTGTTTTAAAAAAAAATGATGCGTCAGATACTGCTTTTTCTGAAAAACTCTGCAGAATTTCATTTTCCGAATTTGGCTCGTAACTAACTGCAGGCTTCAACCCCGCTGGCTTGCTGTGTAACTCTTTTACCAGATATTCATATTGCTCACTAAATGTGCTTGGGGAACTCAGATCTAAAAACAACCGATTGCTAAGAAGATTTGGCACAAGCTTATCTGGATTAGAAGGAGCTATCACAGGAATAAATTTTATTGTGCCTAAATTATGCATCATTTGGCCTGTGATTATCATCTTTTCATATCCAACTCCACCTTGGATGGAGTTAGCTTTTTCTACATACTGAGGAGTACAAATTACGACAACACGATCTGCTTCATGAAGGCCATTCTCCATAAAAGCAGCAACGTCCT
Organism: Gammaproteobacteria bacterium; assembly: GCA_002748575.1. GTDB lineage: Bacteria > Pseudomonadota > Gammaproteobacteria > Pseudomonadales > Ketobacteraceae. Next base: position 3,056 of record PDSR01000066.1, read on the forward strand.
CTCCAAGCCGTAAATGCGATTGATCTAATATTGTTTCAATCCCATCTTCGCAAAGCGATTTAGCAAAATTTGCAACCCATTTTTTATGTTTTGGATTGTCATGGGAATAGGAAATAAAAATTTTAGGTGATTTTGCCATAGCACCCTTCGTTTATAGAGCTTAACATAAAGATTACCAACAAGTTCAGTGGAAATGACTTGTTAAAAATGATGCCCGATACTATTGGTATTTACAACAATTCTTTCTTTTTTGAAGTGAGGTGGTCTAATAGACCACCTCAGTAAGCTGAATCCCGAGTAGGAAGAGTTCAGAAAACTCAAAGCCCAAGTGAAGCAGCTTGAACTGGAGAAGAGAATATTAAAGGAAGCGACGGTCTTCTTCGCAAAAGAAGCGAAATAAAATATGCGTTTATTGCCCAAAAGAAGAAGACCTACCCGGTCGGCCTTATGTGCCGATTACTGGGTGTTACCCGCAGTGGCTATTACGGGTATCAGAACTGATCCTGCCCACGAATGATAGACACCCACTTAAGCAAGTATACTACGCAAAAGAGGTGAACAATGAAAACTAAAACCACATCCAAGAAACCCTGTCGACGTAAACATTGAAGCGCTAGCTTTGACTGACAGGATTGGGGTATCAATGGCAGCATCTCACAAATCTACGGCTGGCGCTCCAAAGCCCGATCAGATCTAAGCCAAAGTGATGTCGAGCAAAGCCTGGCAGATGAGAATGCTCGTTTAAAACGCAAGCTAGCTGAACAAGCCGAGGAGCTGGCCATCGTAAAAAAGGCCGCGACATACTTCGCCAAGAACCTGAAGTGAAGTATGTCTTTATGAGTAAGCACCAATCGCTATTCTCCATTTCAACGATGAGGCGTGTGTTTCAGGTTGCTCGCAGTGGTTATTATGCATGGCTCAAACGAGCTGGAACTCCTTCACCCCGAAAAAGACAACAGCAACAGCTTGATGTAGCTATTAAGAAGGCGTTTAAAGACCGAAAAGGTCGAGCAGGAGCACCAAGGTTGGTGCCCGATCTGGCTGAGAATTGGTGTTTTCGAAATCGTAAGACGATCGCAAAGAGTATGCAGCGCCAGGAGCTTCGAGCTAAGGCGGCGAAGAAACTTAAAGCGACAACAAACTCCAATCATAACTTGCCTGTAGCGCCCAATCTGCTCAAACAGGATTTCAGCGCAACCGCTCCGAACCAAAAATACGTTGGCGATATAACGTACCTTTGGGCCGAAGAAGGTTGGCTCTATTTGGCCGTTGCGATTGACTTGTATTCGCGCCTGGTCGTGGGCTGGTCCATGTCAAAGAGAATGACTGCCTCACTGGTTTGCGATGCGTTAAAAATGGCTTTGTGGAGACACCAAATGCCGACGAGCGTTATCGTACATCCGGATCGAGGTAGCCAGTATTGTTCTTGTGACTATCAAAAGCTAATCAAGGCGCACAACTTGCGCTGCAGCATGATTACCAAGGCTAACTGCTACGACGATGCCTGCGCCGAAAGCTTCTTTCACTCACTTAAGATCGGGACTATCCAAGGAAAAAAATTTTTCACCCGAGAGCAAATGAGGCAAACTATATTCGAGTATATTGAGGTAGACTACAATCGCAACCGTCGACACAGTGCGAACGGCTTTGTAAGCCCAGAAGCATTTGAGGCGCAACATGTCGCTTAGGCGAATGTCCACTGTTGGTGGGCAGGATCAAACCTGCCAGGATACACGGCTACCCGATTTCTATCATCAGGAAATGATTAAGGCGGTCAAAGCCAGCGGTGGCGGTTAAATACCGCAAGAAATACAAAGTGATGACAAACAGCAATAACAAGCAACCCGTCTTTGAGAATGTTCTCAATCGGGAGTTTTATATTGATAGGCCAAATCAAACTTATGCCGGTGATATCATCTGCCTGCTTCTTTGGAAGCCTGCAGAAGCAAGAACGGGTTCAATGGCGAAATTGCCAGAGCCTCTACGAAGCCCAGCAGGATGTATTGCACTACATATTAATGTGGTACAACGCGGATCGTCTCCATTCGTACCTCAGGCACAAGAGCCCTGCCCAGTATGAAAGTGAAATAATGATGCTGATGAAAAAAGTTGCTTAACTGGGGCGTACAGATTTGCTTGAAGTGGTCTAGTAGACCACTTCATTCAGTTGTTAAACTCATATAGGAATGAAATATGAATAAAAATATCAAAGCCTTAACTAAGGCGTGTGGGAACTTAAATATACTTTTTGAAAACTATCATGAAACTAACAACCTAGTCTCTGTCCATGTGGGTGCCAATGATTATGTATTTGTTAATTGGACAACTCCTCTAAATTCTCAGTCCATTATGCAGCTATGCCAAGATAAAGATTACTTCTACTCATATTATCGTGATGTCATTAACATGCCAAAGACGTCGGCCTTTCTTAACCCATATAGTGATGAGAAATATAAGCAATATCTTCACGAAAAAACTGTTTATGAGATAATCAATGCAATCGAAAGTCACCACTCCTATCCAATGATAATCAAGAAGAATAGAGGTTCATGGGGGGCTAATGTTTTTAAGGTAAAAGATAGAAGGCAGCTAGAAAAAGGGCTTCTCGATATATTTAATATGAATAGTTTTTTATTCGATTATATTTGTCTCGCTCAAGATTATATAGATATAGAAAAAGAATATAGAGCCATATTTTTAAGTGGTGAATTGCAGTTTTGTTACTATAAAATAATTGATGGGGCAATATATACAGACAATCTAAGTCCCCTTCATTGGGAGGGTTCTAAGGCAAAACTCGTTTCTGATTTAGATGAAAAGAAATTCCTTAGCGAATTTTGCGCACCACTTTTTGATAAATTGATGATTCCTTTTTGTGGTTTAGATATAGCGAGGGATCACTTAGGAAGGCTTTGGTTGATTGAGGCAAACTCTTCGCCAGGTTTTGAATACATAATTGAGGGTGAAGGGGAAGAAATCGCTGTAAGGTTATATGAAAATATTTTACGAACATTGTAAAGCTGTAGCAAAAATACTGTATTTTACTTATATGTTTGGGGAAATTACTATCGACGTATAAGTTTTTTCAGGTGTATAAGTTTCGTGTAGAGCTTACCTTTTTAAAATTTAAGCATTGATTTTTACAACCTTAAACGGTGCATATTTCTCGCGATCCCGTTTCGTAATTATACTCGGCGCTACGTCAATGTATTGAATTTCCTTAACTCTCACATTAAAACTACTTGGCGAATCTACACCTAATATTTCAACAATGTAACGCACATACAAACCACGACTATTGTTTCTATTTTTTAAAAACCGCTCTGCCTCAGACGAGCTCATTTGTAAGTTTGGCAAGCTTTCAAAATTGGATACGTTTACAACTATCTTCCTTGGTAATATTTTTACACCGCTTCCACCGCTGAATTGAAAAGACCGTGCCAAATTCAATGGAAACTCACTTTTATTGAAGTCATATTTACCAAGCCTTGAAGGCACAGTGATCTGGTAGGCAGGCTTTATTCTATGCTGTTCAAGTAATACTTTTAATTCCTGTGATGCACGATGAATTTCTTTTTGATACCTTATCTCATTCTGTTTCAAAGATACCGTTTTGATACCAATCTTATGGTAAAGGTAATCTTCTCCATACAGGCTTAGATTATTTGAGTTGTTTTGGGTCAACCCCTCTAACATTAAATCAAGCCAATTTAATGTAGCGTAATTATTGGCTCCTGCTGTCTCATAATCCAAAGTTTCTAATGTAAGGGGGTTATTCCAGCATGACAAACAGTTATCGCCCACATAGAGATGCTTACCGTTATTAGCGCACCCAAAGACAAATAGGGTTGCCGACCACAATAATAATTTAGAAATTGTATGCATTTTATTTCCTTATATGTTCCGTTTTCGTTAAAAATCTATTCCGTTTGCTACTTGCAAACAAATCGCGTCAATAAACCAGCAAAGCATACCACTGATCAAACATGATACTCAGCACTTAATTCATGCACAGCATCAATAAACACTTTCGGTTTGGCGGGATCAACATCGAGTGCAATGCCATGACCAAGATTAAACACATGCCCGGTGCCCTTGCCGTAGCCTTTTAAGATACGGGCTACTTCATTGCGAATGGTATCAGCATTGCCATACAGCACCGACGGGTCCATATTGCCCTGCAAGGCGACTTTATTGCCAATACGGGCTCTGGCGTTACCTATTTCAATCATCCAATCCAAACCCACGCAATCACTACCGGCATCAGCAATGGTTTCCAGCCACAGGCCACCATTCTTGGTGAAAATAATCGAAGGTACCTTGCGGCCTTCGCTTTCTTTAATCAAACCGGCAACAATTTTACGCATATAGTGCAACGAGAAAGCCTCGTAATTTGGCGTATTTAGCACGCCTCCCCAGGTATCAAAAATCTGCACAGCCTGTGCCCCGGAACGAATTTGCTCGTTCAGGTAAGCCGTTACGGCATCGGCCAGTTTATCCAGCAGCGCGTGTAACACGTCAGGCTGCTGATACAGCATTTTTTTAATGGCGCGGAAATCCTTACTCGACCCGCCTTCAACCATATAAGTGGCCAGTGTCCAGGGGCTACCGGAAAAACCGATCAAGGGCACCCGACCATTCAATGCGCCGCGAATAGTTTTTACTGCACCCATGACATAATCCAGATCAACCGCTACATCCAGCGCAGGTATGGCGGCAACATCGGCTGCGGTTTGAATGGTTTTTTTAAATTTTGGGCCTTCGCCTGTTTCAAAATACAAGCCCAGGCCCATGGCATCGGGAATCGTTAAAATATCGGAAAATAAAATCGCCGCATCCAGCTCGTAGCGTTCCAATGGCTGAAGCGTTACTTCGCAGGCAAAGTCATTGTTTTTACACAATGATAAAAAGTCACCCGCCTTTGCTCGGGATGCCCGATACTCAGGCAGGTATCTGCCCGCCTGGCGCATCATCCATACAGGTGTGGCATCCACCGGCTGCTTTAGCAAGGCACGAAGAAAACGATCATTTTTTAATTCAGACATAACAAACCCTGATTGGACGGTACCAGATTGGAAAAAAGAGGCTCAAGAATACAGGAAAAGGAAACAGCAAAAAAGAATCAACAAGGGGAAGCCGTTCTGAAGCCAGCAAGGATTTCAGAACGGTAAAAGACATTCAGGTATTAAACATCAAGATAATCAAGTATGCCTTCAGCGGCACCACGTCCTTCCCAGATGGCCGTTACCACCAGGTCGGAACCACGCACCATATCACCACCGGCGAATACTTTTTCATTAGTGGTCTGATATTTAAACTGGCCGTTTTCCGGTGCAATCACGCCGCCCCAGTCATTGGTTTTCACACCAATGTTTTCCAGCCAGGGAGCAGGACTTGGACGGAAACCGAACGCCACCAGAATAGCATCCGCTTCCACCACAGTTTCACTGCCTGCAATTTCCACCGGCCTGCGGCGGCCATTTTCATCCGGCTCGCCCAGCTCGGTTTCAACCACTTTAAGGCCCTTCACTTTGCCATTTTCGCCCACCACTTCTATCGGCTGACGATTAAACAAGAACTGAACGCCTTCTTCTTTGGCATTGGCCACTTCACGACGCGAGCCCGGCATGTTTTCTTCATCGCGACGATACACGCAGGTTACTGACTCAGCCCCCTGGCGAATCGAGGTGCGGTTGCAGTCCATGGCAGTATCACCACCACCAAGCACAATCACTTTTTTACCGGCTACGCCGATAAATTCGGACGCGTCTTTTTCATAACCCAGGTTACGGTTAACATTGGAAATCAGGAAGGGTAACGCATCGTGAACGCCTTCCATATCTTCACCGGGGAAGCCACCTTTCATGTAGGTGTAGGTGCCCATACCCAGGAACACGGCATCGTATTCGGCAAGCAGCTCTTCCATGGTAACATCGCTGCCCACATTGGTGTTTAAGCGAAACTCAACGCCCATACCTTCAAACACTTCGCGGCGGCGCACCATCACTTCTTTTTCCAGTTTGAACTCTGGAATACCGAAAGTTAACAGGCCACCGATTTCCGGGTAACGATCAAACACCACGGGTTTTACGCCGTTGCGAACCAGAATATCGGCACAGCCCAAACCTGCTGGCCCGGCACCGATGATGGCCACTTTTTTATCCGTCCATACCACATTGGACATATCCGGGCGCCAGCCCATGGCAAAGGCGGTATCGGTAATGTACTTTTCAACCGAGCCAATCGTTACTGCACCAAAGCCATCGTTTAAGGTGCAGGCACCTTCGCAGAGTCTGTCCTGCGGGCAAACGCGACCACACACTTCGGGCAAGGTATTGGTTTGGTGAGAAAGCTCTGCCGCTTCCTTGATATTGCCTTCGGATACCAGTTTCAGCCAGTTGGGAATGAAGTTATGTACCGGACACTTCCATTCACAATAGGGGTTTCCGCAGGCCAGGCAACGATGAGCCTGATCCGCTGCCTGATCCTGTTGAAACGGTTTGTAGATTTCCACGTATTTGGCGCGACGTTCTTCAATCGGCTTTTTGTTAGGATCCTGACGACTAACATCCAAAAACTGAAAATTGTTATTTAAGCGGTTTGTCATAAACAACCTCTTTTATTTGCAAATTGGCGAATCAGTTCGTAACGCAAATTCATTCCCGCAACGATTACTCGTTACGGGTACGAATATCCGCCAACAATCCGGTAAGGTTGGCTGCCTTTGGTTTCACCAGCCAGAAATGGCCGACAAAGTCATCAAACTCATCAAGAATCTGTTGCCCCCAGGCACTGCCGGTTTCGTTAACAAATTCCTGAATCACGCTGGTAAGATGATTACGATAGGCTTCCATTGATTCATTATTGATTCGGTGAATTTCCACTAACTCATGGTTGTATTTATCAACAAAGGTTCTGTCGAAGTCCAACACATAGGCAAATCCACCGGTCATACCGGCACCAAAGTTATACCCGGTACTACCCAACACGGTAACCAGACCACCGGTCATGTATTCACAGCAGTGGTCGCCCGCGCCTTCAACAACGGCATGTGCGCCGGAGTTACGCACGCCGAAACGCTCACCGGCAGTACCGGCAGCGAACAGTTTGCCGCCGGTTGCGCCGTATAAACAGGTATTACCGACTATCGAAGTTTCCTGCGATTGGAACGGGCTGCCTTTAGGTGGGCACAATACCAGCTTACCGCCAGCCATACCTTTGCCCACATAATCGTTGGCATCACCTTCCAGGTGCATTTCCAGGCCCCCGGCATTCCACACCCCAAAGCTCTGACCAGCCGTACCGGTTAAGCTCAATTTCAATGGGTTGTCTGCCATGCCCTGATTACCGTGGCGTTTGGCGATTTCCCCGGATAACCGAGCACCGATTGAACGGTCGCAGTTGGTGAGATGATAACTGAACTCACCACCTTTGCCGCTTTCGATCACCGCCAGGGTGTCGGCAACCATTTTTTCTGCCAGTTCGCCTTTATCGAAAGGCTCATTTTTGGCAACTTCACAGGTTTGCGGTTTGTCTTCCGGTACCAGATCACTGGATAGAATCGGGGTAATATCCAGGGCTTTTTGTTTGTCGGTGAAGCCATCGAGCACTTCGATCAGGTCAACGCGCCCCACCAGTTCTTCCATGGTGCGTACACCCAGTTGCGCCAACAGTTCGCGGGTTTCCATCGCAACAAACTTGAAGAAGTTCATCACCATTTCCGCCTCACCGATATAGTGATCTTCGCGCAGTTTATCCTGTTGGGTTGCAACGCCTGTCGCACAGTTGTTCAAGTGGCAGATACGCAGGTATTTACAGCCCAGTGCAATCATCGGAATGGTGCCGAAGCCGAAGCTTTCCGCACCCAGAATCGCTGCTTTAATCACATCCAGGCCAGACTTTAAGCCGCCATCTGTTTGCAGGCGGACATTCTGTCGCAGGTCGTTACCACGCAAGGTTTGATGGGCTTCACTCAGGCCCAATTCCCAGGGGGAACCGGCATAGCGAATAGACGTTAGCGGGCTGGCAGCGGTACCGCCATCGTAACCGGATATGGTAATCAAATCCGCATAGGCTTTGGCAACACCCGCAGCAATGGTACCCACACCAGGCTCTGCCACCAGTTTTACCGATACCAGAGCATCAGGGTTAACCTGCTTCAAGTCGTAGATTAACTGCGCCAGATCTTCTATTGAGTAAATATCGTGATGTGGCGGTGGCGAAATCAGGGTAACGCCCGGTACCGAATAACGTAGCCGTGCAATCAGCTCGTTTACCTTGCCACCGGGCAGCTGGCCACCCTCTCCGGGTTTCGCACCCTGGGCAACTTTAATTTGCAGCACTTCGGCATTGACCAGGTAGTGAGGTGTTACCCCAAACCGGCCTGATGCCACCTGCTTGATTTTCGAGACGCGCTCGGTGCCAAAACGGGCCGGGTCTTCACCACCCTCACCGGAGTTACTTCGACCACCCAGGCGGTTCATCGCGGTAGCAATGGCCTGGTGAGCTTCCGGGCTAAGCGCCCCCAACGACATACCCGCAGAATCAAAGCGCGGCAGAATGTTTTCTATCGGCTCCACTTCATCAATGGAAATCGGCTGAATATCGGAGCGCAATTTAAACAAATCACGCAATGCAGCCACCGGGCGATCCTGCACCAGGTTGGCATACACGGCAAAATCCTTGTATTCGCCGGATTGTACCGCCACGTGCAGAGCTTGAATCACATCGGGGTTAAAAGCGTGATATTCGCCGCCGTGAACATATTTCAGAATACCACCCTGATCAATAGGCTTGCGGGCTTTCCAGGCAATCGCTGCCAGCTCTTTCAGGTCGGCTTCAAAATCGACAAAACGTGCCCCCTGAATACGACTGGCAACACCACAGAAGCAAAGATCAACCACTTCCTGCGCCATACCAACGGCTTCAAACAGCTGGGCACCACGATAGGAAGCAATGGTTGAAATCCCCATTTTAGAAAGGATTTTCAACAGCCCCTTATCAATGGATTTTTGATAGTTCCTGTGGGCTTCCACCGGATCCATCAGCACTTCGCCGGATTTGATCAAATCGCAGATCACATCGTATGCAAGGTAGGGATAAACCGCCGTGGCACCAAAGCCCAGCAGGGTTGCAAAATGATGTGGGTCCCGCGCGGTGCCGGTTTCTACAATAATATTCGCATCACAACGAAGCCCTTTTTCCGTTAAACGGTGATGCACTGCACCGGTGGCCATTAAGGCATGCACCGGCAACTGGGCTTCGTCCAGTTCGCGGTCGGTTAATACAATAATTACCTTGCCATTCGCGGCCGCTTCCTGCGCCTGATCAGCAATCTGCTCAATCGCCGCTTTCAAGCCGACTGATGGATTAAAGTTCAAGCTGATACGCTGAACATCGTAGCCGGGCTTTTCAATATGTGTTAACGCATTAAATTTGTGAGGCGACAACACCGGCGAGGTAAGAATCGCGCGGTCTGCGTGTTCCGGGGTTTCGTCAAACACATTGCGTTCGCTGCCAACACAGGTTTCCAGCGACATCACAATGGCTTCACGCAAAGGGTCAATCGGCGGGTTGGTTACTTGCGCAAACTGCTGACGGAAATAATCGTATGGCGAGCGCACCTTGGCAGATAATACCGCCATCGGTGTGTCATCACCCATTGAGCCGACTGCTTCCTGGCCATTTTCGGCCATGGGGCGCAATACCTGATCACGCTCTTCGAAAGAAACCTGGAACATCTTTTGATATATTTTCAGGTCGGCTTCGCTGAGCAGATCAAGACAATCACTTTCTTCGGTTAAGGTGGACTGAATCCGCACTGCATTTTCTTTCAGCCATTTTTTGTAGGGCTGACCGGTTTTCAGGCGGTTATCAATATCATTGGTATGCAGCACTTCGCCGGTTTCGGTATCTACCACCAGGATCTGGCCCGGCCCCACACGGCCTTTGGCAACCACATCTTCTGACTGATAATCATAAACGCCAATTTCAGATGCCAGGGTAATGTATCCGTTTTTGGTCGTTACCCAGCGGGCGGGGCGTAAGCCGTTTCTATCGAGCATACAGATCGCATGGCGGCCATCGGTCATTACCATACCGGCAGGGCCATCCCAGGGCTCCATATGCATTGAGTTGTATTCGTAGAATGCCCTGAGATCGGCATCCATGGTTTCGACATTCTGCCAGGCAGGGGGAACCATCATCCGCACCGCCCGGAATATATCAACGCCACCGGCCAGCAAAATTTCCAGCATGTTATCCATACTGGATGAGTCTGACCCGGTACGGTTAACTAACGGGGTGATTGACTGCAAATCGGGTAACAGATTTGATTCAAACTTTGGCGTTCGGGCCACCGACCAGTTGCGGTTCCCCATAATGGTATTGATTTCACCATTATGTGCCAGGTACCTGAAAGGCTGTGCCAACGGCCACTTGGGCAGGGTGTTGGTAGAAAAGCGCTGATGGAAAACGGTTATGGCAGTTTCCAGGCGTTCATCAGCCAGATCCTGATAGAATGCGGTTAAATCCGCAGGCATCACCAGGCCCTTATAGGCAATAACCGAGGCCGATAAACTCGGAATGTAGAACTCTTCATCAGCCGCCAGTGCAATTTCAATGTGGCGACGGGCGAAGAATAAACGCCTGTTGAGCTCCTGTTCGCTGACTCCATCGTCGATGTTAACGAACACCTGCTCCATTTGCGGCAGGCTTTCCAATGCTATTCGCCCGCACACCGATGAATCCACAGGAACCACCCGCCAGCCAACGATATCTAATCCCTGCTTGGTCAGTTCGCGCTCGACAACCTCACGGGCCTGACTTGCCTGGCTATCATCCTGGCTGAGGAAAATCATCCCCACGGCAAAGCGCTTCGCCAACTCCTGCGAAAAGGTTTCTTTGGCAACCGTTCGGAAAAAGCTTTCCGGCATTTTCAACAACAAACCACAGCCATCGCCGGTTTTACCATCCGCCGCGATACCACCGCGGTGGGTCATACAGGTAAGCGCTTCGATTGATGTTAATAACAAATCATGGCTGGGCTGCCCTTTCATATGAGCAATCAAACCAAAACCACAGTTATCTTTAAAGTGGTCAGGATGATAGAGCCCAGTACTCTGCACACTCATCGCTTTTAGCCCTTTTTACATTTAGAATTCTGAACTAAGCCCGCTCTCTCTCATTTTTTCTAAGCCTCTCAATAACTTAGAAACATTCCACTAGTTAGACTAGATAGGACGGGGGCAAAAATGGAGGCTTATTTTACACGCGAAAGAGTGTCGCTACAAACTTATCACCATATCTGGCATAAATTACGGTAATAGACTACCGGGTCTGAATCCTGTCAGCGCCATTAATAGCCTGAATATACGGCTGCAAATAAAAAAAACACGTTTAAAATCAGCCTGATAAAAAGCAAGCTATTGATTGCGTTTGCGAATATCGTTTTGCACACTGGCAATAGAGCGTGGCCACGGCCTGGCCGCCTGTATAGACGCTGGAAGCCCTGTTAAGGCCTGCCTTGCCTGCTTTTTCGATGAATACTGACCATAAATGACCACAAACCAGTCCTGTGCTTTACGCCTGGTTTTATAGTAAGCAAGCTCTTTCAGGCCGGGATACTGCGACATAAACTTATCAACCGTGGCGATTTCCTTTGCCCCCAGCATTTGCAGGGTATATGTACCTGAATCCAGTGAAAGCAAACGCTGCTCTGTTTGGGAAAACTCAGGCAAAGGCTTGTTCGCTGGCGCTGGCGCTGGCACTGGCACTGGCACTGCGGTTATTTCGGCAGGCTTAACGCTTACCGTTTCAACCGGTAGCGGCTCAGTGCTAACGGCTTTGGTTTGACCAACCTCATTTTTTACAACTTTTTCAGAGGGTAAGGCCTCTGCATCAACCGTGTCAGTTTCGGAATTACTCGCTGGAACAGCCTCCGTTTTTTGCTTAACGATTTGTGCAACAACCGGCTGCAACACATCAACAGGCTCAAGCTCTTCTCCCTCGAAGTTATAATCAATTTCGTCCATGTTGGCATCCACAGCAAGCGCCTCGCTGGAAAGCTTTTCCTGCTGTTTCTCGGCAACCGTTTCTGCCGAAAGACCAGGTTCGTCTGGCTGGGGAATTTCAGTATCTTCGAACCAGTAGCTTGCCGCCAGCAACACCGCCACTACCGCCGCAATGAATAAAGGCATCACGGGCAATTTAAAAGGCTGGCGACGATTGCTGTTACGAGGCAGGCTTTTTGCCAGTAGCTGGCGGGCCAGAATATCGGCTTTATCGGGGTTACCTTTAGATTGATGAAAAACCTGCTCAATCTGCTCAGGACTAAACACAACAGCTCCCAGCCCGGCGGCAGCTATTTGATACGACAGATAATCAGCACAGGCAGCCTTATCAAAAAGCGGTACGGTTATTTCCTGAAAATCAAGATCAGATGCCATTAAGTCCGATAAAAGAGGGATATCAACCGCGCGTTCAGCATCAAAAGCCGCCAGACACCTGAACCCGGACGACCCGGCATGGGTGATAATAAGCTGAAGCAAGGTTACCGCTTCACTGCTCAGGTTCTGGGCGTTATCAATAATCAGCAAGGGTGTTTGCGAATAAGAATCCAGTTCTTTGGCATACCTGACCAGAGCATTAACTGCCGTTTTGGGCTGGTTTCCCAGATCAAGAGCAAAGCCTTCCGCCAACCGGGTAATAATAAAATGCTCATCAGCCAACATTTCAGCATCAAGCTTTACCAACTTGTAAATGGCAGGATCGAGCGTTGCTGCCAGCTGGTTGATCAAGGCTGTTTTACCAATACCTTTTTCACCCGTTAACAACAGCAATGGCGAACCATAACGGGACAAATGAACCAGCTGATCCAATAATGCCTGGCGGCCACCACCGGGATAAAACGGTGCTGCTGTTTTATCTTCACTGAAGTTTTCTTCAATGAAAGGTTCGCGGTCAGCCTGTGGAGAGTCTGTTAAATGGCTTACATTTTTTTCCGGCATCGCAGGTTTTTATTATTCTAGATAGTCCGATAATAACTGTGTAAGCACATCGTGACTGAAATCACTGGTCACAATGGCATTACCCATAGACTTTAGCAAAACCAGGCGTAATTTCTTATCAATATTTTTCTTATCAACGGCCATTAAAGCCAGAAACTGCTCTACGGTCATTGCTGCTGGTGGTTTAACCGGCAAACCAGCCTTTTCAATCAGTGCTTTTGCCCGGTGATAGACACTGTCATCCACCCAGCCGAGCCGGTGCGACATATCAGCCGCCATAACCATACCGGCACCAACAGCTTCACCATGCAACCAGTTACCATAACCGCTGGCGGTTTCTATAGCATGACCAAATGTATGACCAAGATTCAAAATAGCCCGGATGCCACCCTCTTTTTCATCCTGAGCAACCACCTCTGCTTTTATTTCGCAGGAGCGTTTAATGGCATAAACCAATGCGTTGGCGTCCCGCGCAATTAACTGCTCCACATTTTCTTCAAGCCAGTCGAAAAACGCGGCATCATAAATCAAACCGTATTTAATGACCTCAGCGATGCCAGCAGACAATTCACGATCCGGTAGGGTTTGCAGGGTATCTATATCAATTACCACCAGCCTTGGCTGATGAAATGCACCAATCATATTTTTACCAAGGGCATGATTGACACCGGTTTTGCCACCCACAGAGGAATCCACCTGGGAAAGCAGCGTGGTGGGAACCTGAATAAAATCAACTCCGCGCTGATATGAAGCAGCTGCATAACCCGTCATATCGCCAACAACACCACCCCCCAATGCGATTAATGTGGTGGATCGGGAGTGAGTGTTTTCCAGCAGGGAGGTGTAAACTTTATTGAGAATTTCCAGCGTTTTATACGCTTCACCATCGGGCAGGATAACAGCATCAGCCTGATAGGATGGCAAAGCTGCCTTAAGCTGATCAAGGTAAAGTGGCGCTATAGTATCGTTGGTCACAGCCATCAGCTGTTGGCCTTTCAATGCCGGCAGCAAGGATTCGAGGCGTGCCAATAATCCTGAGCCAATCAGAATATCGTAACTGCGCTCACCCAGATCAACGCTTAAGATTTCCATAACACATCACACACCTTAAGATTTAAAGGTGCATTGTAACAAAGAGATGATCACAAAGACATTGCGGCACAGGCGAACCAACAACTGTGGAGGGGGAAAGCCCCGGCCTGTGGTATCAGAATTTTTCCAGAACCAGATCGGCAATATGCTGCGCTACATCACGCACACCACCGCCACCGGTATCAACTACCACATCGGCCAATTCATCGTAAATGGGGCCACGAACGGCCATTAATTCAGTGAGTACTTTGCGGGGTTCATCGGTTTGCAGTAATGGCCGGTTACGATCTCGGGCTGTTCTTTCCAGCTGCTGCTCAACGCTTGCTTTCAGGTAAACCACCACACCGCGGGCGGCCAGGTTTTTGCGATTTTGTTCCTGGGTCACTGCGCCACCGCCGGTCGCCAGCACCACACCATCGAGCTGAGTCAATTCGTCGATCATGGAGGCTTCCCGCTTACGAAAGCCAGCTTCCCCTTCGACATCAAAAATCCACGGAATATCGGCACCGGTACGGGCTTCTATTTCGTGGTCTGAATCGTAGAACTGGTAATTCAAAATGGCGGCCAGCTGACGCCCGATGGTGCTTTTACCTGCTCCCATCGGGCCAACCAGTATAACGTTTCTTTTTTCCAGCATCAGTTGGTAGCTAACACGTCTGTTACAACTTTTGGCGTAATGAAAACTAACAGTTCCGTTTTCTTACTGCTTTCAAGTTCTTTTCTGAACAGGCGACCAATGATAGGAAGGTCTCCAAGGAACGGGGTTTTTAAGGTTGCATTAGACTCTTCTGAAGAAAATACACCACCCAGCACCACGGTTTGACCATTATCGACAATCACACTGGTTTCAATTTCATTTTTTGAAATAACCGGAACGCCTGACTCAAGCACCGTATCTGTACGCTGATTCTGATTAATGTGCAGCTCCATAATAATACGGCCATCCGGGGTAATATGAGGAGTAGCCTCCAATGATAGTACCGCTTCTTTGAAAGCAGTCGATGTTGCGCCACTGGATGTTTTTTCCTGATAAGGGATTTCTTCACCAGACGCGATTCTGGCTGTTTGCTGGTCAGCGGTCAGTACCTTGGGAGTTGAAACCACATCGGCTTTGCCATCTGATTCCAGTGCAGAAAGCTCCAGGTCGATCAAGCCAGTATCGCGATCCCAAAAACCCAGTGCGATAGATGATGCAGCATTACCAGCCACACCAAAAT
>PDSR01000006.1 GCA_002748575.1 Gammaproteobacteria bacterium
GGAGCTGGAAAATCTGGCAAATATTTATCTGTGGAAATATCCGCAGTTAAATATCAGTATTCTTCGCCCTTGTAATATTGCGGGCCCCGGGGTATTGAACAGTATGAGCCTGCTACTTTCCAGCCGCGTTGCACCAGTGCTGGTGGGGTTTTCGCCGATGATGCAGTTTATTCATGTGGAAGATATGGCAGATGCCATTGTGCTGGCATTGGAAAAGAATCATCCGGGTGTTTACAACGTTGCTCGTGATGACTGGATTGGTTATCAGGATGCGCTGTTGCGGTGCGGCTGCCATCGAGTCTTTATTCCTTCAGCGCCTGAGGCTTTAGCGCGTAAAATCAGCAAAACCCTTGGCTGGAAAGGCTGGCCTGAATATTTGATGAATTACTACAAATACTCTGTGATCATTGATGGATCGCTGTTTAATAAAACCTTTGGTTTCAACCCCAAACACAATCTGAGCGAAATTTTTGCTTATTACCGTGAAACCAAGGAGCTGGGTATTTTATGATTGCTTGCCCGATAGATTGTTAGTGAAGAGAAATCCAATCCATATCGGGTTGCACGTTCAGCCGGTCATCCATGTAGATATTGCCTTCCAGAGCCAGCAGGCGAACATAACGATCAAAGTACAACAGTTGTTTTAACAGCAGGGCGAATTCGCGGGGGAAATGAATGCCATGACGCTTCGCCAGGCTGACCAGATCCAGCATAATGCGGTTCACTTCGTGCTCGTTGATAGCCGCAAGATCTGCCATGTCTGTCATATCGTTGGGCACCATGTTATCCATGTTGTTGTATAAATTTTCAATGTCTTTCGCTAAATGTTCAACGTCAACATCATGGTCAGTCATGCCAATGCCCAGCATCGCTTCTGCCATGCCCAGGTAATCTTCCTGGCCGATGGTGGCGATAAATTTAGATACTGATTTCCAGGTGTCGGGTTTAATCCGGCCCACAATGCCAAAGTCAATAAAGCCGATTTTGCCATCTTTCAAGACCAATAAGTTGCCGGCGTGAACATCCGCATGGAATGATTCACAAAATAACAAACTGGCAAACCAGGTGTTCATTGCGGTGATCAAGGCAAGCTCCGGTTGCTCGGTTACATGGCGTACACTGTCTAGATCTGTAAAGGGCACACCATATAAGCGTTCCATGGTGAGTACCCGCATGGTGGAGGCATGTCGATAAACTTTGGGTGCCACTGCATCCGGGTTGCCAGTGCTGGTCAGAAAGTTTTCAAAATCTTCGATGTTTTTTGCTTCCTGGTAAAAATCACATTCTTCCAGCATGCCTTTTTGAATTTCTTCTACAATGGCAGAGAGCGACGCCATGGCCAGGTTGGGCACAAACATTTCAAGTACCTTGGCACCAACAAACAGAAAGTTCAGATCTGTTAATAATACATCTTTAACGCCCGGCTTTTGGATTTTAATGACCACGTCTTCGCCGGTAACGAGCTTGGCCGCGTAAACCTGTGCGATAGAGGCCGATGCCAGTGGCACCGGGTCAATATCAGCAAAAATGGTGCCGATGGATTTCCCCAGTTCCTTTTCCAGCACCTTTTCCATTACCGAAAAAGGTACCGGAGAGGTTTTATCCAGGCAAAGCTGAAATTCTTCAACATATTCTTCCGGAAACACAGAGGGTGAACTGGCAATAAATTGCCCTAACTTAATATAGGTAGTGCCAAGCTTTTCAAAGGTTTCTCTTAAAAGCCTGGGGGTGGGAGGGCGTTCACCCATTAACCATTCGATCCCGGTTTGTGTGATTACCTTTGTGGTTTGTGCCTAAGCCTGTTATGTAAAGTGGGCTGCTGCTGGGGCTAAAGCGCGATTGACCATAAAATCGTTACATAATGTTAAGTTGGGCTATACCGCCAAAGCGCCCATTGTACAATCTTATGACAAGAAAATAACTATTCGTTTTAATGCACTTTTTTCAGGTGGGAATGTGAACATAAATCCGCTGGCTCGATTTGAATACAATATCAAGGTTCCGTCATCTTTGGATGAAGTTACTACTATTGCCGACAACGAAGTGAATCCTTCCTGGCTGGGAGTTAAGAAAACCGATAAGCAGGCCATTTGGAAAGCTGTTGAAAACCTATACAAGACGGGTTTATACCCCGCAGTATCGATATGTGTGCGTCGTCATGGCGAGATTGTTTTGCATCGGTCGATTGGGCATGCCAAAGGTAACGGGCCGAATGATACCGATGTTAAACAGCTGGTGACCCCGGATACACCGTTTTGCCTGTTTTCGGCATCCAAGGCTATTACCGCCATGTTGATTCATTTACTGGAGGATCAGGGTGAAATCAACCTGATGAATCCTGTAAGTTATTATCTGCCCGAGTTCGGCCAGAATGGTAAAGAGAATATTACCATTCATCAGATCCTTACCCACCGCGCCGGTATTGCCCGTATTCCAGTTGGAGAGTACCCACCGGAAATCCTGTTCGACTACGATGAAATTGTTCGTATTCTTAATGAGGCCGAACCCACATCGGTACATGGCCGGGAAATGGCTTACCATGCTGTAACCGGTGGTTATGTGATTGGCGAATTGTTTACCAGGATCACTGGCGAATCAATTCGCGAATATATGCGTAAACAAGTGCAGGAGCCGCTGGGGTTCAAGTATTTTAATTATGGGGCATCGCCTGAAGACTATCCTTCTATTGCGAGAAATTATTTTACCGGGCTGCCACTGGTATTTCCGCTCGACTATGCGTTAGAGCGCATACTAGGGGTGCCGTTGGAGACAGCGCTGGAGCTATCTAATGATCCCCGCTTTTATGATCAGGTGATTCCTGCTGGCAATATAGTGGCAACAGCCGATGAGTGTTCGCGATTTTTTCAATGCTTGTTAAATGGTGGTGAGCTCGATGGCAAGCGTATTTTCCAGCCAGTAACGATTGAGCGTGCTATTCGTGAAGTGAATCGCGCATCGATTGACAAAACCTTGTTCCTGCCGATGCGCTACAGTGCCGGTATGATGTTAGGCAATAAGGGCTGGGGTACATTTGGGCCAGCGACCCCCTATGCTTATGGGCACTTGGGGTTAACCAATAACTTTTGCTGGGCCGATCCACAGCGAGCGATTTCGGTGTCGTTGTTAACCTCGGGTAACCCGGTAATAGGCACCCATTTACCAAGGCTGGGTATGTTGTTAGGCACTATTTCGCGACGCTGTCATAAAGTATTTTCGTAACAGGGCGAAGTGATTAATTGGCGGCCACGCTGGTGTGGTGCTGTGGCTGAATAACTTTTAATGAATCCGATAGCTTGGCTTCCAAACCCAGATTGCGTCGGTAAATTGCCTGATAGGTCAATATGTTTTTGACGTAGTTACGGGTTTCATGGATGGGAATGGTTTCGATCCAGATATCACCGTCCATCGGTTTGTACCTGGGCTGCCAGCGTTTGGCTCGGTGCGGGCCAGCGTTATAGGCGGTGGTAGCCAGAACCAGGTTGCCATCGAATTGGTTCAACAGTTGCTCAAGGTAGGCGGTGCCGATCATGATGTTTTTTTGCGGGTCTAACAACTGCTGCCGGGTTGTTAGTTTGATGCCAGCAGAGCGTGAAACCTGGCGTGCAGTACCTGGCATTATCTGCATAATTCCCAGCGCACCGACACCGGATACAGCGCGCGGTGAAAACGCGCTTTCCTGGCGAATCAGTGAGTAAACCCAATCACTGGCAAGCCCTCTGGTTTGCGCGTGACTTGAAATCGTTTCAGAGTAAGCTTTGGGGAATCTGAGTTCCAGATGGTCACGAATATTGGAACGAGAAGCTGTGACAATGGCTTGGTTATGCCAGCCCCAGTAATGGGCCACCTGTGCGGCGGTGCCGCGCAATTCCGCTGGCATGGATTTAATGGCTGCATACCATTCACGGTGGGCATCCAGGGTTGCGTTCAACAGGTACAGCTCCAAAGAACGAATAATGCCTGGATGTTGCAGAATATGTTGCAGGTTTTCTTCATTAATGTCGGGTTGTGTATGGTTAAGCGATAGCGGCTTGTTGTTTGTGGTGCTCGACATAAACCCATAAAAATTGCGTTCTTGCGCTAAAGATTCAAACAATTCATTAGGTGTCCGTCTGCTCTTAAGAATGCTTAAACTATAGTCAGGTAACAGCGATAGAAAGTTTTCAGAATGCTGTAAGCCATTCACAAATTGATGATGAATGGCTAACGGGTTGAAGAAGTTTTCTTCTGATGGTGTGATGTGTTTGATAGCGTCAGCCGTTTGATCCGTATTGGCTTCGTAGCGTGCATATTGGATTAAAGGTGAATTAAACTTGCTGATTACCTGCTCCGCTTTTGCTTCCCAATAACGCCATTTTGCAGAACTTCGTTCAGCAGCCGGTAGCATAGCTATCCATTGCTTAACCCGTTGCCAGTCGTAATCTCTTAAGGCGTGACGAATACCATAACGAATCAGATCTTCCTGCCCGGAATAGAGTACCGCATTGTCTAACCATTGCTCCGCTTCGGGGTAATAATTCACGGCCATATTGCGTGCAACATAATTAAAAAGCTCGGCTTTTTCCTGCGGTGAAAAGTTAAAATTGCGCTCGTAATCGGGCCAAAGCTGGTGGGCCGATTGGTAATCTTTTCTTGCCAGGCGTTTAAAGCCGGCGATAACAATCGGTTTTGCCTGTTCGCCGAACGCCAGGTATCGCGATAGTTTCCTTAACCGGTTGGGCATACGATAGGTGCGCCGCCATTCGGTGGTAATGGCTTTATGTTTATCCGCCAAATAGCGTTCTAAATATCGGGTTAGTTGCAGCTTGCTGTTAGTCATTGCCTTTTGAGCACGTTGCCAGGCAATATCCTGATTAAAGTGGTTGGACTGTTTCCAAACCTTAAATAATGGATCACAGGCCTTATCCTGTGATTTTCCCACCACCCATAGCCGTTGTGCGCCTTGAAAGGCTGTGGCTTTATTGCCAGTTTGATAATGGGCCCAGTAGTAATGGCAATCCAGCCGGGAAGATGCACCGGGTTGGTATCGGGTCAGCAAAGCGTGCCACTGTTTGCGATCTGCTAATGAT
>PDSR01000007.1 GCA_002748575.1 Gammaproteobacteria bacterium
TTATATGATCAGGCTGAATACCTGGGAGTTTTGCTTGATCAGGGGAAGTATGAACAGGCTGCAAAATTCAAAGAGCTGGTAGACAGGACGTTCAATAAAGCGGGACACTGGTATTCCCGTAAAGATATGTTTGGCCGTTTGTGGGGGAAAGATTTTTATCGCTGGGGAATCATGCCTTATCTGTATCAATGCTCTCGTATGCAGCGGTTGGTAGAGGCGTCTTCAAATTAGGAATACAAATATAAATTGTATGGTATTTTGGCAGTATCGATGCACCGGATGGTGGTACAATAAAAGGTAATTGCTCCCTACTGTACCACCTCCGGTGTTGCCCTATGTGTTGTTTATCTATTTGAGCAGGCTCACTATCGGTTAACAGCCTGCTGCTTGGCTTAGTGATGGGAGTGTTTACCTAAAAACAAGGAATAAGTGATGTACGAAGAAAAAATAAGGCAAATTTTATCAGAGCACAGCCGTTTGGATTTGGACTTTAATCAATTAAAGGCCGGCGACGACCTGTACGAGCATGGCTTAACCTCCTTAACAACAGTTAATATTATGTTAGCCATTGAAGATGAATATGATATTGAGTTTCCTGATAGCAAGCTGAATCGGCAAACTTTCCAAAGCGTTGAGTCTCTGGTCGAGGTTGTCGAGGAACTCGTAGAATAGATCGTTGAATAGAATAGTTGCGCTATAAATTCGATAAGATGTGGGTCAAATCATGATCAACCATAATAAAGGTATTTCCGAAGAAGCATTTCAGCAAATGGTTGCTGCTTTTCATCGGGTGGCAAACGAGGTTGTAGCCGCTTTTGCTGATGATGTAGATGAACACGCCCGCTTTCCTGATGAGGCCTTTTCTGCATTTAAAGATCATCAATGGTTAAGTTGTTATGTGCCCGCTGAATTGGGTGGCATGGGTTTAAGCATGACACAGTTATGCACCTTGTGCGAAATACTGGGTGGATACTGTGCTTCCACCGCGATGATTTTTGCAATGCATCAAATACAAGTGGCCTGTGTTGTGCATCATTGCGGTGATTCGGAATACTTTAAGCAGTTTTTACGGGATCTTGTGGCCAATCAGTATGTGATGGCTTCCGCGACGACCGAGATTGGTGTGGGTGGTGATTTAAGAACCAGTCAATGTGCTTTGCAGGTGCAAAACGACACTTTTACTATCGAAAAACAGGCACCGGTCATTTCCTACGGTAAGGCCGCCGATATTATCATGGTGACTTGCCGAAGAAACGAGTCATCAAATCCGGGTGATCAGGTGCAAGTGCTGGTTTTTAAAAATGGCTATGAGCTGGAGATGATTGCTGATTGGGATACCCTAGGGTTTCGTGGTACTTGCAGTGAAGGCTTTAAACTCACAGGAAGGGGTCATGTTGAACAGATTCAACCGGAGCCTTTTGCCAGTATTTTGCAATCTACCATGCATCCGGTTTCCCATTTGGTGTGGAGTTCATTATGGCTCGGGCTGGCAAATGATGCTGTTAATAAAGCGCGTGCCACTGTAAAAGCAGCCGCACGAAAAGACCCGGGTAATACTCCGATTTCTGCAATGCGCTTAACGGAAGTAGATGAACAGTTGTATCTGATGCGTTCTGGTTTATATCAAGGTATTCAAGCCTATGAATCCAAGCTGAGCCTGCAAGACAAAACGGCATTTGAGGATTTTAGATTTTCCATTGATATTAATAATGTCAAACTGCGTTGTTCTGAAATGATGCTGCAGATTGTGTCTGAATGTATGTTTATAGTGGGTATTTCCGGTTATAAGAATAATTCAAAAAACAGTTTATCGCGTCATATTCGCGATGCCTATGGGGCTGCCATTATGGTTAACAATGACCGTATTCGTGGACATAATGCGACCATGCACCTTGCACTACGTGGCAAGTAAATGAGCAGCCAACAGCCACTCCTGAATTTACTGCAACAGGAGTGGCATGTATATCAAACTGATCCTGGCAGTATCGAAACCCCAACCCATGAAACCCCAGACCAGTCTTGAAGGCTTTGACTGGTGGTATTGTTGCGAATTTCCTCTGGATAGTCACCAGCTGTCCTTTTCCTGGCTTTTAGCGCTAGACCGCTTGGCTGTTCTGGCAGAGGTTTGGTTGAATGGTCAGTTTTTGGGAAGACATCATAATTTTTTTCGCCCATTTGAGTGTGATGTGAGCTCTTGTCTGGCAGTGACCAATCAGTTGGTGATTGGTTTTCGTTCTGTATCGTCTTTTTTAAATCAAAAACGGCCCAGACCTCGCTGGAAAACACAGCTGATCAATCATCAGCAACTTCGTTGGTTAAGAACCAGCCTTCTGGGGTGGATGCCTGGCTGGAATCCGGCGACACCGGCATTGGGGCCTTGCGGAGAAATGGCCTTAATTCCCCAGTGCGCTAAAGAAATTCTAGATTCCCGGGTGAGTTCAACCTATCAGAATGATATGGCAAGCATCTCGGCAAGGGTTCAATTATCTGAGTCCGTGGATGCCGTTTACCTGCAATTTGGTGAACAACAGTATTCTCTTCGGGCTGATAATTCAAAGCAGCCTGTTTATTCGCTTGAAACGGTGTTTGAAAACCCGGAGTTGTGGTGGCCGCACACCCACGGCTCACCTTTTCTTTATGATGTGAGTGTTAAGGTTGTTCAAAAAGGTCAGGAAACAGTTTATTGCCTGGGCAAGCGCGGTTTCCGTTGCGTGCATTTGAATGAACAGGATAAAGCAGGCTTTTGGATCAACGGGCAATCTGTATTTTTACGGGGGGCGTGTTGGTCGATAGAAGACCTTCAGCGGTTCTGGTCAGACAAAGCCGATCTGAAACAGCGTTTGTTGCTGGTGCAAGAGGCGGGCATGAATATGATTCGTATTGGCGGTACTATGCAATACGAACAAGAAGGGTTTTACGAGCTATGCGATGAGCTGGGAATTCTTGTGTGGCAGGATTTTATGTTTTCCAGCATGGATTACCCTTTTGCTGATGCAGCCTTTTTGAATGAAACCGTGCAAGAGGCAGAGTATCAAACCCGGCGCCTTTCCAGGCATCCATGTGTAGCCGTTTATTGTGGAAACAATGAAGTACAGCAGCAGGCGGCTATGGTGGGACTTGATCGGGCAAATTGGAGTAACGACTTTTTTGATAGTGTTCTCCCTGATATTTGTCGGCGTTTGCATGCAGGGACTTATTATTTTGCTTCCACTCCAATCGGTGGGGCTTTACCCTTTCACCTTAGCCAAGGGCTGGCCCATTTTTATGGGGTAGGTGCCTATAAGCGAAGCATACTGGATTCAGGGCTGGATAAGGTTCAGTTTGCATCCGAATGCCTGGCATTTTCTCACGTTCCCGATAGGAAAATGGTTGAAACCCTTTTTGCCGGAGCAGCTCCCGGTTGTCATACGCCGCGCTGGAAGCAGGGTGTCGCAAGAGATAGCGGTGCAGGGTGGGATTTTGAAGATATCAGGGATTATTATTTAAAAGCGCTTTTTGATTGTGACCCGGTAACATTGCGCAGTGAAGATACCGACTACTATTTGCAGCTGTCGCGTCTGGTGCCCGGTGAATTGCTGTCCCGGGTCTTTGGCCATTGGCGTAGCAGCCAAACCCCGTGTTTTGGTGCGTTGTTGTGGATGTTTAATGATGTGGTCCCCGGTGCTGGCTGGGGAATTGTAGATGCCGATGGTAACGCCAAAAGTACCTGGTATTACGCAAAAAGGGCTAATAGCAGGGTACGATCTGCTTTTGTGGATGTTGGACTGGATGGTTTGCAAATCTCCACTTTGAATGAGACAGTATCTGTACAACAGCTGCGATTGGTGGTGCATTTAGTGGCTGCGCCGCAAAAGATTGTCGATAAGGTTGAGATTGAATTCAGTGTTGCTGCCAATAGCGAACATCTTGTTTCTGTTGATGAGTTATTTGGTTACTTCAGGGATATAAACTTCAGTTATCGATTTGGGCGCAAACAGCATGATATTGTGGCGTTGCACCTTTATGATTTAAGTGATGGAGCCTTGCTTTCACAAGATGGCTATTATACGCAAGGGATGATAGTGCCTGTGGTGAATAAACCCGGTTTGGAAGTCAGTTTTATTCCTGGTAGTCGCACCACCGGAGAACTGGCAATAACAAGCGATGCTTTTTTACAGGGTGTTGAGCTGCAGCTTCGTGGTGTGGAGTGCAGCGACAATTATTTTTTTGTATTGCCTGGGGTTAAGAAAACCATACAGATTAAATCGAACCCATTCCCGGAAATAATAAAAGGGGCGCTTTACGCTTGTAATTTGTATTCGCCGTATCGGATAAAAATAGAGGGGGGCAAAGGTGGCTGAACGAACATTAACGTTATCGGGTTCGCGAATATCGATTAAAGAACGCTTTTTTTATCTCAATTCATCCGGGGAGCGCTTGGCGGTATGGGAACACTCGCCTTCGCGGGGTGCTATAAAAGACAAAGTGATATTATTGAATGCACCTGTCGGTTTTGAGCAGGTTCATACTTATCGAAGCATGCGTCGGTTGGCCGAACAGCTGGCTGCAGATGGCTTTGTGGTGATTCGTTTTGACTACCGTGGTACTGGTGATTCCATGGGCGTGCCGGAAAAGAACACGACATTTGAGCATTGGGTGCAGGATATTCGATGTGTTTCTGCCTATATAAAAGCGCAATATCAAAGTACAGAACAGTGCTGGCTGGGGCTACGTTTGGGGGGATTGTTAGCACAGCTTGCTAATTACGATAATATGGCTCAGCACATGATTCTTTGGGAACCTGTTCTTAATGGACGGGCATATATTCGCGAAATGCAGGCACTTTCCATGCTTGCGTCTCATCAGGCGCATAAAAATGAAAAACTGATAGAATCGGCGGGTTTTGTGATGCCTGCTCAAAGCGCAGATTATATTAAATCTTTAAACTTGATTAAAAAGCCAGTAAATTTTGGCAAAAATGCCGGCCTGCTAATTTTTAGGGACGATGCTGAATTGCCGCAAAAATGGTTAGATGAGATCGCTGCAACAGGTCATGATTATGATCTTTATTTGATGAGCGACTATGAAGCCATGATGGATGTACCCCATAAAAGCTCCGTGCCGTATGATGTTCACAACAAAATACTGCAATGGTTAAATGGAACTGTTCATAAAGAACTGGAAATGCCTTTGCCTGCCAATGTTGATGATACAGTGCAGACTGTTGATGAAAGCGGTAGCACCATTCAGGAACAGGCGATCTTTTTTGGTGAACAGCAAACTTTGTTTGGCGTAC
>PDSR01000067.1 GCA_002748575.1 Gammaproteobacteria bacterium
ATCACTGCATTGGGATGTATCAAACGGCGCATTTCCCTTAAACCCTGCTTAAAAATTAACAGCACACGAATAACCTTTGCACCTCCACCGGTGGAACCGGCGCTGGCTCCAATAAAGCTGCCCATAATCAGCACAATGGCGATCACCGGTGGCCAGTTTGCAAAATCAGCGGTGGCATAGCCGGTGGTGGTAGCAATGGAGACGGTTTGAAAAAGGGCGTGGCGGAAGGCAACAAAGGTGTCATCGTACTGGCTGAACAGCATCAATCCTGAAAACGTGAACACGCTGATAGCCGCCAATACGCCAAAATAAAATTGAAATTCGGGATCTGCAAAATAGTGGGTAATGGTTTTATTTCGCAGGCTAAAAAAGTGCAACCCAAAATTAATCCCGGCAAAGAACATAAAAAATATGGTCACGAACTCAATGGATGCGCTGTTAAAGTAGCCGATGCTGGCATCGTGGGTTGAAAACCCGCCAATGGCAATGGTGGAAAAACTATGGGCAACGGCGTCGAACGGGCTCATGCCACACACCCAGTAGGCAATGGCGCAAAGCACGGTTAAAGAAACATAAATCAGCCAAAGTGCTTTGGCTGTCTCGGCAATGCGCGGGGTGAGTTTATTGTCTTTAATTGGGCCGGGTGTTTCGGCGCGGTACAGCTGCATACCACCAATGCCCAGCATCGGCAAAATAGCCACCGCCAAAACAATGATTCCCATACCGCCCAGCCATTGTAATTGCTGCCGGTAGTACAATACCGACTTTGGCAGGGCATCAATGTTGGTGAGTACCGTAGCCCCGGTGGTGGTTAGCCCCGAAATAGACTCAAACACGGCATCGGTAATGGGCATATGGGGTGATTCCCCCAGTACCAGGGGGATGGCTCCGTACAGGCCCAGCACCAGCCAGAAAAGCACCACCACAAAAAAACCATCGCGCACCCGTAGGTCGTCTTTAACACTATGAACCGGCAACCAGGCGATTAACCCGGAAATCAGGGTAATGGCGAAGGCGGCCAAAAACTGCATTTCACCACCATCCTGGTAGATTAATGCAACCACAACCGGCGGCAACATGGTGGTGCTGTACACCATCAACAAAACGCCCAATACGCGAAAAATAATGCCTGGATTCATAATCTTAACTAAAGAAAGTAATGCCCACCTGGAATAAACGTTCAACATCGCTGATGCGGCGTTTATCCACCAGGAATAAAATCACATGATCTTCCGATTGAACTACTACATCATCGTGCGCGATAAGCACTTCGTTGTTTCTTACAATAGCACCGATGGTAGTGCCTTCGGGTAAATCAATATCACCAATAGCCTTACCCACAACTTTTGATGATTTTTCATCACCATGAGCAACGGCTTCAATGGCTTCTGCGGCACCACGACGCAGCGAATGCACGTTGGCTACATCGCCACGGCGCACATGGGTCAGCAGGCTGCCGATAGTGGCCTGCTGAGGTGAAATGGCAATATCAATATCGCCCCCTTGAACCAGATCCACATAGGCCGGGTTGTTGATCAGTGTCATCACCTTGCGGGCACCCAATCGCTTTGCCAGCATGGACGACATAATATTGGCTTCGTCGTCGTTGGTAACGGCCAGGAAAATATCAGCATCTTCAACATTTTCTTCCAGCAATAAATCCTGGTCGGAAGCGTTACCGCGGATCACTATAGTTTTATTCAGGTTTTCCGCCATTAACTGGCAGCGTTCCTGGTTTTGCTCAATCAATTTTACGTGATAGCGGTTTTCTATGGCTGCCGCCAAACGCTGACCGATGTTACCACCACCGGCAATGATCACTTTTTTGTAATTGTGTTCCAGGCCGCGCAGTTCGCTCATGACAGCGCGTATATGATTTTTTGCAGCAATAAAAAAAACTTCATCATCGGCTTCGATAACGCTGGTGCCCTCAGGCATAATGGCGCGATCACGCCGGAAAATAGCAGCTACCCGGGTATCCACACTGGGCATATGCTGGCGCAGATAACGTAACTCGCGGCCCACCAGCGGGCCGTTGTGATAGGCTCGTACCGCCACCAGTTGCACTACACCATCGGCAAAGTCCAATACCTGCAAGGCACCGGGGTGTTCGATCAGGCGTTTTATGTAGTTAGTAACCACTTGCTCAGGGCTGATGATATGGCTGATGGGCACTGCGTCGGCACCGAACAAGCCTTTACGGTTAAAATAACTGGCCGAACGAACCCGTGCTATTCGGGTTGGCGTGTTATACAGCGCATAAGTGACCTGACATGCCACCATGTTGATCTCATCACTGTTGGTAACAGCGATCAGCATACTGGCATCTTTCGCACCGGCCTGATACAGCACCTCCGGGTACGATGCCATTCCCTGTACTGTGCGAATATCATAGCGCTCCTGCAATTCATGCAAGCGCTCGGAATCGGTATCGACAACGGTGATATCGTTGTGCTCACTGGCCAGGTTGGCAGCGAGGGTGCCGCCCACCTGCCCCGCACCAAGAATAATTATTTTCATAGGTTGCTTTCGGGTATTAATTACTGGCGAAAGGATAACATAATGAATCCGGTTAGCCTTTGATTTTTCGGGGTTTTAAAGAATCCGGTTTAGAAAAACCGATCAATCTTTTTTATTCAGCTTGGCATAATAAAAGCCATCGTGCCCGCCCACTGTTGGCAATAATTGGCGGCCGACGCTGGTGGCTACATGGCCGGGTAAGTGGCCGGACTGGGCCGGTAGAATAATGGCTTCGCTGGCGGCGGGGGTTTGTTTTAAAAACTGGCTGACAACCCGTTCGTTTTCCTGGGGCAGCACGGAACAGGTTGCATACAGCAAAGTGCCACCGGGTTTCAGTAATGGCCAGCAGGCGGTTAACAGGGCTAACTGGGTGGTGGCCAGGGCGGCAATATCGCTACGTTTTCTTAACCATTTAATATCGGGGTGGCGGCGAATAACACCGGTGGCGGAACAGGGCACATCCAGCAGAATACGGTCGAAACTGGCCGGTTCCTGATGTTTGCAAAAGTCGGTCAGTTCTTCGCATAGCACTGTTGCAGTTACATTCAGGCGTTGCAGGTTTTCATGGATACGTTTTACCCGCTTGGGGTCGCAGTCCAGGGCAATCAGCGCCTGTAAGTCCGGTTGTTGTTCCAGTAAATGGGTGGTTTTGCCACCGGGTGCGGCGCAGGCATCCAGCACTTTATCGTTGGCTTGCGGGTCAAGAATAATTGCCGCCAGTTGTGCTGCTTCATCCTGAACAAAACAACTACCCTGTTCGAAACCGGGTAAACGGCTCACTTCAACGGGTTCTTCAAGTTGCAGTCCGCAGGGGGTCAGTTGGCTTTCAGTGGCACTGATTTGTACCTTGTGCAGGGCTTTAAGATATTCACTACGTGATTGCTGCTGTTGATTTACCCGCAGCCACATGGGGCCGGGTTCGTTGTTGGCCTGTAATACTTTTTCGAAGTGATCGGGCCAGGCGCTGGCAAGGGCATCAACCAGCCATTTGGGGTGCGAGGTTTGTACCGCAGTGCTGTTGCTGATATTGGCTTTAAACGTTGCCTTGTTGCGTTGCGCGTTGCGTAACATGCCATTAATGACTTTTACCGCCCAGGGTTTATTGAACTGGCGGCAGGCTTCCACGGTTTCTGAAATCGCCGCGTGGTCGGGTATCCGCATAAAATATAACTGGTATAAACCCGCCAGCAACAGTGCCTGTAGATCGGCATCCCTGGCTTTAAGGGGCTGGTGAATCAGTTGGTTGGCCAGTTGATCCAGCCAGGTGTAATGGCGGCACACACCAAAACAGCGGCCCGCAAAGGCCCCTTTTCGGGATAAAGGTAACACCTGGATAAGTGCCAGGGCGGCGATTGCTCTGCTGTTCATGGTTTAGCTGCCAAGGTGGGTGCCGGGTAGCAACAGTTCCCGCTTGGAATTTAATAGTTCCGCCGCCGTTAACGCTTTGCCCCCCGGTAACTGTAAGCGGGTCAGGGCCAGGCTGCCGTCACCGGTGGCCACCACAATACCGTTTTTATCAGCACTGATAATCTGTCCAGGGGTTTCCTGGCTGCTTTTGCTGCTGCTATGGATACGTGCCGCGTGGATGCGCAGGGTTTTGTCGTGCAACTGGCTGTAAGCCACCGGCCAGGGGCTCAGGCCGCGAATTTTGTCGTGCAGCTGCCGGGTGGGCTGGCTCCAATCCAGATTGCCCTCTTCTTTAGTCAGCTTATGGGCGTAACTGGCAAGGGTGTCGTCCTGCGGTTCAGCCTTAACCGTGCCTGCTGCCAACTGTTCCAGTGCCTGCACACAGGCATCGGCTCCCAGTGTTGCCAGGCGGTCATGCAGGCTGCCGCCGTTTTCATCAGGGTCAATGGGCGTGGTGGTTTTCAACAGCATATCGCCGGTGTCCAGCCCTGCATCCATTTGCATAATGGTAATGCCGGTTTCACGGTCGCCAGCAGCAATGGCCCTTTGAATCGGTGCCGCGCCCCGCCAGCGTGGTAATAAGGATGCATGCACATTAATGCAGCCGAGCGCTGGTATAGCCAATACCGCTTGGGGCAACAGCAAACCATAGGCGACCACCACCATAATATCCGGTTGCAGGGCTGCCAGGGCGGCGACATCTGCCGGGTCTTTAAAGTTTACCGGCTGGTAAACGGGAATACTGTGTTCTAATGCCAGTTGCTTAACCGGGCTGGCGGCCAGTTTTCTGCCCCGGCCTGATGGCCGGTCTGGCTGGGTGTAGGCAGCAATCACCTGATGGCGGCTGCCTAAAATGGCGTTGAATACACTGGCAGCAAAATCAGGGGTGCCGGCAAAAACAATTTTCAGAGAATCCAAGGGGTGGCCTCTAACTGGTCGGTGATGATTAACGCCTGGCTTTGGCCTTGGCTTTTTGTTCGCGGGCGATTTTGTTGCGAATACGCTCACGTTTCAGCTTTGAAATGCGATCCACAAACAGCTTGCCATCCAGGTGATCAATTTCGTGTTGTACACACACCGATAGCAAACCATCGCAGGCCAGTTCATAAGGATCGCCATGACGATCAAGGGCTTTTAGCAGAATTTTTTCGGCGCGGGTAACTTTTTCATAATAGCCGGGCACCGACAGGCAGCCTTCATCGTAGTCTTGCTCACCTTCGATCACCTCGTATTCCGGGTTGATTAACACCATCGGCTGATCCTGATTTTCCGATACATCAATCACCACCAAACGCTGGTGAACATTGATCTGGGTGGCTGCCAGGCCAATACCGGGGGCATCGTACATGGTTTCCAGCATGTCATCGACCAGTTTGCGAATTCCGTCATCTACCTGGGTAATGGGTTTTGCTACAGTTCGTAGACGCGGGTCGGGAAATTCGAGGATTTCTAATAAAGCCATCTTAAGTTTTCAACTTTTACCGGTTTAAGTTAAAAAATAATGATAAAAAGCCTGCTAAGCTATTGTGATATACAGGATTATTGACGATCCTTAATCATGTAGGCCGCCGAAACAGCCGTGAACAGGTTGGCTATTCTAGCGGAAGTCTATCGATTAGGGGAATTTTCGTGAAATATCCGTCTATTATTAATAGATAACGAGCAAAAAACGTTGTGCAAACGTTAATGTAGCCCCGAATTCAACAGATTTGGCTATGACAAACAAAGGATCAGACAATGATAAAATCAATTCTTAAGTTGGTGAGTGCTGGTGTATTAGGCATGTCCATCAGTGCACAGGCAGCGGAATTGCGCCCAGGTCACCCCGATTCCTATCACGTAAAGCAGGGTGATACCCTATGGGATATATCCAGTACCTTTTTAAGTGATCCCTGGTTATGGCCGGAACTTTGGCATGCTAACCCACAAATTAATAACCCCCACCTTATTTATCCCGGGGATATGATTAAGCTGGTTTATATCGATGGGCAGCCCGCCTTTGAAATCCAGCGTGGCCCTAAAACCATTAAATACAAAGCAGGCGACACCGTTAAATTAACGCCTCAGGCCCGCATAACGCCACTGGATACTGTGATTCCGGCCATTCCTTTAGAGCATATTCAGCCATTTCTGGTGAATAACCGGGTGCTTGGTCTGGAGGAGCTTGACGCGGCTCCTTATATTGTTGCCGGTGATGAGTCCCACATTCTGATGGGATCTGGTGATTATACTTATGCGCGGGGCGATTTCTCCAATCCGCAAAGAGCCTACGGTATTTACCGTAAAGGTGTGGTTTATGTCGACCCTGTTACTGAAGAAGTGTTGGGAACCGGCGCGGAAGATATCGGCATTGCCAGGTTTGAAAGTGCTGAAAATGATATTGCTCGCCTGAAAGTACAAAGCTCCAGCAAAGATGCACGTATCAACGACCGCCTGCTGCCCACAGAGGAACGCAAAGTTGACTCTACCTTTTATCCTAAAGCGCCTAATGGCGAAGTGGATGGTCAGATTATTCATGTTTTCGGTGGTGTTAGAAACGTCAGCCAATGGAATGTTGTAGTGATAAACCGTGGTGCTCGCGATGGTATGGAAGTGGGTGATGTGCTGGCGATATTCTCTAAAGGGGAAGTGGTTAAAGATCGCAACACCAATGAATACATTCAGCTGCCCGATCAACGCCGTGGCATTATGATGGTATTCCGTACCTTTGATAAAGTTGCTTATGGTTTGATTTTGCGCAGTAGTGCATCCCTTCAGGTACTGGATGCTGTGCGCAACCCCTGATGTATTGGTAAATGTTTTAAGTAATCAACTAAAAAGGCTCCTGTGATGGGAGCCTTTTTAGTTTCCGGGATCATTTATTGGTGGGAATAAAAACTTGCGGGGATAAAAACCCGGAAACCTTTAGTGGTCTGTGTCTGTTTGATCATGCGTTTTTTGCTGCAAGAAGCAGGACTCTTGAGAGGACACGACATGGCCGTTTATGGTATTTCTAACGACGATATTCCCTACTGGCTGGCGCTTTGGCGCACTCCGGGCATTGGCAGTAAGGGGTTTCGCCGCTTGTTGCTGGCATTCCCCTGCCTTAAAGAAGCCTTTCAGGCATCGCCGGTAGAGCTTAAATCACTGGGCCTGAAGGAGCAGCAGATTTCGCACCTGCATTCCTTTTATCAGCAGCGTAATAAAGAACTGGCACAGGGTGTTCATCTGGATCAAACCTGGCTGGAACAGGATAGCTGCCATCTGGTTAGTTTTAACGACCCGCTCTACCCGGTGCTATTGCAAGAAATAGATAACGCTCCCCCCTTATTGTTTGTGCGCGGTGATCTGGCGCTATTGAACTGGCCGCAGATCGCCATTGTTGGTAGCCGCCACCCATCGCGTAAGGGCGAAATCAACGCCAGGGAATTTGCCCGGCATTTTGTGCAACAGGGTTTTGCCGTTACCAGTGGCCTGGCCATGGGGGTGGATGCAGCGGCCCATAGGGGCGCAATCGCCGGCGATGGCCCCACCATTGGTGTCACCGCCCACGGGTTGGATAGTATTTACCCGAAACAGAACAGGCCTTTAGCCGGTGAAATGCTTAATCAGGGCGCGTGGGTATCGGAGTTTCCCATTGGTGTGCTGCCCAGGCCTTCG
Source organism: Gammaproteobacteria bacterium (assembly GCA_002748575.1). Taxonomy (GTDB): domain Bacteria; phylum Pseudomonadota; class Gammaproteobacteria; order Pseudomonadales; family Ketobacteraceae. Next base: position 7,567 of record PDSR01000067.1, read on the forward strand.
TATTTTCCCCGCCGTAATCGCATTATCAGCGGCCTTAGTCTGGGGGTATTGGTGGTAGAGGCCGCCTTGAAAAGTGGCTCGTTGATTACCGCACGGCAGGCCATTGCACAAAACCGCGAAGTATTTGCGATTCCCGGCTCCATTCATAACCCGCTGGCCAAAGGCTGCCATGAAATGATTCGCCAGGGGGCTAAACTGGTGGAGCAGGCGGAGGATGTTACCGCAGAACTGAAGCCGCTGCTTGGCTATCAGCAACAGCAGTTGAATCTGGCGGTGTCTGAGGAAAGTGACACCAGGGTTTCCCCTGCATTGCCTGCATACGATAAAAAATCCCATGAATTTCAGGTGCTTAACGTGCTGGATTACGATCCCATGCTGGTGGATGAGATTGTGATTCGTACCGGCATTCACGTATCCGATGTTAATTCCGCCCTGGTGATGCTGGAAATTGATGGTGCCATCAGCAGTTATCAGGGTGGTTATGCACTGGCGCATACACCGGCATAACCGCTTGCAACAACTATTTAACTGGGGTAACGTCGCCGGCCTAACGACGGGTGCCGTTCAGCGTTAGCTTATGCGGGCGATACTGGCGGCTCAACAACATGGTTCACCCTGTACAGTTCAACGGTACATTTCTTATGGCATCCTACAGGCAATATGTGAAGGCGCGTCAGGTGCTGCAAACCGGCGGGGTGATTGCCTACCCGACCGAAGCGGTTTACGGCTATGGCTGCGACCCCTTTAATCAGCATGCGGTTGCCCATCTGTTAGCGATCAAACAGCGCCCCTGGCAAAAAGGCTTGATTCTGATTGCCGCCAATACCCGGCAAATTGCCCCCCTTATGGATTCTTTAACCGCTGATCAGCGTTGCCGTGTAGAAAGCGCCTGGCCTGGGCCGGTGACCTGGCTTTTGCCTGATCCTTATCATTGGATACCGGCGAGTATTAAAGGAAAATTCAGCTCTGTTGCGGTGCGGGTAACGGATCATCCGGTGGCCAAAAAAATATGTGAACTCTGGGGTGGGCCTGTTGTCTCTACCAGTGCGAACCGCTCCGGGGAACAACCCTGCTATTCAGAGCTGGCCTTGCGGATACGTTTGCAGGGGAGGCAGGCAGCGGAACAACCGGATATGATTGTCAGTGGCCCCACATCGGGCCTGGCCAAACCATCAGCAATACGGGATTTATTATCGGGAGAAACGCTTCGCGCCTGATTCGCCTGCCAATAATTAGCAGGCTTAAGACAAACAACGAAACTGCCATCAATAAGGTGTTGCCATGAATGTTGAAGCTGTAAAAACCTATTTGTTAGCGCTGCAAGACACTATCTGCAAGGGGCTGGAAGCTGAAGAAGAAAGCGGACAGTGCTTTGCCGAGGATAACTGGAAACGCGAAGGCGGCGGCGGTGGCCGAACCCGGGTGCTGGAAAATGCACAGACCTTTGAAAAAGCCGGGGTTAATTTTTCTCATGTATTTGGCGATGGCCTGCCCGCCTCTGCCACGGCGGCACGTCCTGAACTGGCGGGGCGTACTTTTCAGGCGATGGGTGTATCTTTAGTGATTCATCCGCGCAACCCGAAAGTGCCCACATCCCATGCCAATGTACGCTTTTTTATTGCTGAAAAACCTGGCGAAGAACCGGTATGGTGGTTTGGTGGTGGCTTTGATCTGACGCCCTACTATCCTTATGAAGAAGATGTTGTTTACTGGCATCAGGTGGCCAAAGATGCCTGCGATCCTTTCGGTGAAGAGGTTTATCCCCGCTACAAAAAATGGTGTGATGAATATTTTTATCTGAAACACCGTGACGAAACCCGTGGGGTTGGCGGATTGTTTTTTGATGATCTGAACGACACCGTCTTTCAAGACTTCGATGAATGCTTTGCCTTTATGCGCTCGGTGGGCGACCGTTATTTAACGGCTTATCAACCGATTGTGGCAAAACGTAAAACCGAAAATTACAGTGAACAACAGCGCGAGTTTCAGTTATACCGGCGTGGTCGTTACGTGGAGTTTAATCTGGTATTTGATCGCGGCACGTTATTTGGTTTGCAAACCGGGGGCCGCACCGAATCTATTTTGATGTCGTTGCCCTCGCTGGTCAGTTGGAAATATGCCTGGGCGCCACAGCCGGGCAGTGAAGAAGATAAGTTATACCAGCGGTATTTAAAACCGCAGGATTGGTTGGGCCTACAGTAACCTTCAGGGTTTTATTTTTATGGATCGCTACGCCGTGATGGGCAACCCCATCAAACACAGCAAGTCGCCGCAAATACACAAAGCCTTTGCCGAGCAAACCGATCAGCAGCTCACTTACACATCACTGCTGGTGGAGCTCGATGGATTTCAGAAAGCGGTAAAAACCTTTCAGCGTGAAGGCGGCAAAGGGCTGAACATCACCGTTCCTTTCAAACTGCAAGCCTATGATTTTGCCGATGAGCTCAGTGAAAGAGCCACGTTGGCGAAAGCCGTGAACACGTTCATTTTTGAAAAAGACGGCATCATTCGTGGCGATAACACCGATGGCGTTGGGCTGGTGCGCGATATGATTAATAATCACGATGGCCGTATCGCCGATAAGCGCATTTTGGTGGTGGGGGCCGGGGGCGCAGTGCGTGGTGTGCTGGGCCCGTTGTTAGCGGAAAAGCCCTCTGAAATCGTAATTACCAACCGCACGGTGGAAAAAGCCCTGCAACTGGCAGAAGATTTTTCAGCCTATGGCCCCATAAAAGGCGAGGCATTCAGTTGGCTTAAAGGTGAATTTGACTGGATTATTAACGGCACAGCGGCCAGTTTACAGGGGGAAGTGCCGCCGTTACATGAATCCATTATCACCAATAAAACCTGTTGCTACGACATGATGTATTCCAAAGAAACAACAGCCTTTAATCAATGGGCATTGAATCACGGCGCCGCCTTTGCCTGCGATGGCATTGGGATGCTGGTGGAGCAGGCGGCGGAATCTTTTCGCTTGTGGCGTGGCGTTATGCCAGCCACGCAATCGGTCATTAGCGAATTAAAGGCAGCATCATAGTATGGTTCGCCAAAGCGTTATTTTAATCGGTATGCCCGGTGCAGGGAAAAGCACGCTGGGAATTGTGCTGGCTAAAGAGCTCAGTCTGGGTTTTTTGGATACTGATGTGGCGATACAGGTAAAAGAGCAACAAAGCCTACAGGATATTTTAGAATCCAAAGGTTATTTGGAGTTGCGCCATGTGGAAGAGCAGGTGTTGCTGGAAACCGATTGTCACGAAAAAGTGATCGCAACCGGCGGCAGTGCCGTGTACAGCGAAAAAGGTATGGACTACCTTAAATCCTGCGGCGTGGTGGTGTATATCGAAGTGCCGCTGGATGAACTGCGCCGCCGCATCCATAATTACGAAACCCGAGGCATTGCCCGCCGCCCCGATCAATCGTTTGCCGAGTTGTTCGATGAACGGGCCGCTTTATATCGTAAATATGCAGACATCATCATTAATTGCGATGACCATAGCCCCGCCGAAGTGGTGACCCAGGTGCTATCTGCCCTTAAACCATAATTAAATAGCAGTTAGCCTGTTTTTTCATTCGTAAGGTTTTTATTTTCTATGAGTAATCCATTGTTAACGGTTGCCGAATTACCGGATTTTTCCCACATTAAGGTTGAAGATATAGTGCCCGCTATCGGACAGGCACTCACCGACAGTCGGGAAAAAATTACCGCGCTGGTCAGCGACATTCAGCAGGGTACCCAACCCACCGCCGCTACCCTGTTGCAGCCCTTGGGCGATATTGACGACCGGCTGAACAGTATCTGGTCGCCCATCAGCCATTTGAATGCTGTTGTTAACAGTGATGCCTTAAGGGAAGCCTATAATGCCTGCCTGCCGAAGCTTTCTGAATACAGTACCTGGATGGGGCAAAACCAGGGGCTTTATCAGGCGTATAAAGCGTTGCAGGATTCACCGGCCTACCAAGGCGAATTAAATCAGGCGCAGCGTAAAGCGGTAGACAACGCCTTGCGGGATTTTCATTTATCCGGTGTTGATTTACCGGAAGATAAAAAACAGCGCTTTGGTGAAATCAAACACCGCCTGTCGGAACTGTCCAGCAAATATGGCGAGAACGTACTCGATGCCAATCAAGCCTGGAGCAAATTAATCACCGACAAACAGGAGCTGGCCGGTGTCCCGGATTCCTCCCTGGAAGCGTTTGCCCATGCAGCCAGCGCCAATGAGTCAACCGGTTACTGGTTAACACTGGATATGCCCTGCTATCTGGCGGTGATGACCTATTGCGAAAATCAATCACTGCGCGAAGAAATGTATCAGGCCTATACCACGCGGGCATCGGATCAGGGGCCAAACGCTGGTGAGTGGGACAATGCCCCGTTAATGGCTGAAATCCTGGCACTGCGTAGTGAGCTGGCTGGCATCCTTGGCTTTAATAATTATGCTGAATGCTCTATTGCCACCAAAATGACGGAAACCACCGATCAGGTGATGGATTTTTTAACCGACCTGGCGGCTAAATCGTTGCCTGCGGCCAAGGCTGAACTGGAAGAGCTGCAAGCATTTGCAGAAAACACCCACAACGTATCAGCATTGAACGCCTGGGATGTTCCTTTTTACAGCGAAAAACTGAAACATCAAAAATATCAGATTTCCCAGGAAGAACTGCGCCCCTGGTTTCCATTACAGAAAGTCATCGCCGGGCTTTTCGACATTGCTGGGCGGCTGTTTGGTGTCAGCTTTCAGCAGCAGGCGGTGGACACCTGGCATGAAGACGTACATTTTTATCAGGTATTGCGTAATGGCCAGCCCATTGCCGGTTTTTATCTGGATCTGTACGCCCGCAGTAATAAACGCGGCGGAGCATGGATGGCCGATTGTCGGGTACACCGGCGTTTAGCCGATGGCGGGTTGCAACAACCCATTGCGTTTTTAACCTGTAATTTTAATGCCCCGGTGGGCGACAAGCCCGCGCTGTTAACACACCAGGAAGTCACCACCCTGTTCCATGAATTTGGCCATGGCCTGCACCATATGTTAACCAGGGTGGAAGAAGGTGCGGTATCGGGTATTAACGGTGTTCCCTGGGATGCCGTTGAACTGCCTAGCCAGTTTTTAGAAAACTGGTGTTGGGAGCCCGATGCCATTGCCTTGATGTCGGGCCATTTTGAATCCGGCGAACCCCTGCCCGCTGAAAAACTGGAGCGGATGCTGGCGGCAAAAAACTTTCAATCGGCCATGCACATGGTGCGGCAGCTTGAATTTGCATTATTCGATTTTAAAATCCATTTGCAATACCAGCCCGCTATGGATATTCACGCGGTGCTTGATCAGGTGCGCAGCCAGGTGGCGGTGATTCAACCCCCTGCATTTAACCGCTTTGAAAACAGCTTCAGCCATATTTTTGCCGGCGGCTATGCGGCGGGTTATTACAGTTATAAATGGGCAGAAGTCTTATCAGCAGATGCGTTTTCCAAATTTGAAGAAGACGGTATTTTTAACCCAGATACAGGCCGCTCGTTTCTGGAAAATATTTTAGAGCAAGGCGGCTCCCAGGAACCGATGGCATTATTTGTCGCGTTTCGTGGTCGTAAACCACAAGCGGATGCATTATTGCGCCACTCTGGTTTAATGAAATAGGGTTTAATGGAAAAAGGCTTAACGGCATAAGGCTGCAAATAAAGATGGTCAAACGATTTATCGCCGGGGCCGTGTGCCCCCAATGCGAATTAATGGATAAAATCTATGTGGAAGGTGAAGGCAAGGTTGCCAGGTGTGCCGCTTGCGGGTATGAACTGCAACAGCCCGATGCTTCGGCCCCATCACAATCTGTGTCTGAGCAGGAAAATACGGCTCAAGTTGTAACACTGGTAAATTTTAAAGCAGCAAAAACACCCAGGAATAACCGTTAGCCGGGATAAGGCGATTGATATGCTGGATAAAAATCCCGACTGGCACTTGTATATGATACTCACCAAAACCGGCGCTTTGTATACCGGCATTACCACCGATGTGGCGCGTCGCTTTCAGGAGCACAAAGACACCTACGCACAGTTGCCCAATGCTAAAGGCGCCAAGTATTTTCGTGGCAATCAGCCGGATAAAATTGTTTATCAGGAAACCCATACCGACCGCTCTGCTGCTTCCAGGCGTGAACGCGCGATTAAAGCCATGACAAAACAGCAGAAGCTTGATCTTATTAACCACAATAAACCGGTTTAACGGCAAGGTTTGTGTTTTTCCGCCTTTATATTATTTTTGCGAAGCCTGTTCTTTATAGGGTTTACTCCTCGGTAATAATTTCAATGCCAGGTGATATAGCTTCATTAATGTGAGGCTCGGCATTTAAATGAAAGTCTGGATCAACCCAGTATAAGGATGTGCGCAACGAGGATTTCAGATAGCGAAAATCATCCATTGACTGGGCATGAATCACAACTGTGTTGGCACCTGCCACAATGCGCTGGCTGATATCATCGAGCTGTAAATTTATCTCCTGGCTGCGGTTGCTGATTTGTTCCTGTTCAAGTGCGATAAAATTCGGGTTGTTAAGCTGAGGGTTAGGTTTGTCGGTTTCAACGGTTGCAGGCTCTGCAGGAACTGGCTCTGGTGGTGGTGTTGCCTCGGCAGCACGGGCCTTTGCAAGCTGCTCCTGTTGAATCACAATGTCGAGTAATTCGATAATTTCCTGTTCTTTGTTATCCAGGGCGGTAGAGGGCACTTGCAGGCTGCGCGCAGTATTCACGTAACTGAGTGCTTTTTCCAGGTCAGGCCGGCTTGGAGGCGAGTGGCGTTTTATACGCTGATCAGCCAAAGCCAGGTAACGGTTAATAATCGATTTTTCAAACCGCTTTATGTCGGTATCCCCTGGTGATTGTTCGCGCAGTCGCTCAATTTTCTCAATAGCATTATTGCCATTGGGCTTGGATAACCGGTTGGCTGCCAGGTCTCTTTCGATTAATTGTTTCAGCGTTAGTTTAACAGCGGGTTGCTTATTCCCGGCACTGGATTGCTGAGCTGTTGACTGTTGGGAACTGCTGTTTGATTGCCAAAGCCCAGTGGTTTGACAGCCTGATAATATCAACGCCACTACCAGTGGAATCAGAGCTTTTGTCGCAGGTTTCATAACCAATCCTTTTTTATCCGTGTTATCTGGTGAGTGATGGGTACTATTTTGAAGGCTTAAAATGGCTTGCGGCAAATAACAGGCAAGCACACAACACAATGCTGGGGCCAGTGGGGGTATCCCAAATAAAAGATACCGCTAATCCGGCAACCACCGCCAGTAATCCTGCCAGGGATGCTTTAACCGCCATCTGCTCCGGCGTTTCTGCAAGCCTTCTGGCGGTGGCGGCGGGAATAATCATCATCGCCGTGATCAGCAGAGCGCCGACTACTTTCATGCCAACGGCCACCAGCAGCGCCAGCATAATCAGCAGCGCCAGCCGAATGTTGTGAATGGCCAGCCCTTCTGCCTGGGCAATTTCACTGCTTACCAGGGTATTTAGCAACCGTTCCCATAATACTTTTAACGCAATGCCCAGTAATCCGCAAATAACGGCCACCCAAATCACATCCTGATAGTTTACCGATAACAGATCACCAAACAAAAAAGCCATTAAATCAATTCGCACACTGCTAAGTTGGCTGGCGATTACTAACCCGGTAGCCAGTGTGCCGTGCGCGATGATGCCAAGCAAGGTATCATTGGCGAGCTTTTTCTGGCGTTGGCTCAGGCTGAGCAGCAAGGCCACCCCCAAAGTTATTACCAACACCCCCGCCAGCGGCTCCATATCTGTTAACAGCCCTAAAGTCATACCCAGCAGTGCTGAATGAGCCAGGGTATCACCAAAATAAGACATGCGCCCCCACACCACAAAACTGCCCAGCGGGCCACTGATGGCTGCTAGCATTAAGCCGACTAGCAGCGAAGGCAGTATTAACTCAATGATGGTCATGGCGGCAGCCTTGGTGCTGGTGGTCGGTTTCGTCAACCACTTCGCCGTCAAGGTCGTGGTGGTGATCATGATGATGGGTGTAAATCGCAATATCCTTACCCAGTTCGTCGCCGAATAATGCCTGGTATTCCGGGTGCTGGGCAACAGAGTCGGCTGAACCGGAGCAACAGATATGCTGGTTTAAACAGATAACATGGTTGGTGCCTGCCATCACAAAATGCAGATCGTGGGATACCATTAAAATGCCACAACCCCTTTGATTCCGAATGTTGCCGAGTAACTGGTATAATTCCCGCTGACCATGCAGATCCACCCCTTGAGCGGGTTCATCAAGTACCAATAAATTGGGGTTTCGCAGCAAGGCTCTGGCCAGTAAAACCCGTTGCAATTCGCCACCCGATAGCGTTTGCACGGCGGCTTGTTCCACATGGCTTGCGCCCACTTCCTGTAATGTGTGCAGCATTTCCTGGCGATCACGATTGCCGGACATGGCCAAAAAGCGGTTAACCGTTAGCGGCAGGCTGTTATCAATATGCAGGCGCTGCGGCATATAGCCGATACGGCAGTTTTTCGAGCGCTGAACGCTGCCGGAATCAGGGCGGTATTCGCCAATCAACAGTTTTAACAGGGTGGTTTTACCGGCACCATTGGGGCCAATCACCGTAACGATTTCGCCTTCCCTTAATTGCAGGGAAATATTGGTTAACAAAACCTGTTTGTTAACCGTTAAACTGGCGTGGTGCGATTCAATTAAAGGGGTTGCTGTTATGCTCATGGCTTCGCCAGAATAAAGGGCTCACTATCAGGTGACCGATTCTAGCAAGAAAAGGCCGCCAGGGGTTAACTTCAGTTGGCATAACATAAAGATAAATAACGAGATTTAACGATTAACAAGCAGGTGATAGCAGGTGAACAGGCAGTTGGCTGGGTGGGTGTTAGTGGTGCTTTTTGGGGTGTGGTTTTCCACAGTGGCAAGCGCACAGGTGTCGGTGGTCACCAGTATACGCCCGTTGGCGTTAATTGCAGAAGAAGTGCTGGCACCGATTAACCCGCAGATTGAAGTGATTGTGCCACAAAGTGCATCGCCCCACGGATTTTCACTGAAGCCGTCGCATTTGCAGGCAATTCTGTCGGCACCTGCTTTGGTGTGGCTGGGGCCGAGCTTTGAGCCCTATCTGGAAAAAGCGATTCAAAAGCGCCAGCATCAACAGGGGGTGCTGGTGGTAGAGCACCTTAAAGGTATCCGGCTGCTGCAAGGACGAGCCGCTGAGCAGGTATTTATTGAACATGCCCATATTGAAGGCCCATTGAAAGGCTCGTCAGAAACATCGTTAAACGAACAGCACCATCATCACCATCACTCGGATTCCGGGTATGATCCCCATTTATGGTGGTCGTCGGCAAACGCCATGATTATCGCATCGGCCATTGCCCGGGAAACAGCGGCACAGCACCCCGAGTATAAAAGCCGGATTGAAAACAGCCTGGCGGCCTTTAAAGCGCGTATGGCGCAGCAAAAGCAGGCTATTAACACACAACCGGCTTCATCAACGGCATCGTTTGTGATGTATCACGATAGCCTGCTGTACCTGGAACAGGAGCTGGCAAGGTTTTCCAAGCGCCGCGTAACCTGGGCGCCCGAAGCAAAGCCTTCCATTAAAGATATGCTGGCGGTGAAAAAACTGCTCAACAGCCAGCAGGCGCAGTGCCTGATTGTGGAACCCAACATTAACCCCCGATTTTTACACAAGGTTAAGCCCAGAAATGCGGTGCAGGTATTCACCATTGATCCGCTGGGCTGGGATGCAAAAAGTTACAGTGGTATGTGGGCAAATGCTGCGAATATTCTGGTGGAATGCTCGCAGCATCGTTTACCAGGAAATTAATACCCATTCAGGCACTTCCATGCGATCAATATTGTTGCGAATGAAATCGCCGGTGCCTTCCTGGTCAACTAAAAAATAAGGCTTACCTTTTTTGGGAATAACCTTAATCCCATATACACGGCCATTGATCTGGTGTATTTCCATGCGTTTTTTGCCATCTTCAATAATGGTCACTTCCGGTGCCTCAGCAATGGATGAATCTTCTGCTGGCGGTTCAACTTTGGCTAATGTCGCTAATGGCAGTACCATCAGTGCCAATAGTGCAATTAACTGTTTCATAAGGGTTCCCCTACCTGAATGTTTCGCTTAGTGTATCTTGCTTCCTGATCAGCGACAATTACCACCATAAACACAAAAGCCATCACAAAAGACCATAAAAATGTTAAATACCCTTCAACGCGCGAAATATTTCACCGAAAAACACCTCAGCCGGTTAATGTTGAAAAGTGTACCTTTGCCATTGCTGGAAAAAGCAATGGGCATTAAAGCGCCATTGGAAATAGATGGCCGCACCATGGATCCGTTGATGCGGCTGTTGTCTGAAGTGCATGCCATGCAACCGGCGATTGAGTCCTTCGGGGTAGAAAATGGCCGCGAGGTTTACGAACAAATGGCCGCTGCGCTGGATTGCCCGTTTGCCAAAGGCGTGACTAAACAGGATCGCACCATTACCCTGGATTCCGATCTGGAAGGTCCCAGAGATATCAACATCCGGGTGTATAAAAAGTCTCAGCCATTCACCTCGCAAAGGCCGGTTATGGTGTTTTATCATGGGGGTGGCTTGGTCATTGGCAGTATTCACAGTACGGATCGTTTTTGTGCGCTGCTAGCCGATGTGCTTGATCATGTTGTAGTGTCGGTGGAATATCGATTAACGCCAGAGCATCCGTTTCCCGCACCTGCCTACGATGCCATTGATGCCTTTACCTGGGTACAGCAGAACGCCGGGCATTTGGGTGGCGACCCTGAGAATGTGTATACCTGTGGCGATAGTGCCGGCGGCCAGCTATCGGCAATAGTGGCTCAGCAAACGGTATTGCTGAACAGGCCGCAGCCAAAGATTCAAGTGATGATTTACCCGTTGGTTGATGCGCATTTTCGGGGTGAATCACATCAAACAATGGGGGAAGGGTTTCTGTTAACCCGTGGTTTGCTGCACTGGTGCAGGGAAAAGTTCTGCCCGAACCCGGAAAACCGCGATCAGGTTCTGCTGTCGCCTTTTTATGGAGACGCAGAGCTGTTAGCCAAATTACCGCCCGCAGTGCTAACCACCGCCGGGTTTGACCTGCTGCGCGACGATGGCGCTGCCTATGCGAAAAAGCTGGAGGCTGCCGGAAATGATATTACCCATATTGAATTCTCATCGTTGCCTCATGGTTATGTCACCATGACCGGGCTGGTGCCAGCAGCTAAAATGGCCATTTTAGAAACCGCCGGGCAAATAGAGCGTAAGCTTGCTAATCTTTGAGTAATCGTTATACAGTGGCTTGCGAAAACTCGTTGTTTGGCAGCATGTTTTGCAGGGTTATATGACTTGTTAGTCGTAATGGTGCTTTTTAACTTTTTGATTTTAAAAGGAATATTTTGAAAGTTTGCGTGCATGGTTAAAAAAAATACCCTCTTAACAGACTTTATGGTTAAATGACGCGCATTTTTGAAAGCCACTGTTGACCAGTGATTCACATTATTATGGCTTAGCACGCCATAAATGACGCCAATTTGATACCTTTAGGCGGCAAAACATGAGTACTGAAGCATGAGTACTGAAAACCGTTACGCAGAAGCCAGCATGGAAGCGATGTATCGTATCTTTACGGTGCCAGAAGCTCCTGATTCAACGTTAGGAAAAGTTGATAGTATGATTTCGCAAAACGTGGGTCGTTTTTTGCAAAATCATATCGTTGCGGTTGAAAAAGATCTGAAGGTGTTAGAAAAGGACTTTCAGGACTCTCTGATACCTGAAAAGCCTATTTTTGTATCTCAGCAGGCAGATTTCCTGCTGGATAAAGTCGTTGCCCAGTCTGTTCATACTGCCTCCCCCAGCTTTATTGGCCATATGACCTCGGCGCTGCCGTATTTTATGCTGCCGTTGTCGCGCATTATGATGGCGTTGAATCAAAATCTGGTAAAAATCGAGACTTCCAAAGCTTTTACGCCGTTGGAGCGTCAAACCCTGGGAATGATGCACCGTCTTATTTACCAGAACGATGACAACTTTTATCAGCAGTGGATGCATGAAGCCGGCTATTCACTGGGCTCGTTTTGTTCGGGTGGCACCATTGCCAACCTGACCGCATTATGGGTTGCCCGCAACCGGCTATTTCAGCCAACCCAGGACTTTCCTGGCATTGTCAGTGTGGGTGTGTTTGGGGCGCTTAAGCATCATGGATACGATGGGGTTGCTGTACTGGTATCTGAACGGGGCCATTATTCGCTGGCGAAAGCCGCTGATGTGCTGGGTATTGGCCGAGAGAACCTGATCGCTGTTAAAGCTGATGCCAATAATCGAATTTGCATTGATGAGTTACAGCGCCATATTCAAAAATGCCGCGACGACAATATCAAAATAATGGCCATTGTCGGAGTGGCAGGCACTTCGGAAACCGGCAGTGTTGATCCGTTGGATAAGCTGGCTGATATTGCCCAGGAAATTGGTTGCCATTTCCACGTGGATGCTGCCTGGGGAGGGCCTACCCTGTTCTCGAAAAAATACCGGCAGATTCTTAGCGGCATTGAAAGGGCTGATTCCGTCACCATTGATGCCCATAAACAGATGTATGTGCCTATGGGTGCCGGGTTGGTATTATTCAAAGACCCAACACTGGTATCGGCCATTGAGCATCATGCGGAATACATTATTCGTAAAGGCTCCAAAGATCTGGGCGCTTATACCCTGGAAGGCTCCCGGCCAGGCATGGCCATGTTGCTGCAATCAGGATTAAAGATTATTGGCCGCAGCGGCTATGAAATGCTGATTGATCAGGGTATTGAAAAGGCCCGTGGTTTTGCCACCATGATTCAGGCCGACAAAGAGTTTGAGCTGATTGCCGAACCCGAACTGAATATGCTTTGTTACCGTTATGTGCCGCCGTTTGTACGTGAAAAACTCGCTGATTGCAGCGCCGAAGAATTTGAAGCTATTCACCAGTTGCTGAATCGGCTCACCAAGCGTATTCAAAAAACTCAGCGTGCCCGTGGTAAATCGTTTGTATCAAGAACCCGTTTAACTCCTGATCAGTATCGCCGCCAGAAAACAGTTGTGTTTCGTTGTGTGCTGGCCAATCCGCTCACTAATCTTCAAATTCTGAAAGATATTCTTGAAGAGCAAAGATACATTGCCAGAACCAGTGCCTGCCGCAGTTTTATGGACGAGTTACGAGCCATATGTGGAAAACCCGGGCTACAAGCGGTGGCTGCCGGTTAATCTGAAACGTGTTAGCATGGCGCCTTCAATTCTGAAGAGCGATCATCACCCATGGCAGATAACAAACCACTGATTCTAGTGGATGGTTCATCCTATCTTTATCGCGCTTTTTATGCGCTGCCCCCCCTGCAAACCACGAATGGCCAGCCCACAGGCGCAGTGCGCGGGGTGATCAGTATGCTGAAAAGCCTGCTGAAAGAATATCAGCCGCAACAAATGGCGGTGGTGTTCGATGCCAAGGGGAAAACATTCCGCGATGATATGTACAGCGAATATAAAGCCAATCGCCCCCCCATGCCCGATGATCTACGCGCCCAGATTGAGCCGCTGCATACCGCCGTGCGTTTAATGGGGTTTCCCCTGCTAATGGTGGATGGTGTCGAAGCGGATGATGTGATCGGCACCCTGTGTCAGCAGGCCACCGAGCAAGGTATTGATACTATTGTATCCACCGGTGATAAAGACATGGCGCAACTGGTGAGCGACCACGTTACCCTGATCAACACCATGAATCAATCGACCATGGATCGTGCCGGAGTGATCGAAAAATTCGGGGTTGCTCCGGAACAAATCATTGATTACCTGGCACTGGTTGGTGATACCGTGGATAACGTGCCAGGTGTTCCCAAATGCGGGCCGAAAACAGCGGTGAAATGGCTCAGCAGCTTTGG
>PDSR01000068.1 GCA_002748575.1 Gammaproteobacteria bacterium
AATTTTAAAAATCGCTTCCTCTGCCGTAAGAAAATGTGTAACCCGGCCAGCTGATATGGTGGGAAGGGTAGGAGCAGCGGAGTTTGGTGTGCTGATGCCAAATACGCGGATTCAAGGGGCGGAGCATGTTGCTAATGCTATTTATGACAATGTGGCTAGCAAGCCTTTGAATATTGGTATTTGCAGTATGTCTGTTAAAGTTTCGATAGTCGTTTTGTCAAGATTGCCAAATACTGATGTCAACGGTGAACAGTTTTTAGAAGAGGCTAAAGAAAGGCTGATATCTATTTCTGAAAATGGTGGTAATCGTATTGTGTATTTTGATGGCGATAAAGCTTACTGATCTTCAGAATTTGTTACCCAGTCATCGGGAACAACGAATAAACGTTTTTTTTCCTTACCAGATACGCTGACAATAATGACAGTTGGCCTTTCAATCTGATTTTTTTTCAACTGCTTTTTAAGCTCGGCAAATGAAGCTGAATCAGTATGTTTTAATGTCAGCCATTCGTCTTTGCCGGTTAGGTGAAATTTTGCTTCAAGGTAAATGGATCGGTAGATGGCCGTGGGTTTTAATGCTAACAATTCGCTGACGGTATACCAGACGCCTTGAGGATGTTGTCTATGCAGTGCGTTTAATAAGTGTTCTGATGGATTGGGCTGATGCTGGTAGGGGTAAAAGATTCTGCCTTTAACAAAAATAATGCGTTTATCAATTTTTATATGGCTTTTTGCTAGTGTTTCCTGTGCAGCGGGTTTATCAGAAAGCTGAATTTGCTTTTCAATTAAATGACTGGTTTTTATATCCAGACGATCTTTTTTTCCAGGGCCGTGAAAACTGTGGAGCGAGTTGCACGGGCTGACGCCAAGATAGAATTTAACAGCCACTTCGCAGTGGATTACTTCATTGTTTTGCTTGTCTTTAATAATAAAATCAAACTCGCCGATAGTTTTTTTGTTTTCCTCTACTTTCAAGTTATGGTCGATCAGTTCGAATCTGTTTTGATGGGTCAGCCAGAATGTAATAAGCCGTTCAAAATACAGACCAAGACGTGCATTGTCAGCATCCAGCGCCTTTTCCAATTTTTCAGGTGTTTTATCCATTAATTTCAATGTGTCCAGAAAACTAATAGCAATAGAGCGGCATTCTGCCGATGTAATCGACCTGAAATTTTTTCCAGAAACATTTAAAAGTGGCGTGCTGTGGAGCGTCCAGGCCAAATCACGAACCAAAGGATGTTTAAATTGATCAACAAAGCGCTGGGTATCGTTTAGCATCAAGTGTTTTTTGTCGGATAAATAATACAGAATACCTGGAACAAGGCCGGCGATAGCGCCATAAAGATGGCTGTCAGTTGCGACCTGGCCACCAATTAATTCTTCAGTGGTGCTGGATGCTCCGCCATTTATATATTCAAATAAAAATTTCCCTAACAGGAAGGCTAAAAACAGGATCGACAGGCCAGGGGTTTGATTGATACCAATAATCACACTGGCCACCAGCACACCATAGATGGCACCGGATAAGCCCACATAGGAATATATTTCAGGGTTAAGAAAATGGATGCCGAGCCCGACGGCGGTGGCCGAGGCCAGTAAGATAATGATTTCACGAGCAGGTGTGACTTCAGTGCGAAAGCTGAATATAACAAACGCATATCCGGCGAAATTCAGCAGGGTATGATTGAAACTAAGATGAATGACCTGGCTGGAAAAAATTCTCCACCATTCCCCTTGAGCTATAGGCTGATGTTTCAGGTCGAGAATTTCTTTGGCTTCAGTGGGCAGCAGGCTTAATAACAAAATGCTGCTTAATATCAGCACTGAGAACCACCAGGTGTGTATAAAGCTATTAATGGTTTTCAAATTAAACCATTCCACTGGTAATGATTATTTTCGTCATTATAACGGGTGCCAGTTTGTTAAATGCTGGCACCCGTTTTTTACAGGCACTTATTTTCTCGGCGAAAGCTTACCTGACTAAAGCTTCGCTATTTTGTTTTTTTGCTCCTGAAGTTTGCTGAGTGCGGATTTGGCATCTTCCATTTTTGCCTTTTCCTTATCAACAACAGCTGCGGGTGCTTTATCAACAAAGTTTGGATTCGATAGTTTTTTCTCAACACGGCTGACATCATTGCTGAGTTTTTCGATTTCCTTGTTCAGGCGCGCAACCTCGGCTTCCACATCAATCAAACCGGCCATGGGTACCAGCACTTCCATGTTGCCAACAAGTTGAGTGGCGGACATGGGGACTTCATCGCCCGAATTTAGCCAGTTAATGGCTTCAAGTTTTGCCAGTGATATTAAAAACTGCTGATTATCCTGGTAGCGGCGATGATCTTCGCTGTTACCATTGTTCAGCAATACCGGGATCTGTTTAGCGGGGGAAATGTTCATTTCACCGCGGATATTGCGTACGCCTACAATAACGCCTTTAACCCATTCGATATCGGCAATCGCCTGCTCATCGATTTTTTCTGTTTCACCAACGGGGAAAGGCTGCTTCATAATGGTGTTAGTGCCTTTCAGGTCAGCGTTCACCATCGGTGCAACCACCTGCCAGATTTCCTCGGTGATAAAGGGCATCATTGGGTGGGCAACACGCAAAATGCTTTCCAGGACACGTAACAGTGTTTGTCGGGTGCCGCGTTTTGCCGCATCACTGGCGGTATCCGAGTTTAGAATCGGTTTTGATAATTCCAGATACCAGTCACAGTATTCATTCCATACGAATTCATAAACGGCTTGCGAGGCGTGATCGAAACGATATTCTTCAATCGCCTTGCTTACCTGCATCTGGGTTTGCTGCAGGCGTGACACGATCCAGCGATCAGCCAGGCTTAGTTCCACCGCGTTGCCAGTTAAGCCGTTATCCTGGCCTTCGGTGTTCATTAATACATAGCGGGCGGCGTTCCAGATTTTGTTGCAGAAATTTCGGTAGCCTTCCAGGCGGCTGATATCGAATTTTATATCGCGGCCAGTGGCGGCCAGCGATAAGAAAGTAAAACGCAGCGCATCGGTGCCGTAAGAGGCAATACCTTCTGGGAAGTGCTTGCGAGTTTGCTTTTCGATTTTTGTGGCAAGTTTGGGCTGCATCATGCCGCCGGTGCGCTTTTTAACAAGGCTTTCCAGCTCAATGCCATCAATAATGTCTAAAGGATCGAGCACGTTACCTTTCGATTTCGACATTTTGTCGCCTTCGGCATCGCGCACCAGGCCGTGGACGTACACTTTTTTGAAGGGCACTTCATCCATGAATTTCAGTGTCATCATAATCATTCTGGCAACCCAGAAGAAAATAATATCGAAGCCGGTCACCAGTACGTCGCTGGGGTGGAAGGTTTTTAGCTCAGGGGTTTGTTCTGGCCAGCCCAGGGTAGAGAAGGTCCACAGGGCTGAAGAAAACCAGGTGTCGAGTACGTCTTCGTCCTGGTGTAGGGCGATATGTTCGTCAATATTATGTTGTTCGCGCACTTCTGCTTCGCTGCGACCAACATAAACCTTGCCTTCGTTATCGTACCAGGCGGGGATGCGGTGGCCCCACCAAAGCTGGCGGGAAATACACCAGTCCTGAATGTCGCGCATCCAGGCAAAGTAGGTGTTTTCCCATTGCTTGGGAACGAATTCAATGTCGCCGTTTTCAACGGCTTTGATTGCGGGTTCAGCCAGTGGTGCTACGCGAACATACCATTGATCAGTTAGGAAGGGTTCTACGACTACGCCGGAGCGATCACCATGTGGCACGGTTAACGCATGGTCGT
Source organism: Gammaproteobacteria bacterium (assembly GCA_002748575.1). Lineage (GTDB taxonomy): Bacteria > Pseudomonadota > Gammaproteobacteria > Pseudomonadales > Ketobacteraceae. Next base: position 3,762 of record PDSR01000068.1, read on the forward strand.
CAATTTTTTCCAGCAGCCCGAGACTTTCAAATTCGGAGATGATTTTTTTGCGGGCGGCAAAACGATCTTCACCCCGGTATTGTTCCGGCAGTGTCGGGTCTACTTCCATATTGATGGTGCCATCGAGGTTGAAGACTTCGGCTTCTTCACGGATTGCGGCATCAATAGTAAGAATGTTTACCAGCGGCAGGTTGTGGCGTTTGCCCACTTCGTAATCGTTAAAATCGTGAGCTGGCGTGATTTTTACACAGCCGGTACCGAATTCCATATCCACATAATCGTCGGCCACGATAGGAATTTCACGATTCACCAGCGGCAGCATCACGGTTTTGCCGATAAGTGCCTGGTAGCGTTCGTCTTTCGGGTTGACTGCAACAGCGGTATCACCGAGCATGGTTTCCGGGCGGGTAGTGGCGACCACAATGTAATTTTTGCCTTCGGCGGTTGTTTCGCCGTTGGCCAGTGGGTAACGAAAGTGCCAAAGAAAGCCTTTTTCATCAAGGTTTTCTACTTCAAGATCTGATATAGCGGTGTGCAGTTTGGGGTCCCAGTTGACCAGGCGTTTGCCGCGGTAAATCAGGCCTTCCTGGTGAAGGCGGATAAAGACTTCCTGAACCGCGTTAGATAAGCCCTCATCCATGGTGAAGCGTTCCCGGCTCCAGTCTACGGATGAGCCAAGGCGACGAATCTGGCGGGTTATAGTACCGCCGGATGCTTCTTTCCATTCCCAGATTTTGTCGAGAAATTTATCGCGGCCCAGATCGTGGCGGGTTTGGTTTTGGGCTGCCAGTTGGCGTTCAACCACCATTTGGGTGGCGATACCGGCGTGATCGGTGCCCACCTGCCAAAGGGTGTTGTGGCCTTTCATTCGATGGTAGCGAATCAGGCAATCCATAATGGCATTGTTAAAACCGTGGCCCATGTGCAGGCTGCCGGTAACATTGGGAGGCGGAATCATGATGCTGTAAGGGGCACCTTCGCCACTGGGTTTAAAGTCGCCGTTGTTTTCCCAAGTTTGGTACCATTTGGTTTCGATGTCGCTAGGATTGAAGGTCTTTTCCATGCCGGTGATTCTTTTCGCAGTTAAAAAAGTCAGTTAAAAAACATAGTGTGAAATCAGCCGCGTAGTATACCTGCTTGATGATGTTTTTTCGCGGGGATTCGTTACTTCTGGGTGTTTTTTCCGTGCTTGTTCAGGTACTCGTCTATCTGTTGTTCCAGGCGTTTACGCAATTCTGCTTCAATTTGCGGGATGAACTGCTGAATGACTTCATCCACCAGCTTGGATGCCATTGGGTGAATGGCCTGGTATTCCACGCTGTCGGTACTGTCTTTCAGGGTTGTGGTGTGCTCATTGCCGTGTTGCTCGGCTGATTCACTGAGTGTGGGAACGTCTTCCACAAAGCTTTTTAGTACGGGTAAGTCATCAAGCCCTTGAGGCAGGGTCAGCTCTTTATTATGAACGCCGGGCCTGTTAAGCAGGCCGCTGAGATCTTCAAGATCATTAAGGAGGTCTGTTTTATTGCTTTTCGAGCCGGGTTTGCCGCGTTCTTCTTTCATGGCCATCATTCCAGGTTAGCGTTTGCTGGGTTTGATGTTGTGTGTATTTAAAGGGTAGCCCCTTTCTTTGTAGAATCGGTAATTCTGTCGGCTCTTTGTTCGTTGCTCCATGTTTCCCGGCACGATTTCAGCTACCCGGTGAAAACGGCTAAAAAAGTCGGGTATGCTGTCGGCCAGGTTAATCAGAACTTCACCGTGATATTCGGGAAGCGCTTGCCATCCTATCAAAATCGGGCTGTTATCGGCGGCACTGGCTGGCGTTACGTTGTTTTGGGATGTAGCGCTTTCGGAAAGCCTGCTGTGGGGAATAAAGCTGGCATCGTCCAGCTGCCAAAGCGTTTCGTCGACTTGTCGGCATTGCGTTTCATTGGCGCAATGCACGTAAATTTTGTGGCCAAGGCGGTACACTTTTTCAATCAAACGGCAGGTGTAACGCACAGGCTCAACTTGGGTGTCGTCGGGCAATATGTAGAAATCTATCTGTGTCAAACGGGGCTCCTCATTGTGAAAAGCCCTGTTGTACAGTGTTAACCCTTTTGGATAGGTCTGTCATGGTCAGCTGGCAGTTTTGCGAAGCAGGTAGTCGGTTAACAGTGGCACGGGCCTGCCGGTAGCGCCTTTCATTGGGCCGCCTGTATACCATGCAATGCCGGCGATGTCTAAATGTGCCCAAGGGTATTTGTGGGTAAATTTCGACAGGAAACAGGCTGCGGTAATGGTGCCGGCATTTCGTCCGCCAATATTGGCCAGGTCGGCATAGGGGCTTTCCAGTTGTTTATGGTGTTCGTCCCACATGGGCAGTTGCCAGGTTTTGTCTCCGGTAAATTCGGCGGATGCTTTTATATTTTCGATAACTTCGTCGTTGTTGCCGATAACAGCGCTGCCATGGGTTCCCAGTGCTACTAGAACGGCTCCGGTAAGGGTGGCCTCATCAATCACTGAAGCGGGTTTGTATTTTTCGACATAGGTTAAAGCATCACACAATACCAAACGGCCTTCGGCATCGGTGTTGAGAATTTCTACGGTTTGACCGGACATGGTTTTAACAATGTCGCCAGGGCGGGTGGCTTTGCCGCCGGGCATGTTTTCTGCGGCTGTTACCACACCGATGATATTGGCAGCAGGTTCCAGTTTCACAATGGTTTTCATGGTGCCGAAAACAGAAGCGGCACCGCACATATCAAACTTCATTTGATCCATGCCTGCACCGGGCTTAAGGCTGATTCCGCCGCTGTCAAAGGTAATGCCTTTACCCACGATGACGTGAGGCCGTTCATTCTGTTTGCCGCCTTTGTATTCCATAATGATCAGCTTGGCAGGTTGTTTGCTGCCTGCGCTGACCGATAACAGCGCACCCATTCCCAGGGATTTCATTTCTTTTTCATCAATGATTTTCACGCTTAATTTTGGCGATGCTTTGGCCAGTTTTTGGGCTTCTTTAGCTAAATAGCTGGGGTGGCATACATTACCTGGCAGGTTACCCAGATCACGGGTGTAGTCCATGCCTTTGGCAACAGCGTTAGCGATTTTTGCACCGCTTTGTGTGATTTTTTTGTTGCCTTTATCTGTAATCAGCAGAGCAATCTTGCTTAGCTTAACCGGCTTTTTGTTGCTTTTGCTTTTGTAGTGATTAAATGTGTAGCACTGTGCCGCCGCAGTCTCGCCAATCTGACGGGCCTGCCAGGCGTGATCCCGATCAATCACCTGAACACCATCCAGTGCAATCGCCAGATCTTTGGCCTGGGTGCTTTTAGCAAGGCTAATCACTTTGCTGATCGCGTTGCGAAAATTCTCGGGTGTGGTTGCTCCCTGTTTGCCTAGCCCGAATACAATCAAGCGCGGTGTTTTCAGATTACCGACAGGTGCAATCAGTGCAGCGCTGCCTGCAGATGTTTTGCATTCACCCAGATCCAGGCAACGGGTAATGACATTGCCCGTAAGATCGTCGATTTGTTTGGCCTGGTCAGTCAGTGCTGGTTCGCTGAATACTGGAACCGCCAGAATGCCGGCTTTGGTTTTTTCAGGCAGGGTAGATTTTACAACTAAATCCATAAGTAGGGCTCCGCAAGACAAATCGGTTCGTTTATTAGATAATGGTGACTATGCTTACAACAGTGTAATGATTCAAGTGAAAACCGCCAGCATTGGTTTAATTCTTCTTTAAAGCGCAGTTAGTTAATGGTTATTTATCGTTATTTATCAAGACAACTTTTTGCCACCACTGTCGGTGTTGCCAGTGTGCTGGTGATGATTTTAGTGTGTGGTCGTTTTATTAAATATCTGGCTGAAGCGGCATCTGGAAGAATCAGTAGCGATGTGGTTTTTTTGGTGATGGCTTATCGGTTGCCGGGCTTTCTGGAGTTGATTTTACCGTTAGCGTTGTTTTTGGGAATACTGCTCGCCTATGGGCGCATGTATTTGGAAAATGAAATGGTGGTGCTGGAAGCCTGCGGTGTGAGCCAAACCAGACTGGTATATTACACGTTGATTCCTGCGCTTTGTTTAAGCGCCGTTGTTGGTTTATTCAGTTTATATGTTGGCCCTATGGGTGCGGCTGAATCGGTACAGATTTTAGAAGAGCAAAAGCGCAAATCCGGCCTGGAAGTTTTAAATCCTGGCCGCTTTTATGCCTCTAAGGATGGTCGCACAGTTACCTATACCGAACAGGTATCCAGTAGAACTTCCTCTATGGAAAACCTTTTTATTGTCAGCTACGACGAAAAAGATTCGCAAACAGTAGCGCTGCTTTCTGCCGGTGAAGGTCGTTATCGGGTAGATGAGTCCACAGGTGCCAGATACCTGGTGCTTTCCAATGGTACCCGGTTTGAAGGTTCGCCAGGGCAGGCGGATTTTAATCAGGCATCTTATGGGCAGTATGAAATTAAAATCGAAGAGCAAAAGCCCTACGACCCCAACCAGGAATTTGAAAACAGAACAACACTGGATTTGTGGCAGCAGGATTCACCGCAGGCAAGAGCGGAGCTTCACTGGCGAATTTCTGTACCTTTGCTGGTGCCTATCGTGGCATTTCTGGCAGTACCATTAAGTAAGGTAAACCCTCGCCAAGGACGCTATTTAAAACTATTACCTTCAATCGTGATTTATCTGGCGTACCTGTCTTTGTTGCTGGCAGGGAAAAACGCGATAGCCAAAGGCAAAATAAACGATGATTTGGGTTTAATCTGGATTCATCTGGTGTTCTTTCTGTTCGCCTGTGTGGTGCATTTCTGGCCCAATTTAAGGCTGTGGGTACGCAAGCAGCGGGCCGCTAAAACCTTGTCGCAGCAGGGAGGTGGTGTATGAAACTGCTGGATGGATACATAGCCAAAGCAGTTTTTTTTGCAGTGCTTGTAGTGTTATTGATTATCGTTGGTCTGGATGCTGTTTTTTCATTTGTGGCAGAGCTGGAAGAACTTGAAGCTGAATACCAGATTTTCCAGGCATTGAAATATATCGCGCTGACCATGCCGGGACGTATTTATGAATTTATTCCCATTGCCACCTTGATTGGCTGTTTGATTGGTTTGGGGGCGTTGGCCAACAATAGCGAATTAACCGTTATTCGAGCTTCTGGTGTGTCGGTGCTGCGGATTGTCTATGCCGCAGTGAAACCGGTTTTATTGTTTATTGTTGTTGCTCTTGTGTTAGGTCAGTTTGTGGTGCCGAATACTGAGCAGTATGCGCAAAGTGAAAGAGCCCGCCAGATTGATGGCTCTGATGCGTTAAGCTCCCGATACGGGTATTGGTTTAGAGATGATGATGCTTTTGTACATATTAATGCGATACAGCCCAATGGAGTGCTGTATGGTATTGCGCGTTTTAACTATCAGGCGCAGCAACTGATAGCGTCCGATTACAGTGAGCGTGCTTTGTTTCAGGGTGATCACTGGGTTTTGTTCAATGTGAGTGAAACTTCCTTTACGACAAATAGAACCAATGTTAAGCATCTTGATACATTGCGTTGGAACTCCGACATTACACCAGATTTTTTGTCGATAGTGGCACTTAAGCCGGATCATTTGTCTATTACGGGATTGCTCAGCTATGCTCGCCAACTGGCATCTCAGGGCTTGGAAAGTGGTGAGTATTATTTCGCTTTCTGGAAAAAGGTATTGCAGCCGTTTGCAACGGTGGTCATGGTGTTTATTGCCATTTCCTTTATTTTCGGGCCGTTGCGCTCCGTTACTATGGGGCAGCGAATTACAGCAGGTGTTGTGGTGGGTCTGTGCTTCAATTACGCTCAGGAACTGCTTGGCCACGTCAGTATTGTGTTTCATGTGTCGCCATTGATAGCGGCGGGCATCCCCATTGCCATATGCGGAGTGGTCGGAGTGCTGCTGTTGCGCCGGGTTTAGTGCCGGTTTAATAAAAGTTAAACCGGGTCTTTAGGAATTCGGCGGCTATCTCGAAAACGGTTTTTTTTGTTTTCTTCTTTAGGAATTACCAGCGTGCGAGTGCCGGAAATACGATCATGCCAGGTGTCGTTTGCGGCATCGAATAAACACCAGATATAACCAAGCCCGAATGCTGAGAGCGAAACAAACGCGCCACAAAAACGGGTGATGCATTTAACCGGGTGGGGCGGAGTGCCATCAAGGCGGGCATCAATCACTTTTAATCGCCAGGCACGCATCCCTAATGTCTGCCCGCCGTGCGTCCAGAACCAGTAGTAAAAAGTAAAGGTGGCGGTCAGCAGCATCGGAAACAGAGTGCTGGCAAGGTGGCTGGCATTTTCGGTGGATTCGATACCGAAAATCGCCGCATGGAGAAATCCTGTAGCAATCCAGATAGCCCACAACACCAGCATATCGTATACCATAGAAGCCAGCCGCCGCCAAAGAGGGGCTGATGGGCACTCGCTGTAGTGGGTAGGCTTGGGGGCGGATGCCGGCTTGGGCTGACCGCGATCATGCTTTTTCGAGCGGGATTTTTTGTTGGCTGAACTGCGCTTGGATTTGCTCATGATGGATTTGATGGTACCAGAGGCCGGACTCGAACCGGCACGCCCGTGAAGGCAACGGATTTTGAATCCGTCATGTCTACCAATTTCATCACTCTGGCACATAGGAAATCGTTAGGAGGCGCGATTATAACAATGCCAACGGGAAGGTCAACAAAACCTTTGCGCTCCACCCTTTCTGTGGGCGGCTAACAAACGTATAATGCGCCCCATTTGATGAACCCTTGGCGATATTTTGATTCCCTATGAAACGCAGTGATTTCCATTTCGACTTGCCGGATGAACTGATAGCCCGGTATCCAGCCGAGCAACGTGCTGGCAGCCGCCTGCTGTGTTTGGATCGTGCGCTGGGAGCAATCGCTGATCGTTCCTTTGTTGATATTGAAAACCTGCTCCAACCAGGGGATTTGCTGGTATTTAACAATACCAAAGTGATTCCTGCACGCTTATGGGGCCGCAAAGCTACCGGCGGCAAACTGGAAATACTGGTTGAAAGGGTGCTGTCGGAAACAGAGTGCCTGGCTCATATTCGATCCAGTAAATCGCCCAAGCCGGGGGCGGAGCTGTATATTGATGGTAGGCAAACCGCTGCTTTTACCATGGTGGCACGCGAAGGCGAGTTATTTCGTTTAAAAGCGGCCAGTGGTGATGTCATGTCGTTGTTGCAACAGTATGGCCATATGCCGCTGCCCCCCTATATTGAAAGAGCCGATGAGCTTTTAGATAAAGAGCGCTATCAAACGGTTTATGCCCAGCACCCTGGCGCAGTGGCAGCACCAACCGCGGGATTGCATTTTGATAATGATCTATTGTCCCGCCTGGAAAGCAAAGGCATTAAGCGGGCGTTTGTTACCCTGCATGTGGGTGCGGGTACTTTTCAGCCGGTAAGGGCTGATGATGTGCGCGATCACCAGATGCATGCCGAGTGGCTGGAAGTTAACCAGGAAACCGTGGCCCAAGTAGCGGCAACCAAAGCAGCAGGCAATCGGGTAATTGCTGTGGGCACCACCAGTGTGCGCTGTCTGGAAACCGCTGCCCAGTCCGGCGAGTTGCAAACCTACAGTGGCGATACCGATATTTTTATTTATCCGGGTTACCGCTTTCAGGTGGTTGATGGCCTGCTGACTAACTTTCATTTACCCGAATCTACCTTGATTATGCTGGTGAGTGCTTTGGCTGGCAGGGAATCAGTGCTGGCGGCTTACCAGCATGCGGTGGCACAGCGTTATCGCTTTTTCAGCTATGGTGATGCCATGTTGATTGCCAACGGGGTGGCAGATTAGGCGTGTTGCCCAGGCAACCGCAAAGAGAAAACTTATGAAATTCAAATTACTTGCACAAGATGGAAAAAGCCGCCGTGGACAGTTGTTGTTTGCTCGTGGTGTGGTGGAAACTCCTGCGTTTATGCCCGTTGGCACTTACGGCACGGTTAAAGGTATGCTGCCCAAAGATATAGAAGCAATAGGTGCACAGATTATTCTTGGCAATACCTTTCATTTAATGCTTCGCCCCGGTACTGGAATTATTAAAGAGCACGGCGATTTGCACGACTTTATGCAATGGCACGGCCCCATTCTGACAGACTCCGGCGGGTTTCAGGTGTTCAGCCTGGGTGAAATGCGCAAAATCACCGAGCAGGGCGTTACCTTTAAATCCCCAATAGATGGCAGCAAGGTGTTTATCGATCCGGAAATATCCATGCAGGTGCAGCGGGATCTGGGTGCGGATATTGTGATGATTTTCGATGAATGCACCCCTTACCCGGCCAGCGAACAACAGGCTCGTGATTCCATGGAACTATCGTTGCGTTGGGCTAAGCGCAGTAAAGATGCCCACGGTGATAACGCTGCGGCACTGTTCGGGATTGTGCAGGGCGGTATGTATCCGCATTTGCGTGAAGAATCGGTTAATGGCCTGAAAGCCATTGGTTTTGATGGTTATGCCATTGGTGGTTTGTCGGTAGGCGAACCCAAGGAAGAGATGGTTAAGGTGCTGGACGGCCTTGAGCCCCATATGCCAGCCGACAGACCCCGCTACCTGATGGGGGTAGGCAAGCCGGAAGATATTGTGGAGGCGGTGCGACGGGGCGTGGACATGTTCGACTGCGTGATGCCGACACGCAATGCCCGAAATGGCCATTTATTCACCGAAAGCGGTGTTATCAAGATTCGCAATGCTATTCACAAGCACGACACCAGTCCGCTGGATGAAAATTGCGACTGCTACACTTGTAAAAATTTCAGTCGGTCCTATTTACATCACCTGGATCGCTGTAAGGAAATTTTAAGTTCTCAGTTAAACACCATTCACAACCTGCGACACTATCAAAATCTGATGAGTGGTTTGCGAAGCGCCATTGAACAGGGTACATTGGGCGGCTTTGTGGAAGAGTTCTACGCCAAGCTGGGCCGAGATGTGCCCCCACTTGATTGATGCCAGTGTGCTTGGGATGTGCCGGGTATGCGAGAGCAGCTTGAAAAGCTTAAAGCGTTTTAATTTATCCTTTTATTTCATTGAGTAATACGACCGAGGTAGTTATGAGTTTCTTTATTTCAGATGCAATGGCCGAAGCACCCGTAGCGGCGGCCCAGGGCGAAGTACCATTTTTTGCTAACCCTTTCTTTATGTTGGTGATCATGGTGGTGTTCTTTTATTTCTTTATTATTCGCCCGCAAAACAAGCGCAATAAAGAACACAAAGAGCTGATGAGCAGTCTGGGTAAGGGTGATGAAGTGGCACTTGCCGGTGGTATGCTGGGTAAAGTTACCAAAGTATCGGATGATTATGTGGTGGTGGAAGTGGCTGCCAATACCGAGATCCGGTTTCAAAAATCAGCGGTTACTAATACCTTGCCAAAAGGCACCATTAAAAACATTTAGTAAGTTGCTGACACGTCAGTAGTAGACATTTTCAGAACAAAACAACACAGGCCGAGTCCATATGCTCAATCAATACCCCTTATGGAAATACCTGGTGATCGTGTTTGTGGCGGTAATAGCGGTGCTATTTGCAATGCCCAACCTGTATCCAGATGATCCAGCCATACAAATATCCGGTGCAACCGCAACCACCGAGGTGGATTTGCTTGCTGTTGATAAAGCAAAAACAGCCTTACAAAAAGCCAATATTGAAGTTAAAGCGTTTGAGCAGAAGGGTAAATCCACCATGTTCCGTTTTAACGACACCGCCAGCCAGTTAAAGGCAAAAGAAGTGGTGCAAAGCGCTCTGGGTAAAAAGTTCGTGGTGGCTTTGAACCTGGCAGGCAATACACCGGATTGGCTGGTGAGCATTGGCGCAACCCCCATGAAACTGGGCCTGGATTTGCGTGGTGGGGTTCACTTTGTATTGCAAGTGGATATGCAAAAAGCATTAAAAACGCGCTTCGATGATTTTGTTTCTGACATAAAGCTACGTTTAAGGGAAGAAAAGCTTCGTTATAAAACGCCTTTTCAGCGCAGTGATGAAAACGGCACTATCAATATCGAGTTCCGTAGTGCTGAGGCGCTGGAGAAAGCCCATGAGTTATTACGCAAGGAATTTAGAGAGTTCACGGTTTTAAAAAATGAAAACTCCGATGCCTTTGTGTTGGGCTTAACCATCACCGATGAAGTGAAAAAAGAAATTACCGACTATGCCATTTCGCAAAACCTGACCAGCCTGCGTAATCGGGTGAATGAGCTGGGTGTAGCGGAACCAATAGTGCAACGCCAGGGTGCGGATCGTATCGTAGTGCAAATCCCCGGTATTCAGGATTCCGCAGCAGCAAAACGTATTATTGGCCGTGCGGCTAATCTGGAATTTCGCCTGGTAGATTGGGAAAGCGACCCCATGACCACCCGACGAGCTCCGCCAGATGCCGAGTTTATTGACTTTAAGGCGGAAAACCGCCCCGTGTTGTTGAAGAAAAAAGTCATCGTAACAGGTGATCGCGTTATTAATGCACAATCCAACTACGATGAAAATGGCCGCCCGCAGGTAAATATTGATCTTGATAGTGCTGGCGGTAAGCAAATGCTGAAAGCCACCAGTGGTCATATTAAGGATTCAATGGCTGTGGTGTTTATTGAATTAAAACCTGAGCCCCATACGGTAATGGAAAACGGTGTGGCCGTTGAAAAGATAAAAACCATTGAAGAGCGCAATGTGATTAATGTGGCTACCATACAGGCCGCGTTAGGTTCTAGCTTCCGAATTACAGGATTAGACAGCCCGGCGGAAGCTTCCGAGCTGGCATTGCTGTTGCGAGCCGGTGCTTTGGCCGCGCCTATGTATTTTGTGGAAGAGCGAACCATAGGGCCAAGTCTGGGTGCGCAAAATATAGAGTCGGGCTTTAAATCATTACTGCTTGGTTTTGCGTTAGTCATGGTGTTTATGCTGTTCAACTACCGCATGTTCGGGTTGGTGGCTAATGTGGCTTTGGTGATGAACCTGGTGCTGTTGTTTGCCTGTATGTCGATGATCCCGGGTGCAACCCTTACATTGCCGGGTATGGCCGGTATTGTACTGACTGTGGGTATGGCGGTGGATGCCAACGTGCTTATATTTTCGCGTATTCGCGAAGAACTGGCTGGCGGCTCAACACCCCAACAGGCAATTCATGCGGGTTATGAGCGAGCGTTTGTCACCATTCTTGATGCGAACATTACCACGTTGCTGGTAGCACTTATTTTGTTCCTGTTTGGCTCCGGCCCCGTTAAAGGTTTTGCGGTTACTCTTTCAATCGGTATTTTAACATCCATGTTTACCGCTATTTTTGTCAGCCGTGGCCTTATCAATCTGCTCTACGGCAGAAGACAATTAAAAACATTAAAAATTTAAAGGAGGTAATCATGAAGACACCCAATATTCAATTCATGTCTTATCGTAAGATTGCATTGGTTATCTCTGCGATAGTATTTTTACTGTCGATCGTTTCTCTTGCAACCAAAGGCCTGAGCTGGGGGTTAGACTTTACCGGCGGCACCCAGGTGGAAATTGCCTATGGTGAAGCGGCTGATGTAGATTTACTACGCGAGCAGTTAGCGGCCAGCGGATTTGATGATGCATCCGTGCAACACTTCGGTAAGCCAACCGAAGTGCTGGTACGTATCCAGCCTAAAGAAGGCGAAGACAGCGCCAAATTAGGTGATCGCGTTTTCAGTGCGTTGCAAAAATACGATGCCAGCGTTGTTAAAAATCGTATTGAATACGTGGGGCCGCAGGTGGGTGAAGAACTGCGGGATCAAAGCGGATCAGCCATGATTTTTGCACTGATTTTGATGCTGATCTACGTTACGTTCCGCTTCCAGTTCAAGTTTGCCGTGGGTGCTGTGATTGCGTTGTTCCACGATGTCATTATTGTCTTGGGCTTCTTTTCTGTGACCCAAATGGATTTTGATCTGACCGTGCTGGCGGCGGTACTGGCGGTTATCGGTTACTCGTTAAACGATACCATTGTCGTATCAGATCGGATTCGCGAAAATTTTCGCAAGCTGCGTTATGGCGAGGCGGAAAGCATTATCAATGACTCACTCAACCAGACCCTGGGCCGCACCCTGATTACCTCGATTACCACCTTGTTAGTGTTGGTAGCGCTGGCGCTATTGGGTGGCGAGCTGATTTATTCGTTTGCAGTGGCATTGATCGTGGGTGTCGGTATTGGTACTTATTCGTCGATTTATGTGGCAAGCAACGTGCTGTTGATGATGAATATTTCCCGCGAGGATTTTCTGGAACCGGAGCGCGACGAAGAAAACGAAATGCCCTGAATTAAAAAGGCCTTCTAGAGAGAAGGCCTTTTTGGTTTCCGTATGATCTTTCTTGCTACTTCTTCAAAGTATGACGGCAAATTGTTTGTAAAAATGGCTTAAACAGTTTGGGTGGGGCGCAGGCAATATCGCCGGTTTCCATGTGCTTCATGCCGCCTTTCAAATCGCCAACCAGTCCACCGGCTTCTTTAATTAATAAAACACCGGCAGCAATGTCCCACTTGTTCAGGCCAAATTCCCAAAATGCATCGTAACGGCCTGCGGCTACATAGGCTAAATCCAGCGCAGCGGCACCCTGGCGACGAATACCCGCTGTGGTAATGGCAAGATCCTGAAAGATGCCCATGTAAGCATCCAGAATACCGCGCTGATTGGGGCGGAAGGGGAAACCGGTGGCAACTAATGCCCCTTCAAGCTGTTTTTGGTCGGTAACACGAATGCGCTTGCCATTTAGCTGTGCGCCGCGCCCGCGTATGGCGGTAAATTCTTCCTGTTTTATGGGATCAACGATCACCGCCACTTCCAGCTGGCCTTTTACCTGAAGGGCAATGGAAATGGCAAAATGCGGGATGCCGTGAATAAAATTGGTGGTGCCATCTAAAGGGTCGATAATCCAGAGAAAATCTGCACCATCGTCGCTGCCGGGCTGGTGGCCGGTTTCTTCGCAGTAAAAGCCGTGGTTGGGATAGCGCTTGCGAATGGATTCGATAAGATTGGCTTCTGCTGCCTGATCTACCTTGGTAACAAAGTCGTTTGCACCTTTAGATTCAACATCGATCAGATCCACATCCTGAAAAGCTCTTTCAATGATTTTTGCTGTTTGACGGGCCGCAGAAAGAGCGGTGTTAAGCATTGGTTGCATGAGTGAATCACCTTGGTTTGAATGTAAAGGGTTGGATGGCTAACTGAGTTAGCGCCCCGACTATGTTGTAAAAGAACGGCTGAGTAATACCAGCAAGGGGCGCAATCATAGCAAAATTATGTATCAGGCAGTACAGCTTTGTTGCAATCTGCTACTATTGGCCGCCATTTTTAGCCAGTCAATAAAAGGTTGCCCTATGCTCAAACCCGAGAAAATCCGCATCGTGATGATCAATACCAGCGATTCTGGAAATATTGGTGCCGCTGCAAGAGCGTTGAAAACCATGGGGTTTGGGCGGCTTTATCTGGTGGAACCCAATGATTACCCCAGCGGAAAAGCCACTGCAAGAGCTTCCGGGGCGGCGGATGTGTTGCATCAGGCGGTGGTTACTCATACTTTGGATGAAGCTATTGAAGGGTGTCAGCTGGTGGTGGGTACCAGTGCTCGCATGCGCAGCATTCCCTGGCCGGTGATGACACCACGGCAGTTTACCGGGATGCTTGATAGCGAACCTGATGACTCTGAAGTTGCCATTATTTTTGGCCGTGAAAATTCAGGTTTAACGAATGAAGAGCTGCGTCGCTGTCAGTACCATATATCGATTCCAGGAAACCCTGAATACAGCGTTTTAAATGTGGCTTCTGCTGTGCAACTGATTTGCTATGAATTGCGGATGAAACTGTTTGCCATCGACAGTCAGTCTTCAGATGAAGCCCCGACAATGACGCTTTCCAAAACCGAGTGGGATGCACCGCTGTCAACCAGCGAGGATATGGAGCGTTTCTTCCAGCATCTGGAACAAACCCTGCTTGATATTCGTTTTTATGAT
>PDSR01000069.1 GCA_002748575.1 Gammaproteobacteria bacterium
CCACCTGAAGTCCATTGCCGAGCAACTGATTGAAGCCAGCAACAAAGCCGGGCATCAGCCTGCCGGCGTTGAAGGAGAATCCGGTTCTGACTGGGTGCTGGTGGATCTGATTGATGTGATCGTTCATATCATGCTGCCCGAAACCCGCAGCTTTTATGATTTGGAAAAGCTATGGAGCATGTCTCCTGGCGATGACCAATAAGCGTATCCCTTGCAATGCGAATTCGCCTGATCACAGTGGGCAGCAAAATGCCCAAATGGGTTAACGAAGGCTATGGCGAATACCAAAAACGCCTTAACCAGGATGTGCAACTTGAGCTGGTGGAAATACCCGCAGGCAAGCGGGGTAAAAACGCCGATGTAAAACGCATTGTGGAAAAAGAAGGTGAGCAGGTACTTGCTGCCCTTCACCCACAGGAACACATTATTGCTTTAGATGTTCAAGGCAAACGCCTCAGCACCGAGAAAATGGCCGACCGACTTAACCAGTTGATGCATGGCGGCCAGCCGGTTGCATTACTGGTAGGCGGCCCGGAAGGCTTATCAGCGGCCTGTCGGAACAAAGCACAGGAAAAATGGTCTTTATCAGATCTTACACTACCACATCCCCTGGTTAGAATAGTGATCGCTGAGCAGATTTATCGCAGCTGGTCGTTATTAAAAGGGCATCCGTACCACCGATAAATATGGCAAAAACCGCAACTCTGAAAGATCATTTTCGTGAAGGCCGCGTCTTTAATCAAAGAGCGCTCATCGCGTTTGCCTTTGTGATTTTTCTTTCCCTGATTCTGATCAGCCGGATGATTTTTTTGCAGGTGGTACAGTTTGAGACCTATACGGCACAATCTGACAAAAACCGTGTCAGTGTAGAGCCGGTAGCCCCTACCCGGGGGCTTATCTTTGACCGCAACGGCACTTTATTGGCCGACAACCAGCCGACTTATTCGGTGAGCCTGCTAAAAGAACGGGTTCCTGATATTGATGAAACCATCGCCAAAATTGGCAATATTATTGCCCTGAAAGAAAGCGATGCCGAACGCTTCAAAAAACGCCTGGATCAACGCCGCCGACCGTTCACACCGATAGCGCTAAGGTACCGCCTGAATGAAGAAGAAATTGCCAAAATAGCGGTTCGCCTGCATGAACTGCCCGGCGTGGAAATCGAAGCGAATCTGGTGCGTAATTATCCCCATAAAAAAGTCCTTGCCCACACCATCGGCTATGTTGGCCGCATTAATCAGGAAGAGTTAAAAAAAGTCGACGGTAACAATTACAGCGCCACTGAACACATCGGCAAAACCGGCATTGACTACAAAACCTTTAATCAGCTCAACACGTCAAAGGCACGCCCGTTGTTTAACCGGGCGATTCAAGGGCAATACCCCCCCGGCTCTACCATTAAACCCGTTGTTGGCCTGGCCGGTGTTGACGACGGTATTACCAACTGGGATTACACTATTTACGATCCGGGCTGGTACAAACTCGATAACGATGAACGCTTTTACCGCGACTGGAAAAAATATGGCCACGGCATGGTCAACATGGAAAAAGCTATTGTACGCTCATGCGATACCTATTTTTACGAGCTGGCCTTTAATATGGGTATTGATCGCATTCATGACTTTATGAAGCCGTTTGGCTTTGGCGAAAAAACCGGGCTCGACATCGTCAGCGAGCGCTCCGGTCTGCTGCCTTCGCGGTTTTGGAAACGCGCCATGAAAAGCCAGCCCTGGTATCCCGGCGAAACCCTGATTACCGGTATCGGCCAGGGCTATATGCTGGCAACACCACTGCAACTGGCAGTAGCAACCGCCATTATTGCCAACCGTGGAAAGGTGGTTGAGCCGCGCATGGTAAAAACCATTGATAATGGGTCTACCCCGGAAGCCACCCAGCCAGCCCAGCAGGAACACAAGCAGATCACCCTCAACGACCCCGCCAACTGGGACAAAATGATTACCGCCATGCGTAAGGTTGTGCACCACCCTCGCGGCACCGCTACCAAACTTGCGCTTAATCTACAGGCCTATGATATTGCCGGTAAAACGGGTACTGCACAGGTACTTGGCATAAAACAGGACGAAGAATACGACGAAGATAAAATTTCCGAATGGCATCGGGATCATGCATTATTCATCGGTTTTGCCCCGGTTCAGAATCCTAAAATTGCGGTGGCCGCCATTGTTGAAAACGGTGGTAGCGGCGGCTCGACTGCTGGCCCCGTTGTTCGTCAGGTGATGGACGCCTATCTGCTTCCTTTATTGCAACAACAGAATGCACCACAATAACCGGTATCACCCATGAGCAAACGCGATTTTAGTCATCAACTGCAATCCAATGGAAATCCTGTTACCCAGCGCGTAAGCCTGATGCAAACGGTACATTTAGACCCGCCACTGTTAGGTGGGTTGTTACTGCTTATCAGTGGTGGCTTGTTTGTGCTTTACAGTGCCAGTGGCGAAAGTATCGACATGGTCTGGCGTCAGGGCTCGCGCCTGGTAGCCGGTCTGGTAGTCATGATGTTTCTGGCCCAGATCCCGCCACGCACCTACAAACGCTGGAGCCCAGCGCTTTTTGGCGTAGGCGTGCTGCTGTTGATTGCTGTACTGGTGATTGGCATACAAGCCAAAGGCGCACAACGATGGCTGACCATTCCAGGGGTGGGCGCTCGCTTTCAACCTTCAGAAATTATGAAGTTAATTGTTCCCATGATGGTTGCCTGGTATTTAGCTGAACGGGCACTACCTCCAGGGTCAAAACCCTCGTTAGCCACCGCCATTCTTATCATCATTCCCACGTTACTGATTGCTAAACAGCCTGACCTGGGCACATCGTTACTGATTGCCAGTTCCGGTTTTATTGCCCTGTTTCTCTCGGGGCTAAGCTGGCGAATTATTGCAGGCATGGCGGTATCAGCAATACCTGCCGCAGGTGGGCTTTGGTTTTTAATGCACGATTATCAGCGCCAGCGTGTACTGACATTTCTTAACCCGGAACGCGATCCCTGGGGTGCTGGATGGAATATTATTCAATCAAAAACCGCTATCGGCTCCGGCGGTATCGAGGGTAAAGGCTGGTTAAACGGCACGCAGGCTCACCTGGATTTTCTTCCTGAAAGCCATACAGATTTTATTATTGCGGTGCTCGCCGAAGAATTCGGATTAGTAGGTGTTTGTTGCCTGATACTGGTATACCTGGCCATCATCGGCCGGGGTATTTTTATCAGCATGAATGCCCAGGATACTTATTCCCGCTTACTGGCCGGTAGTATTACACTCACATTTTTTGTATACGTATTTGTTAATATCGGTATGGTCAGCGGATTATTGCCAGTGGTTGGTGTGCCACTTCCCATGGTGAGCTACGGCGGCACTTCCGTTGTGACTCTGTTAGCCGGATTTGGTATTTTAATGTCGATACAAACCCACCGTCGACTGGTTTCACGATAGCGCTTAACCTATATTGAAAAATATCTTTCGCTATCGACGAAAAACCTTTGGCTATGGTAAGCAGTTATTAAAGCAATATTTAACGACGACTCTTTTTTTGTTTGGGATGCAATCATGATAAAAGCAACAATTAGAAAAGCCCTGTTAGCCGGTTCGGCCCTTTTGCTGACTTTGCCAGGTATCAGCCAGGCAGCCAGCTATGCTGAGCATAAAGAATTTAATGCTTTTCTTGATGAAGTCGTGTCGGAAGGCATTTACCCCAAAGATCAGTTAATCCAGCTGATGCAATCTGCTCAGCGTCAGGAAAGCATTTTAAAAGCCATTGCGCGGCCTGCTGAAAAAACCCTTACCTGGGGCGAATACCGAAAAATTTTTGTGACTGAATCGCGCATTAACAAGGGCATTGAGTTTTATAAAAAACATCGGGCAACGTTCGCAAAAGCGGCAACGGAAACCGGTGTTCCAGAAGAAATGATACTCGCTATTCTGGGAGTTGAAACCCGCTATGGACAATATCGTGGCAACTACCGGGTAGTGGATGCGCTGGCCACGCTGGGCTTTGACTATCCACCCCGCGCCAAATTTTTTCGTAAACAACTCAAGCAGTATTTATACCTGGAAAAAGAAGCCGGCATTGATATTTCCAAAGCCAAAGGTTCTTATGCCGGAGCCATGGGCTTTCCGCAATTTATTCCCAGCAGTTACCGCCATTATGCCGTTGATTTCGATGGCGACAACGTCATTGACTTAGTCAACAATCCAGTGGATGCCATTGGCAGTATTGCCAATTACTTCAAAGTACACGGCTGGAAAAAAGGTGAGCCGGTTACAGCAATGGCAAGCTACCATAAAAAAAATACCAGCGATGATGCACGCCTGAAATCATTGCTTAATAAAAAGCTGAAACCAACCCATACGGTTAAAGAGTTTGCCGACCTGGGCCTGGTGGCAGAAGCACCCTTCGCACCCACCGAAAAAGCAACCGCGATGAAATTGACCGGCGCTGAAGGCGATGAATACTGGATAGGATTAACTAACTTTTATGTGATTACCCGCTACAATCACAGCAGATTGTACGCTATGGCCGTTTACCAGCTCAGCCAGGCATTAAAGGAAAAAATGTAACTGATGTTTATCCCGGTATCCAAAAAATGGCAGCCATTATTGGCTGCTGGCGCTGTAATGTTGATAATCAGTGGCTGTAGCCATCGCGCCCCCTTCGAAGAAAAAGACGGCCCGCCAAAGCTTAAAAAAGATATTTCTGCCATTCAGGATGCCACCCCCAAACACGAGCCTCGCGCCCGCTACGGGAATCACTCACCCTATGAAGTGTTTGGCAAAACCTACCACGTAATGCCCAGCAGCAAAAACTACAAAGAACAGGGGGTTGCATCCTGGTATGGAGAGAAGTTTTCCAGTCGACCCACATCCTCCATGGAACCCTACGATCCCTATTTAATGACCGCCGCCCATAAATCACTGCCGCTGCCAACCTACGTGCGCGTTACCAATCTGGACAACCAGCGCTCAGTAATTGTTAGAGTGAATGATCGCGGGCCTTTTCACGATAATAGAATTATTGATCTCTCTTACGCTGCCGCCATTAAACTTGGCTATGCCAATAAAGGAACTGCCGATGTATTAGTGGAAGTGATCAACCCGGATCAATTCCAACAACACCAGCCGGTAGTTACTGTACCCGATCATTCAGCAGCAGTGGCAGATACCGGCGCATCGCCGTTACAGTTATTTTTACAGGTTGGTGCCTTTAAAAAGCTGGATTCTGCCCAACGACTGCACGATCAGCTGAAGGTTATTCTCAGCAGCAATATCGAAATTCGCCGGGAACACAAAGGCGATATGATTCTGCACCGGGTTTATGCCGGGCCATTTGCCAGCGAACAACGCGCACTTGCTGCACAATCTGTGATTCGCGACACCGAACTTGCTAACCCTTTGCTAGTCAAAAGATAACAGGCATGTGATAACATGGCCGGCACGCTCCACATTCACCCACCATTAAGACTGATTATGATGTTTAAAAACGGACTTAAAGCAAGCGCCTTAACCCTGTTCACCCTGCTGCTGGCGGCCTCATTGTGGTCGAACAGCACCTATGCAGCTCCGCGGATGATTCCATCGCCACCGAATCTGGCAGCAAAATCCTGGTTGCTGATTGATGCCAACAGCGGCCATGTGATTGTTGAACACAACGCAGATCAAACCCTGCCACCGGCCAGCCTCACCAAAATGATGACCAGCTATATTGCTGCCGAACAAATTGCCAGCGGCAATATCAGTAAAGACGACGAAGTGCTGATCAGCGAGAAAGCCTGGCGCAAAGGCGGTTCGAAAATGTATATTCGTGTCGGCACCCGGGTACGGCTGGAAGATCTGCTTCGCGGTATTATTATTCAATCAGGTAACGATGCCAGTATTGCCGTGGCAGAACACATTGCCGGCAGCGAAGACGCTTTTGCCGACCTGATGAACAAGCACGCGATTTCTTTAGGCATGCACAACACCCAGTTCCAGAATGCCACCGGTTGGCCTGCAAAAGATCATTACACCACCGCACATGATCTTGCATTACTGGCCAAAGCGATTATTTATGAACACCCTGAACACTACAGTGTTTATGCGGAAAAAGAATTCACCTACAACGATATCCGGCAACCCAACCGCAACAAACTGTTGTGGCGCGACCCAAGTGTCGATGGCCTGAAAACCGGGCACACCGCCAAAGCCGGCTATTGCCTGGTGGCATCTGCTGAGCGTAATGGTATGCGTTTAATTTCGGTGGTTCTGGGCACCAAGAGTGAAAACGCCCGCGCCACAGAAAGCATGAAGCTGCTCACCTATGGGTTTCGCTTCTTTGAAACCGTAAACAGCTATCAGGCCAATGATGAAATGGTGGAAGCCGATATCTGGCTGGGTCAGCAGGACAAGATCAAACTGGGGGTTAGTGAAGACCTTTGGATCACCATTCCAAGAGGTTCCGATAAAGACGTAAAAGCCCAGCTGGATTTTCCCAGCCAGTTAGAAGCACCGATTGCACAAGGCGACGAGGTAGGCACGGTAAAACTGGTGCTGGATAATAAAGTACTTATGGAAACACCCCTGGTGGCCTTGCAAAGCGTTGAAGAAGCCGGCTTTTTTAAGCGGATCTGGCAACATATTGTGCTGTTTTTCATGGGATTATTTAAATAATTGAAAAGGGGTTCAGGCCGCTGCTGGCAATATTAACCAAAAGCAACAGCGGCCCTGGCATTGAAATTCCCACCATAATCCCCATATTCACAGTTATCACCCAATTCAGTCAAAAAACTTGCACCGAACAAACACTTATTTAAAAAAACACTATGGCCGGCATTAACGAAGAGCTGTGGAATCTACCCACAGATGTAAACTTTAAAGTCATGGGGCGCTCGCAGCACCCATTAACGGACATTGTTATCGAAATCATTAAAAAGCACGCCCCTGATTTCGATGAAACCCGCATTTCTGTGAAATCCAGTCGCAATGGAAAATTTGATTCCGTCACTGCCATTGCCTGGATCACCCATAAAGATCAGGTAGATAACATCTACCGCGAATTCAGCGAGCGCCAAGAGATCTCGTGCACGCTGTAACCGTTCGCCTGCTGGGAACCGCCGACTATCAATCCACCTGGCAAGCCATGCGGGCGTTCACCAACAGCCGCAACGCCAACACCGAAGATGAAATCTGGTTATTACAACACCCCCCGGTATTTACCCAGGGGCAAGCGGGAAAAGCAGAACACCTGTTAGCCACCGGCGATATTCCAGTCATACAGGTAGATCGTGGCGGCCAGGTGACTTACCACGGCCCCGGCCAGTTGGTGGGTTATTTGCTGGTGGATATTGAACGCAAACACATGGGGGCGCGACAGCTGGTTAGCGCTATCGAAAAAGCTATCGTTGCTACCCTTGGCACACTGACGATTAAAGCAGCACCAAGGGCCGATGCCCCGGGGGTATATACCCAGGACAAAAAAATCGCATCACTGGGCTTGCGCATCCGCAACGGTCGGTCATTCCACGGGCTGGCGCTGAACATTGATATGGATATGTCGCCATTTTTACGCATCAACCCCTGTGGTTATGCCGATATGCAAATGGCCCAGGTCAGCGATTTTATCGAGCATCCCGATTTTGCACAGATCCAGCAGCAACTGCTTACCCAGCTGATAGACAAATTAAGTTATACTCAACACATCATTACCCAAGAACCCTGGACACCCGCAAATGGCTGATCAGCAATCTCCGGCTAACGCCAAGCCACCCACAAGAACGGTAAAAAAGGTACGTCGAGGCAAAAAACTGCGCGGTGCCGAGAAAGTTGCCCGTATTCCCATTAAAGTCATACCGACAGAAACCTTACCGAAAAAGCCCGATTGGATTCGTGTACGGGTGCCAGCCAACAGCGAAGTAACCCGCGTTAAGAAACTGCTTCGCCAGCAAAAGCTGTTTACCGTCTGTGAAGAAGCCTCCTGCCCGAACCTGCCGGAATGCTTTGGCGGTGGCACAGCAACCTTTATGATCATGGGCGATATCTGTACCCGCCGCTGCCCGTTTTGCGATGTAGCCCATGGCCGCCCCAACCCCCTCGACCCCGACGAGCCGAAGCATCTGGCAGAATCGGTGCAGGCGCTGAATTTAAAATATGTGGTGGTTACCTCGGTGGATCGGGATGATTTACGCGATGGTGGTGCAGGACACTTTGCCGAATGTATCTCGGCCGTGCGCCAGGTAAGCCCCCATACCAAGATTGAAGTGCTGGTGCCCGACTTCCGTGGCCGCATGGAGGTCGCGCTGGATATTTTTGAGCAAACACCACCCGATGTCTTTAACCACAATCTGGAAAACGTACCGCGGCTATACAAAGAAATCCGCCCCGGTTCCGATTACCAATGGTCGCTGGATTTGCTCAAGCAGCACAAAGAGCGGGTACCTCACGTTGCCACTAAATCCGGCATTATGGTGGGCCTGGGAGAAACCAATGAAGAGGTGTACCAGGTGCTGGATGACCTGCGTGCCCATAATGTAGACATGATCACCATTGGTCAGTATTTACAGCCCAGCAAAAACCACTCCCCGGTGAAGCGCTTCGTTACCCCGGAAGAGTTTGATGCCTTCGCCCAATATGGCGATGAGCTTGGTTTTACCAATGTGGCCAGCGGGCCGCTGGTGCGCTCTTCCTATCATGCTGATTTGCAGCACAAGGGCAAGGATGTCAATGTGGTACATCAGCAGTCGCTAAAGCCCGATGCAGCAAAACCCTTTCCCGACGCTAACCACTGATCAACCATGTTTGATTTCTCAACCAGTGAGCTGACCACCTGGCTGGCAGCCCATGAACAGTGGATTCTGGCCAGTGTCGCCGCACTGGCTTTTCTGGAATCACTGGCTATCGTCGGCATTCTTGTTCCCGGTGTGGCACTACTGTTTGCCACTGCCGCCGCCGCCGGCAGCGTCCATATACCCTTATTGGAAGTGCTAATCGCCGCCTTTACAGGCGCCGTGCTGGGCGACAGCATCAGTTTCTTCCTTGGACGCCATTACCACCACATCATGCGTACGCTGCCACCCTTCAGCAGCCACCCGCAATGGATTACCAAAGGCGAGCGCTTTTTTGAACGCTACGGGCTGATCAGTGTGGTTATTGGCCGTTTTGTTGGCCCTGTTCGCCCGGTTATGCCGTTAATTGCAGGCATGCTGGAAATGCGCCCCAGCCGGTTTTTAAGCATTAATGCTCTATCTGCCATTGGCTGGGCACCCATGTATATCCTGCCCGGTTATCTGGTGGGCAGCGCCGCCGAATCATCCTCGTTCAGCCACCAGCATATGATTTTTATGGTGGCCACGGTGATTGGCGGCTGGCTAGTAGCGCAGCTGCTCTGGTGGATCAAATCCCTGGTGCCGGCACGGGCCACCAAAATAAAAGCCACCGCCTGGCTGTTTGCCATCAGCGCTCTGTTACTGGTGATTTTGTACAGCCAACTGAACAATCCGTTGGTTGTACAACTCAATCAACAAGCCGCGCACTGGTTTCTTTCACTGCGACACCCGGATCTGGATGTGTTCTTTGTCGCACTCACCGCACTGGGCGACTACAAGCCCATGATCTTATGGGGCTGTGCAGTATTCCTGGTACTGGCCATTGGCAAAAATACCTATTTATCAATGATATGGGTGGCCACCACACTCACAGCTAACGCGCTAATAAGCGGCTTAAAATACTTTTTTGCTATCGAGCGGCCACAACTGGTCTTTGAACCACCCGGCAGCTTTGCCTACCCCAGCGGACACACCACCATTATCATTGTTTTCTTCTTCCTGATTATTTTATTTACCCAACCTGCCCTTAAATTCAAATGGCAAAAGCCACTGCTGAGCATGGCTGCCATTGTAGCCACATCAATGGCGTTTTCGCGCTTATACCTGGGTGTCCACTGGTTAACTGATATTGTTGCTGGCCTTGTGTTGGCCTGCATGGTTTGCAGCGCCGTACTGCTGGGCCTGTTTTACAAACCGTTTTCCACCCCCAACCCTAAACCCCTGTTAATAGTGAGTCTGGTCGCACTCATTATTAACATTGCGGTTTGGGTAATACCGAACTGGCAGCCGCTGATAGAAAAATATCAACCCATTTACAGCAGCCAACTTTAGCCAAAGCCATTAAAATTCACACAAGTCAGGTCATATATACAGTGGGCTTGTAAGAAATCGCCGATTTTTAAGGTAAACGTTTTATATAGTCTAGCAATAGCCATACCTTTTCATTAAGATGCGCCCCACTCCCTCGGGTCAATGCCTGGCAAATTATAAAATTCTATAAAGTGTTCGCCATTGACGTGAGGGAGACCAATTCAACATGCCAGCCAGATCATTTCCTAAAAAAACTACAAAAACTCACCAGTTTGTGAACAGCCGCACAGAATTTTTTTTACCGCTCATCCAGAAAAATCTGGCATTGCTGAAAATCTGTTATTAAAATTACT
Organism: Gammaproteobacteria bacterium; assembly: GCA_002748575.1. GTDB lineage: Bacteria > Pseudomonadota > Gammaproteobacteria > Pseudomonadales > Ketobacteraceae. Next base: position 10,474 of record PDSR01000069.1, read on the forward strand.
TTTAGTCAGTTAATTCTTCTCAAAGTCATTCTAATTTTTAATATATCCAATGCCTGTTGAAAGCCGCAAGGTCAACACAGATTCACTACAGTTAGGCATGTTCGTATCCAGGGTAGATCGCCCATGGTCCGACACACCTTTCCCGATTCAAGGGTTTCAAATAGATAATCGCGAAACCCTTGAAAGGGTACAGCAGCTCTGTGCCTGGGTAGAAATTGATGTTAAGAAGTCCCGCCGTTTAAACCGCCTGCCTGCGAATCAAGAACTTAGCTTTATCAGCGATCATTATTCGAATGACCCTGAAAGGAAAAACGGTCGAGAATTGATCAATTTACGCATTCGCCATATTCAAAACCCTCACCCTTATCAATCCAGCAGCAACCTCAATTACGAAATTCGCTACGCTAAACGTTTACACAAGCGTATTGAGAATAAAATATCACAGATACTGAGAGGGCTCGCCGGCCAGGGGAAATTACAGATTGACCAGCTACGCTCAGCATCGTCGGATCTGGTTGAATCTGTGATTCGGAATCCCGACGCTTTCACCTACCTTTCAAGAATGGAAAGCCATAATCACACCGTATTGAACTACTCCATTCGGGTAGCCACCTGGGCTGTTTTATTTGGACGCCACCTGGATATTTCACGGGATGTGTTAAGCGATATTGCACTGGCCGCCATGCTGTGCAAAATAGGCTACATTACGTTGCCTGCCGACCTGTTCAACCAACAGGGAACCCCTACACCCCAGGAACAGGAAATGCTGAAAGCATCCTTGCTGAATGGCGTGAAACTGCTCAAACAATCACCCGCTTTCACCGGCCGTATTGTTAAAATTGTGTCGTACCATTTAGAGCGGTTTGATGGCTCAGGCTACCCACGGGGCGCATCAGGGAAGAATATTCCCTTCCTTGCCCAAATTGTCAGTATTGCTGACTATTATGAACAAATCACCAGCTATGATTTTAACGATGAGCCTCTTGCTTCAACAGACGCAATACGTGAACTGTACCGGCAACGAAATCATTTATTTGCTAGCTACATTATCGAAGAATTTATCCAGGCCATCGGCTTGTTTCCTACCGGCTCAGTGCTTCGCTTAAATAATGATCGGGAAGCTATTGTTATTGCTCAAAGCAGACAAAGCCGCTTAAAACCTAAAGTGCTGGTTTTTAAAGACAACCGCAAATGGTGGCAGCTGCTTAAACCTCGTGTGATTGATTTAGCCAAAGACAACGACAGCGAAATCGTTGCCAGCCTGCCCGCTTTACCCGACGACAACCCATACCAGCACAAGCATTATTTTAAACGCGCTATAGGCCAATAATTTCTCAAGCCCTAAAGTCAAGTAACAAGTTATTATGGTCGGCTAAGCTATTAGAACATTAGCGCATGTAACATTCTTTTCTATCAAATTGGTCTACTATTACCGTAACGCCCTTGGCGAACCATAAAAATAATTCTGCATTGCAGAAACACGACAGAATTGTCACTACAAAGACCTTATATGATGTATTCACAATCACGCCATAAGCGATTGCCTATTGCTGACCCGGCATTAAAGCACGAATTTATAGACGTGCTGCAACGAGGTTTTTATTACCTTGTATTCCCGCGTTTTCTGGAAAAATTTTTTCTTCAGCACTACCGTGATACCGCACTAAAAAATTTAAAAATTAACAGCATTTATGTGGCGCTTATTTACATACTACTTGGCAGCCTGGTGATCAGCCAGTTTGAAGACCAGCAGCTGGGAAACTTTACCAACAGTTACCTGGCCACCGGGATTTGTGTTCTATTAATTATTTTTCTGTCGCGCTTTCCCGCTCTCACCCGCTTCTTCCATTGGTATACAGGCATACTCGCCACTATCAGTTTAAGCCTTATCATGAACGTAGCACACACCATTGCAGAGCCGGAAATAAAACTGGTGGCCTATGCTGGCTCTATCTACACCATCATAGTCATTTATTCCATATCAAGAATGCGTTTTTATGTGGCCACATTCTGGTGCCATCTGGCAGGCGTGATCCATTTAATTTCCTTGAAACTGCAAAATGCCAATGAACCTTTCACCAGTTTTCAATCCTACTTTATTGCCGCTAATCTGATCGGTATGGGGATCTCCTATATTATTGAACATCGCGAACGGGCCATGTTCATTCAAAGTCTGTTGCTGGATATCGACAAGATCGAACAGGAAAAATTAAACCAGGATCTGGAAAAACTGACACGGGAAGATTCATTAACAGGTTTAGCGAATCGCCGCTATTTTGATGAACGACTGTCGCAGGAATGGAGTCGCTGTATGCGTGATAACAACCCCCTGTCGGTGGTTATATTCGATGTGGATTTTTTCAAGCAGTTTAATGACAGGTACGGCCACCAAGCTGGCGATCATTGCCTGGTACAAATCGCCAAAGCGCTGAAAAAAGAAGCCAGCCGAACAGGTGAGCTGGCAGGCCGATATGGTGGTGAAGAATTTATTATCCTTTACCCCAACACTGATGCAGCCCAGATTCAAATATCGCTGCAAAGGATCCGGCAACGTATTCATGATCTGAACATTCTTCACGAAGACTCCAAAGCGAGCCACCAGGTCACAGCAAGTATTGGTGCAGCAACCACCATTCCAGTAAAATCACTACACCCAGATAAACTCGTCAGTGCTGCTGACCAAATGCTGTATAAAGCAAAAGCTGAAGGCCGGGATTGCTGGTTTAATACCCGCATATCACATTGCGAACCACAGCCATCTCAGCTCACTATTTTGCCGGAAACAGAGCTTAAGGCCAGTCAGGAAAGCAATACTCTTCAGCATTAAAAATAACGGGCACAAAAAAGCGGCTCTTGATTAATTGACTTAATAACAAGAGCCGCTTTTTTACTGATAAGGCTTAAAAAATATTAACCTTCTTTTTTAAGCGCTTTTTTCAGCTTTTTCACTTTGCTTTGTTGCTTGGAAATCTTGTTTTTTCGCTCTTTGATTTCCTTTTTAAGACTTTTCACTTTTTTGTCTGCTTTCTTCGCCATGATAAATTCCTTAAGAAGATATTGTCATCTTACTGTAAAGCCTATAAACGATGCTCTTTCATAAAAGATCGAATAAACCGCCTGACTTCCCTGGCTGCACTGGTGTCCAGCTCCTCGCACAAAGCAACAAAGTCATCGCGCTCTTCACCATTAATACGAATGATTAGCTGACTATCCTTTTTCCTGGATTTACTTTTAAGTTCGCTTTTTGCCATAACACCAAACACCTAGTAAAAGCCTGGGCAACATTGTCGTGTAATAACAATGTATATACATATGATAGGCGTTGGTTTTGCGATTTCAAGCCCTTTTTGCAGAAAATTATTAGCTATCGCCAGAGATTACCTTTTGCAACAGCGCCATCAGGTCATCACCACCCTTTTCCTGCACAAACTGAATCACAATAGGAATGAACTTGCTTACCATGCTGTTATCAAGGCCGAGCTTATCAAAACCACCGGCAAGGCTAGCCAAATTACCCAGCGCTCCGGCGTTACCTCCCAGGCTACCCAGCATGCCGCCAATACTTCCCATCAGGCCACCTGCACCACCCTCAGCATCGGGAGCAGCATTCATCATATCTTCCACTCCGGGAACCTTATCGACAATCTGTGAAAACTCCCCACTGGCAAGCTTGTCTTTGGCCAACTTAAACAGCAAGCCAGCACCACCTTTGGCTTGATCTTCATCAATACCGAGCTGACTTATCAACGTTTCAATTAATTCCATGGTTTGACCCTCACACAAATCCCGTGTTTATACTTATTTATAGTGTATGGCACGAGGCAACTCTTTCGCTTTGGCAACCCAGTCCGCCACCTGAGCGGCTGTTGGCAGCTTGCGTACCAGGTTTTTCTCCTCATTCACCTCTGTCATTTTTGCATGCAGATTTTCAGCGTTACGTTGCGCCAACTCAGGAATTGTGTCGACACCGGCACATTCCAGCAAGTCAGCGTATTGGCCACCAATACCAGACACTCGTGCCAGATCAGCCCGATTAACCCAGTTTAAAATCTGTTTTTCAGAACAACCCGACTGCTCCGCGACTTTTTTTCTCCCGGCAGGGGTAGAACCAACCTCCAGTAATTGTTCCTGAGATTTCAGCCCTGCACTCGCCAGTTTTTCGGCATAGGCCGGCCCAATACCTTCAATATCCGCTAGTTTCTTTGACATTGTTATACCTTTTTATTTTCGGATTAAATTCAAACCACTGAGCATAAGGTGTTATTTGTGAAATGCAAATAAAGAAACGTAACCACTACAACACCACTGGCAGCGGCTGCCGCAAAAAAATTTCCTTTTCGTTAATGACAGCCTGATAGGCCAGCACTTCCACCCCCGCATGTACCACTTGCCGCAGCGTTTCACCATAGGCCGGGTCGATATGATCGGCTGGACGCACCTGATTTACCCCGGTATGTTGCACACAAAACAACAACACACCCCGATGCCCCTGCTCCACCATCGCCGCCAGCTCCCGCAGATGCTTACGCCCGCGCTCCGTCACTGCATCGGGGAAATAGCAGATATCACCCTCGCCCAGGGTAGCGTTTTTTATTTCAACAAAGCATTGTTCATCAGACTTCTCTAACAGCAGATCAATACGGCTGTTTTCCTGGCCGTATTTCACCTCGGTACGAATTGAATCATAGCCTTGCAGCTCCTGGATCACCCGCTGTTCAATCGCTTCTTTCACCAGTTTATTTGCCCGTCCGGTGTTAATGCCTGCTTTGGCAGCGCCATCAGCAACGGTCACTATTTCCCAGGTATATTGGTACTTTCTTTTCGGGTTCTGACTATCGGAAAACCACACAGATGCACCAGGCTCATTACAGTTTTTCATTGATCCTGTATTTGGACAATGAATGGTAATTTGCTCGCCGCTTGGAAGCTCAACATCCGCCAAAAACCGCTTATAGCGTTTTAATAATTTTCCTTTTAATAAAGGTGGTGAAAACTTCATAAGCGTTAAAAATCCTCTGTCTGAATACGCTTTAATCAATAATCCTGCTTCCGATTTAAAAAAGCAATGCACTGACAACCGTTGAAGTAACAATACTGTTAACTGCACAATGACTATTCACAGGAGTAACATTTGACGTTATGATCTGTCGCCGCTCTAAAACAAGGTTTTTTTCAATTATGCCTTATATAACAGGCAATTATAAACACCTTGCTTTAAAGCATATAAACGATTAATCAGGGACAATAGGGTTATCCAATAACAACAATAACCCCAAAATGTTAATCAAGAGTTTGCTAACCTGCAGATTAATTGCTATAGATCTGAAGTCAGGCAGTTTTGAGGTATACGCTTATGGCGACAAAGAAAAGCAAAAAGAAAAACGTTGTAGAACTCTCCAGGAACAACTTCACACCTTATGAAATAAAGGATGGTGAAGAGTACATGAATGAGGCTCAGTTACAGCATTTCAAAAACATCCTCATCCAGTGGCGACAGGAACTGATGGAAGAAGTAGACCGCACTGTGGGCCACATGCAGGATGAATTAACCAATCTTCCCGATGCCGCTGATCGTGCGACACAGGAAGAAGAGTTCAGTTTAGAGCTGCGCACCCGTGATCGTGAGCGTAAACTGATTCGCAAAATCGACAAAACACTCAGCGCGATTGGAGCACAGGATTATGGCTGGTGTGAATCCTGCGGCATTGAAATCGGTATTCGCCGCTTGGAAGCCCGACCAACAGCAACTCTGTGTATCGACTGCAAAACCCATCAGGAAATCAAAGAAAAGCAGTGGGGAACCTAGTTTACTAACCCCCTGCCCTCTGGTTCAGGCAATTACACAGGGTACACGCAAGGCCCTGTGTAGTATTTTACACCCCAATGAAAGCACCCAACACTACCTTAGCGCCCTATATTGGAAGGTTTGCACCCTCACCCACCGGGCTATTGCACTTTGGCTCACTAACAACTGCCGTTGCCAGCTATCTGGATGCTAAAGCCCATCAAGGCCAGTGGCTGGTGCGTATTGAAGACTTGGATCCACCGCGGGAAACACCCGGAGCCATCAGCGAGATTTTGAAAACTCTCGACTGCTATCAGCTGCATTGGGATGGCGAAATATGGTGCCAGAGCGAACGGCACCCTGTTTATCAGGCTCAGATTGATCGCTTTCTGGAAAAGGGCCAGGCGTATTACTGCACCTGTTCACGCAAACCATTAATCCGTCAATACGGGCATCGATATCCCGGCCTGTGCCGTGGCACTGTGAAAAAGCCCGAAGCGCCCAGCGCCATCAGGCTACTGACCCACGACACACCCATCGGCTTCCATGACGATTTGCAGGGCTATTTTGAACAACACCTGGCATCAGATATCGGCGATTTTATTATCAAACGTAAAGATGGCCTGTACGCTTACCACATTGCCGTGGTAATGGATGATGCAGCGCAGGGTATTACCGATATTGTGCGCGGCTTAGACCTGCTGGATTCCACTCCCCGGCAGATTTATTTGCAGCAGTTAATGACCTACCGCACCCCGAATTACTGCCACACCAACAGAAATTCTTGCCTGGGGAACAGCGCACTGGCAACGCACCAAAATCCCGAAACAAGGTATGATCCCGGTAGACAGCATTCCTTTCTAAAAAACTCCCGATTAAGGCAAAGAAAATCCGCACTAACACCAGGTTCGTCGATATAATAAATATATGTATATCGATAGGCTTGTATTGTTATTTATTGTGGGGGGTTATATTTTATCCCCCGCTATTATTCAGTGGTGGACTAATGTCAGCACCGACTGGTACCACCCGTTTTTTGTGTGGGGCGGTATGATAGCCCTGACATTCTGGATTGCACGGAGCCGCGATCTCGATGAGCTTTAGCCTGACACAGATATTTGTAATGGGCATGGCTTACCTGTCTTTTTTTTTCCTGGTGGCCTATTTTACCGAACGCGGTTTCATTTCCGCCCGATTTGTACGCCACCCCGCCGTTTATGTGCTATCGCTCGGCGTATTTGCCAGCTCCTGGGCAATTTATGGTGCCATCGGGTTTGCATCTGATTTCGGCTATAACTATCTGGCTTACTATTTAGGCATATCCGGGGCTTTTATGCTCGCCCCCATCTTATTGGCACCCATATTACGGCTGGTAAAAAATTATCAACTGGGATCTTTAGCTGACTTACTGGCATTCCGATACCGCAGTCGTACCGTGGGAGCTGCCGTTGCCATTTGTATGCTGTTCAGCATCATGCCATTACTGGCCATGCAAATTCAGGCAGTGGCGGATTCCATCCATGTCCTTAATCAGGATACCTCCCCGGATATTCTGGCCTTTGGTTTCTGCATTATTATTACGCTGTTCGCGATACTTTTTGGTGCCCGGCACATTACCAGCCGCGAAAAACACGAAGGTCTGGTAATAGCCATTGCGTTTGAATCGCTCATAAAACTGGTGGCAATGGCTTCCATCGCGCTGTTTGTACTGTTTTCAGTATTCGAGGGGCCAACAGGGTTAAATGACTGGCTGATGCAGCACCCGGAAGCCACCAACAGACTTTACCAACCATTAAAAGAAGGCCCGTGGCGCAGCATTATCGCCGCGTTTTTTGTTGCCGCTGTAACCACCCCCCATATGTTTCACATGGCCTTTACCGAAAACCTGAACCCCCGCGCCCTGTTAACCGCCAGCTGGGGTGTACCGCTATATTTATTCATACTGGCGATTGCCACACCCATTATTCTGTGGGGTGCAAGCGTAGTGCAACCCCACACGACAGCAGAATATTTCACTCTGGGATTACCATTAGCACTGAATAATCATATTCTGGCAATCCTGGCATTTATTGCCGGTTTATCGGCAGCTAGCGGCATTATTATTGTCTGCACTCTGGCGCTGTCGGCCATGTGTTTAAATCATATCGTGGTGCCACTATCACCTGTTAACACACAGAAAAACCTGTATTCATGGTTATTGTGGAGCCGGCGCGTATTAATTGCAGCCATTATTATTACTGCCTACAGCTTTTACTTTGCATTAACCAAACGCCACAGCTTATCGGAACTTGGCTTTTTAACATTCGCCGCCACCACCCAGTTTGTACCCGGGTTATTAGGCGTGTTGTTCTGGGCAACAGCCAACAGGAAAGGGTTTCTGTACGGGCTTTATGCTGGCATGGCTATCTGGGCATTTGGCCTGCTGCTACCGTTGATCTTTAACTTCCAAATCGACGTTAA
>PDSR01000070.1 GCA_002748575.1 Gammaproteobacteria bacterium
CTGGAAGTTGCCGCTGCGCTGGTAAAAGCCGGCCATGTATCAATCGTTATTTCTGCCGGCGGTGCAATGGTCGAAGAATTAAACGCACAGGGAAGCCATCATGTCACTTGGGATTTAGGCAGAAAAAACCCGATAACCTTTGCTGAATTTTTAAAACTCCGACAATGGCTGGAACAACATAAACCAGACATACTGCATGTGCGCTCCCGTATGCCTGCCTGGGTATGCTGGCTGGCCTGGAAATCACTGCCCGCAAGCAGCCGCCCCCGATTAGTCACAACAGTACACGGCCTGTATTCTGTTTCCAGGTACAGCGGCATCATGTGCAGGGGCGAGCGGGTAGTTGCTGTATCTGAAACAGTGAACGAGTATATTCTGAATAATTACCCCTGGATTGATCAGCAGCGCATTCGCCTGATTTATCGTGGCGTTGATCCGCAGCAATTCCCCTACAATTATCAACCGGATGCTGAATGGTTGGCTGCCTGGTATACTGCTTATCCACAAACCAAGGGTAAAAAAATTATTACATTGCCAGGTCGGTTAACACGTTTAAAAGGCCATAACGAATTTATTGATCTGTTGGGCCAGTTAAAAGCTCAGCGCAACGATGTTATCGGGCTGATTGTTGGGGGTGAAGACCCGAAACGGAAAGCTTATGCCCAGTCCCTTAAAAGCCGGATTAATGATGAAGGCTTAAACGACACGGTTATATTAACCGGTGCCAGAAATGATATTGTTAATATCTATGCCATCAGCGACCTGGTGTTATCGCTATCAACCAAGCCGGAATCTTTTGGCCGCACGGTGCTGGAATCACTGCGGTTAGGCGTACCCACCTTTGGCTATGCTCATGGTGGCGTGGCAGAAATATTAACCGCTGTTTATCCGCAGGGATTGGTTCCTGTTGCCGATAACACTACGCTTTTCGATCAGGTAACAAAACATTTGGATGATCCCGTAAAACCCGAGTCATCCAACTTATTTACCCGGGAAGAAATGCTGGAAAAAACGCTGGCGCTTTATCATGAGTTGCTAAAACAGGATTGAACAGCCTGTTATAAAAGTATGTTTTTACGGCCAAGATAGGATTGTATTTCACTGCATTCATTCAAGCGATCCAACAAAGGACGACATATTTTCAGGTCGATATTATTGTAGGATTGCAGCGCCTGTTGGTCGAGTATTTTTAATACTCGGCTAACATCCTCACCATAAAAACGCAGGCAGTATTCTGTCAGCCGTAAATAATCGTAAACTTTCTGAGACTCAAGCTTAAACTCAGGCTTGGCATAATATTCAAAATCAACCACTTTATATGTATCAGTTTCTGTGTCGTAAAAGATATTTTTCAACGTGGCATCAAGGTGACTAAAGCCTTTCTGGTGTATTTTCACATACAGATCAAGCACCGATGAATAAAAGTCGTAGAAGTCGATGTCACCATTTTTGAGTAATTGATCTGCGCTTTTTCCGTCGATATAGCGGCATACAGTAAAATTATCTTCAGCTATCAGCAATTCAGGGGTTAACTGATCAGGGCCGCAAGCTTTATACACTTGAGTTTCGTGCTGTATGCGCTTACTTTTGCTAAAACGATCAATAACAAACGGGTTTTCTTCGTGATCAACAATAGCTAACCGCATCATGGCAAAAGGTTTATTGCTTTTAAACAATAAAAAATTAATATCTGCACCACCAATAGAAGCTAGTGAAACCTTATCAGCATTCAGTTTATTTTTAACATGGTTTTTGTATTTATTGATGTGCGGATAATTCCTTAAATACAGCGCTATTCTTTTTAAAGCTCTTTTCATACGGCTTCCAAAAATTCACGAAATTCCTGTTTTTTCTGTTGGTATATTTCCTGAAATCTAAGAAATCCCTTTTCCGCAAACAGATCAATCAGCTCTCTGTTTTCAATCAGATTTTCTAGTGTTTTAGCCAGATCATCCGATGTGTTATCACAAGTAACCAGGTCATCCTGATGATAAAATTCCAACAGTGCATCACTTTTCATGGTAACAGTGCATTTTTTACAGGCTGTAGCCTGATAAACCTTATTGGGAACCACACTGCGTGCTTTTTTGCTATCACCAAATATTCCCAAAATAATATCGTTATTTCTTATTATTTCCGCCAGCGCTATTTCGTCGATAATTTCTCCATTCATATCAACCTGATCAGTGGCCAGCTGCTCTTTTAAGGCTTTCATTTGTGAATAGGTTTGGCCGTTACCTAACAGGGTTGCCTGAAATTTCAGCCCGTTTTTTTCCATTTTATCAAGCGCTGTTAATATTTTTTCTATCCCATGTAACGGAATAAAAGATCCATAAAACAATATTTTTACCACCGGAGTTTTTTCCTGCTTTTCTGGCGGATAATAAATACGGGTATCAGCCAGAACAGGTAGAACCATATGTTTTCCGGTGTATTTGCCAAACAGACTTTGCCAATAATCAAAGTGGGATTGTGTATCACTAAGAAGATAATATGAAAACCTGAAATTTACCCAATCCTGCATGTATTTCAGCCATGCCCGGGGATTCATTTTGGTTATCTTTTTTCTGTCGTATACATAGGTATCATAATTAGAAATAAAGAAATCATTGATTATTTTTTTTCGTTTGGAAAAATTTTTAATAAACTGATTCTTCGAGAAGGGAAGCAATATAAATATATCTTTTTCTATCTGTATTTCTTTACAGAAATTTATAACTATATTGTAACGTGAATAATCTTTTTTGCGCCGGTAAAGGTAATGTATCATGCGATCGTCTTACTTGTTTGATTTTTACACATTATGCCACTAAAATTTCTGCTTTTCATTATATGCTACTAAGGTCGAGGTAATACTGTGAACCCTTCAATTTCACGCTGGGGTTATTACTGGCCTTTACTGCTTGTGTTCATGGGTGCCTTTTGTCAGCCATTAGGCGTATCTATTGAGCTGATGAATCTGTTTATGATGATCCTTGGTGGCTGGTATCTATGGAAACGCCCAGCCAGCACCCACAACCCGGCCATTAAATTATATACACTTATTTTCGCCACTATCTGGATACCAGGCTGGTTTTCCTTGCCCGATGCGGTTGATCTGGAAAGAAGCTTAGTCACACAAATTGGATATATCCGTTTTTATCTGGCTGGCATATTTGTGATTTTTACGCTTGATTCTCGAAATAAAAATTTGGCTGTGGCTAAAGCTCTGGCGTTCTTACTGGCTTTTTGGATGCTTGATGCCTGGGTGCAAATGTTGTCCGGCCATAATATTTTTGGCATGGAGCCCGTACATGCAGGCCGTATCAGTGGGCTGTTTGGCAAAAAGCAAATATTAGGCTGGATGATTTTACTATACGCATCCGTTTTGGGTGCCGTTTTAATTGAACATAAAAAGATGAAATGGTTGTGCCTGTTCGTGCCAATCATTATTGCAACGATCTTTTTAAGCGGCACGCGCTCTGCCTGGGTCGGCAGTGTATGGGTTAGTATGGTGCTTGTTGGTGTGCTGCTGCACTGGAAAATCAAACCAAACAGAAAGGTTCTGCTTATGGCTTTGATTCTGGTTGTAGCTTTTTTTTCCATGCTGTTTCAACAGGAAAGATTCCAAGATCGCCTGAATCATACCAAAATTATCAATCTGGATTATGAAACGCTCGACCGGGTAACGTCTTACCGGCTGGTTTTGTGGGATACAACCCTGGATCTGATCAAGGATAACTGGGTGAATGGTGTGGGCGTTAAAGCTTTTAGATATGCATACCCTGCTTATGCCAGTACCAACGACCCTTTTGTGATGGTTGAATCCAGCGGGCGCAAAAAAGGTGCGCACCACGCCCACCAGATCGTGCTTGATACACTGGCCCATAATGGCCTGATTGGGTTGTTTGGTCTGTTCCTGTTTTTTGGTATTTTATCCAGGTTATTCATTAAACTTTTATTGTTAAAAGAATACCTGCCAATGGCTTATGGTTTAGGCGTGTTAGGGGTGTTGTTCCCATTAAACTCCCACCCATCCTTATTTTCCAGTTACTGGGCCCAGGCTGTCTGGTTCGTTATTGCGCTGATGCTGGCAAGCTGGAATGCTTACCAAAATAACCCCAAAAACCCTTCAAAAACTAACGCCAGCTAAGTCTATACACAATCTCCCTTAGACTTTCTGGTGTTTATCATGTCCCTGGCTGTTATTCATTCCCGCGCATCTGTTGGTATGCACGCCCCCAGCGTTACTGTAGAAGTTCATCTTTCCAATGGCCTGCCCGGGTTTACAATCGTGGGGCTGCCAGACACCGCCGTTAAGGAAAGTAAAGAGCGAGTGCGTAGCGCCATTATCAATTCAGGCTTTGAATTCCCGGCAAAACGTATGACGGTGAATCTCGCTCCTGCCGATTTGCCTAAAGATGGTGGCCGCTTTGATTTACCCATTGCCCTGGGAATACTGGCTGCATCGGAACAAATTCCGCTAGAAAACCTGTCGCAGCATGAGTTTTTGGGTGAACTCGCGCTTTCAGGCACTTTAAGGCCCACCCGCGGCTGCCTTACGGCGGCTATTGCCAGCAAAAAAGCGCAGCATTCTCTGTGGATTCCCCAGGAAAACAAGGAAGAAGCAGCGCTGCCCAGCGATGTGGTGATTTACCCTGCCCACCACCTGCTGGATATATGCGCGCACTTTAACCATAAAAAAATCATCGAGCCCTTTACGGTGAGTGAGCAGACCAGAAAACCCAAACCGAGCATCTGGGATATGGCCGATGTAAAAGGCCAGCACCTGGCAAAACGCGCGATGGAAGTGGCCGCAGCTGGAAAACATAATCTGTTGATGATTGGCCCGCCAGGGGCTGGTAAATCCATGTTAGCCGCCAGGCTGCCCACCATATTGCCAGAGCTGACCGAAGCAGAGCAGCTCGACGTTGCTTCAATTTATTCAGTGGCCAGTAATAAAACGGAAGTTGCCTGGCAATCCCGACCGTTTCGCTCCCCTCATCACTCGGCCTCCAGCACCGCCATTGCCGGTGGTGGTTCCAACCCCAAGCCAGGGGAAATATCGTTAGCCCATCAAGGGGTGTTGTTCCTTGATGAGCTTCCTGAGTTTAACCGCAAAGCGCTGGAAATATTAAGGGAGCCGCTGGAAACCGGGGAAATTGCCATTTCTCGCGCCCAGGCACAAACCGTTTACCCTGCTAATTTTCAGTTGCTGGCAGCAATGAACCCCTGCCCCTGTGGTAAACCGGAAAACCCGCCGGAAGGCTGCAATAACCCGAAAAACTGTACCACTCGCTACCAGGCAAAAATATCCGGGCCATTACTGGATCGTATTGATATTCATCTAAGAATTGATGCTCTACCGCTTTCAGCCCTAGCAGAAACAGACACCACCAGCAACGAAACCAGCCACACCATTAAACAGCGGGTTGAACAGGCACGCCAGCGGCAATTAAAGCGCGCCCGTAAACCTAACCATGATTTATCCTCTAAAGAAGTGGCTACCTATTGCAAGCTCTCCACCAAGGATCAGAACTTTATTACCAAAGCGGCGGAAAAACTGGAGCTATCTGCCCGCGCCTATCACCGGGTATTAAAAGTGGCACGCACCATTGCCGATTTGGAACATTCAGAGCAGATCACCACCAGGCACCTTTCTGAAGCCTTGTCTTACCGGGCGGTGTTCTAATTGTTTAGCGCATTGAACACACATGCAAACAACATCATTTTCCTTTAGGATAACCGCTGCTACCAACAATAAAAACACGATGGTTATCTTATGGCTGACACCTGGATATTGTTAAGAGGGCTGGTGCGCGAGCAGCGCCATTGGGAAAGTTTCCCGGAGTTATTACGCAAGCAAAATCCGGGGAAATCCATTATAACGGTTGATGTGGCAGGTAACGGGGAGCGCTTTGCAGAAACATCCCCTGCCTCGATTAATGGTTTAATGGAATCTGTACGTTCCCGCTTACAGGAAACACAACTGCCACCCCCCTACAATCTGATTGCCATCTCCATGGGTGCCATGATCGGACTGGAATGGCTCACTGAACACCCCGAAGAAACCCATAAGGCCGTCCTGATGAACACCAGCCTAAGGGCGTTCAATCCTTTTTATCAACGATTGCAGCCACAAAGTTACTCTGTCATTGCCAAAGGATTATTTTCCCGGCAGGTTTACAATCGTGAAAAAAGCATTCTTGATATCACCGCTAACCTGTATAACAACCGCGCCGAACTTGCTGAAAAATGGGCCGGGTACTATCAGCAACACCCCATATCAAAAGCCAATGCCATACGCCAGCTTACCGCCGCTGCCCGCTATAAAGCGCCGCGCCACGCACCGCATCAGCAGGTATTGGTGTTGAATGGTGCAAAAGACCGGCTGGTAAGCCCTGAATGTTCTCTTAATCTGGCCCGGAACTGGCAGCTGCCCTTGCGGCAACATCCGCAGGCGGGACATGACCTGACGCTGGATGCCGGCGACTGGGTAGCACAACAAATACAACGTTTTTTTGCGCCCCAAAGAAAACGGCTTTAGCGCCAACCCCATTAATTGACCAGAATCACCACGGCACACTCAAGAGCCTCTAAACTGCTATTATGGTTTGATAGCATTAACGCGAATAATTAGCTTTTTCATACTTAACAGGTGAGGTGCATGAGCATACACTTTGACAAACTCCATATCGGCGACCAGGCGCGTATTCTCGGCTACTCCGATATGCCAACGGCCTACCGCAAAAAGCTGATGAGCCTGGGGCTGACACCGGGCACAGAATTTACAGTTAAACGCAGCGCCCCCTTTGGCGACCCTATCGAAATCACCTTACGCGGATTCAATTTAAGCTTGCGCTCCAATGAAGCATCGGGCCTTGTGGTGGAAAAACTATGAACACAGATTTTACGATTGGCCTGGTTGGCAATCCCAACTGCGGTAAAACAACGCTTTTTAACGCCATTACCGGTGCAAAGCAGCGGGTTGGAAACTGGCCCGGGGTAACTGTCGAGAAAAAAACCGGGGAATTCAATTATGCCGATAGTGCCTATACACTGGTGGATCTTCCCGGCACCTATTCGCTGCACGTATCCCATGATGACAGCTCGATTGACGAGCAAATCGCCCAGAACTATATCCTTTCGGGGGATGCTGATCTGGTGATCAATATCATTGATGCATCCAGCCTGGAAAGAAGCCTTTTTCTTACCACCCAGGTGATTGATGCGGCCATCCCGATGGTGGTTGCCTTAAACATGATGGATGTGGCCGAAAAACAGGGGACTCGCATCGATCCAAAAGCACTGAGCGAAAAACTCGGCTGCCCCGTGGTGCCGATTGTTGCCAGTAAAAGCGAAGGGCTGACCGCACTGTTACAGGTTATTGAGCAAACACTGAAGCAAACAACCGCAGCAGCGCCCCCTTTTCGCTTTCCCGAGCCGGTTAACGGCGCTATTGAACATATCACCGCGCTGGCAAAAGAGCATGCCGACACCAAACTCAATCATCAACTGTTAGCCACGGCAATATTGGAACGGGATTCCCGCGCTCTGGAGCATTTTCCAGAACATTTACATGATCAGCTGAACGATACCGTTAATCAGGCCGAGAATAAGGTGAACGGCCGCCTGGAAGACTTTATCGTTAACGCCCGCTACGACTGGGTGAATAAAGTGGTAGCCGCCAGTACCCAATTCAATACCAGCCTGAAAGCCAATCTATCAGAACGGCTAGACGACATTCTGCTTAACCGCTGGCTGGCATTCCCAATAT
Organism: Gammaproteobacteria bacterium; assembly: GCA_002748575.1. GTDB lineage: Bacteria > Pseudomonadota > Gammaproteobacteria > Pseudomonadales > Ketobacteraceae. The sequence goes on from PDSR01000070.1 coordinate 7,757, forward strand.
TTTTGGGCGTTATGTATTTAATGTTTATGTTTACCATTAACATTGGCAGTGCCTTTATTGATGCCTTCGATGGCGTCGCTGGTACCATTTTTGTTGATGGCTTCGCCCACCTGTTAAGTTACACCGGATCACCCACCTGGCTCACCACTCTGCTGGCCAATGGCGTTGGTGGTGGTATTCAACTGGTGGCTTCGTTTATCCCGGTGATTGCCTGTTTGTTTTTATTTCTGTCGTTTCTGGAAGATTCCGGCTATATGGCCAGAGCGGCGTTTATTGTTGATCGCCTGATGCGCTCCGTGGGTTTGCCGGGGAAATCATTCGTACCGCTCATTGTTGGTTTTGGTTGTAACGTGCCTTCTGTAATGGCTACCCGTACCCTGGAAAATCAATCAGACCGCCTGATGACAACCATTATGGCGCCTTTTATGTCCTGCGGGGCGCGGCTAACCGTTTACGCGCTGTTTGCCGCTGCATTCTTTCCCCATAACGGCCAGAACATTGTGTTTGGTTTATATATTATCGGCATTGCTTTGGCGGTATTTTCCGGGTTTATCGTGCGTAAATTCATGATGCCTTCTGATTTATCGCCTTTCATTATGGAATTACCGCAATACCATTTACCCACACTAAAAGGCATTTTAATACGCACCTGGCAGCGCCTGAAAGGGTTTATCGTGCGTGCTGGTCAGGCCATTGTGGTGGTGGTTATTCTCTTAAATTTTATTAATTCCATTGGTACCGACGGCAGCTTTGGTAATGAAGATTCCGAAAAATCTGTGCTAAGCGCGATTGGTAAATCCATCACCCCGATTTTTGAACCCATGGGAGTTGATCACGATAACTGGCCTGCCGCCGTTGGTATTTTTACCGGCATATTCGCCAAAGAAGTGGTGGTTGGCACCCTGGATACGCTGTATTCACAAATGGGCAAATCCATGCAAGGCGACACCGGCGAAGAAGAAACGGAATTTGATTTATTCGCGGGCCTTAGTGAAGCACTTGCCACGATTCCGGCCAACCTGGCAGACGCCCTGAGCACCGCCAGCGACCCGCTGGGCATTAACATTGGCGATGTGTCTGATGCCACGACCGCCGCCGAAGAGCAGGAAGTGGAGCTGAATACGCTCACTTTAATGAATCAGCTGTTTGATGGCAAAGCCAGCGCCTTTGCCTATTTGTTATTTATTCTGCTGTATATCCCCTGCGTGGCAACCATTGGCGCTATTTATAAAGAATCCGGCGGCTACTGGGCGTTTTTCTCGGCCACCTAGACTTGTGTCACCGCCTATGCGGTGGCGGTATGCTTTTATCAGGTCGCCACATTTACAGAACACCCTGGAAGCTCATCTATCTGGATAGCCAGCATGCTGGCGATGATGGCTGCCTGTTATGCCGGCCTGATTATTAAGGGCCGCAAACAAACAGTGAAAGACAACTTAATTCCGGTCAGGAATATTTAAGGGTTGCTAAAAGCCAAACAAGCGGTGGCCCTTGCACTGTGGCCACCGCTTGTTTGGCTGGAGTATCTGACTGAAGTATCTGGCCGGTTATCAGCGTTCCAGTTGCTCGATAAAAGCTTCAGATTCCGCAATGGATTTTTCCATTTCACGTACCAGCCTGGTAACGTTACCTTGAATGCCGGAAAGCTCGCCTTTTAATGAGCTGATAGCCTGGGCATTCAGATTATGCTTTAAATACAACACCTGATCCCTGAGTGCAGAAAGTACCGGCTGCATTTTGTTTTCGGCACGGCGCATGGCAGTCATCAGTTTTTTATATTTGCGTTGCGTGGCATTTAATTTGCGCTGGCTTTTGGCTTTTAAGTCGCGATTTGAATATTGCTCCAACTCGCCCTGCCATTCTTTGAAAAGGGCTTGCGCTACGTTTTCAATGGCATCAATGCGTTCAGTGACTTCCGTTGCAGATTCACTGGCAGTTTCGTATTCACTGCTAATCGCATCGTATTGATCCTGCAAACTGGTGCGTTTAACATTCAACACCGTTTGAAATTCTTCCAATGCCGACTTAAACGTTTCTTTTGCTTCAACCTGTGCATCGCGGGCTTTTTCTACCCGATCCACCAAAATATCACGCTTATGAATGCCCACTTTTTCCATAGCATTGTAATAAGCTGATTGGCATGCCGCTAAATAAACACACGCCATCACCAACAGCGATTTTTGTATGACTGCTTTCATTAAATGGTTTCCTTCTTCCTGTCTTTCATTATGCCTTGCTATGATTGACTGCTTTACTTACGGTGCCTCTGCTACAAATACCGCCCTTACAGGAGCAGGATAGCCTTCAATGGTTTGAGTTTCATCATTCGGATCTAAAAAGTCCTTTAACGATTGAAAGGTCATCCATTCGGTCGCTCGCTGCTCGGTTACCCGGGTAGGGCCAATATCCACCATACGAACGTTCTTTAATCCACATTTGGCCATCCAGTGTTCCATGGTGGGCGGGCTTGGCAAAAACCAGACATTCCCCATTCTGCCATACCGCCCTTTGGGTACCAGGCTGTACCCCGGCGGGCCGTCCACAACAATGGTTTCCAGTACCAGCTCGCCACCGGGCCTGAGCAGATCCCGCAATTCCAGCAAATGCTCCATGGGCGATTTTCGATGGTACAACACCCCCATAGAAAACACCGTATCAAAAGCACGCATTTGCTTTGGCATGTTTTCAATACCTATGGGCAACAGATAAGCAGGATGTTGCCCCAGGTATTTTTGCAACGCCAGAAACTGGCACAGAAACAGCTGCGAGGGATCAATCCCTATCACCATACCGGCACCAGCGCCTACCATACGCCATAAGTGGTAGCCACTGCCACAACCTACATCCAGCACTTTACGATGTTTTAAATTTGCAATATGAGGGGCAAGCCTGCGCCATTTCCAATCTGAACGCCATTCGGTATCAATGTGCAACCCGGCTATTTCAAATGGCCCTTTCCGCCACGGATGAAGCTGCATCAAGGCACTTTTCAGTTGCTCGCGGGTGGCATCATCACAACTGGTATGATCACCGGCAGTAACACGATCACTATTCAGGTTAATGGTATCAATAGCAATATCAGGCAGGCGGTTCAGCCCTTCCATCCAGCGGCCCATATCGCCATGTCGCCCTGGCTGTAACGCCTTATCAATAGCGGCTTCAAAGTCAGCGGCCCAATGGCCCAGACGGGTGCGGCTGATATGATCGAAGAATGCCTCAAACTCAATCATTTAATGGCTACCAGGGAAACAAAATTGAAGCACTGAAACCAGACTTCCACCCGAGAAAAGCCCGCCGCTGTTAAACGCTCCAGATGCTGTTCTTTGGTATCGGGTATTAATACATTTTCAATGGCCTGGCGCTTCTGGCTGATTTCCAGATCGCTGTAGCCATTGGCCCGCTTAAAGCTGTGGTGCCAGGCCGTTTGCAGTTGTTGCGTGGTGGCTTCGGGGAACACAATTTTTTCTGAAAGCACCAGGGCACCGCCAGGATTCAGCCCGTTATAGATCGCCGTTAACAGCTCAAGCCGGTTTTCCGGTTTAATAAACTGCAACGTAAAATTCAGTGCAACCAGTGATGCATTGCTGATCAGGGTATTTTGAATATCTTCACAGCGCACTTCAACAGAGGTGATCGACTGGTCCTGTTCCAGGTTTTCCCGGCAGCGCTTAACCATGGCGGCAGAATTATCCACCGCTATCAGCCGACAGCCAGATGCCTGCACCTGACGACGAATCGCCAGAGATGCCGCCCCCAGCGAGCAACCCAGATCATAGATATGCGAATTATCAGTAACATATTCTTTGGCAAACACACCCAGCATCGCAATCACCGTTTCATAGCCCGGTACCGAGCGCCGGATCATATCAGGGAACACCTGAGCGACTTGTTCATCAAAGACAAAATCAACCAACCGTTGCCGGGGTTGAGCGTAAATGCGATCTTCCGTCATAGGGCGAGCCATTTAAACGATAACAACAAAATGGGGTGGCATTTTATAAAATACCACCCCATTTTAAAACCGGGCTGTGTTGCTGGCCTGATTTTCCAACCTGTTTTTAAAGGAACCCGGTATCAAAGGTTCCGCGATCCCTTATAAGCAACTACCGTTCAGCGGTTACGATCAGCTGATCAAAGTAATCCGCCAACCGGGCAAGCTGTTCATCATCAAGCTGTTTAAACACCTTGTTAACCACCATATGGCCTGCTCCACGGCAAGTGGCAACGGAGGCATCACAGATTTTACGAAGCACAAAATTAATCTCCACCAGGCGAATGGCTTTTTTCATAAAACCTTCAATAATCACATCGACTATTTCCATCATTACACGGTGTAATTCCGGCATCACGGCTTGAGACTCCCCCGCTTTCATGCTAGCAATCAGCCGCTTCATCTGCTCATAAAATTCCTGACTGATTTCACAGCCAACCGTATTCGCACCGTTAGAGCAGGTGTCAGCCCGCAAGTACACATCATCGATATAACTCACCAGGCCCAGCAGTTGGTCGTTATTGCGCTTGGCCAGCAATTTGCTAACCAATAGTATCGAGGCTTTGCCAATGGTATCGGATGCACCATGAACCATTTTTGATGCTCGGGGCGACAGTCCAACGGCATTGGCGGTCTGGATCAGGAAAGAATCCAGAAACTCCGGTAAAAAGTACTTTATCAATTCATTCATCATGGGTGCATAGGGTTGCGCAGATCCCGCGGCCCTGTTTGCCAATACTTCTTCGGCACCCACTGTTAATTCATCAGAGGCTTTAAACCCTAAATAGTAGTTTGTTGTCATTATTATTTCCGCTTATATGAGCATTTAACCGGCTGGCCACAGCTATTATGCGGCCACAAAAGCACCAGAATAAGACAATCGACTATCAAGTCAAGCCGCAAAACACATTTGTAACCAAGGCTAACATCCACGCCCGTTACGGGTACAATAGGCAGCCCTGTTTTATTGGTGTGTAGTATCCGTGAGCAAACTCAACCCCAGACAAGCCGAAGCCGTTGCCTATATTGATGGCCCTTTATTGGTGCTCGCAGGAGCCGGTTCCGGCAAAACCAGTGTGATTACCCGCAAAATTGCCTATTTAATTCAGAAGGTGGAAATTCCCGCCAATAAAATCGTGGCGGTGACTTTTACCAACAAAGCCTCGCGGGAAATGAAAGAGCGGGTGACGCAGCTGATGAGCGGCAAGGAAGCAAGAGGCTTAACGGTATCCACCTTTCACAATCTTGGCCTGAATATGATTCGCCGCGAGCACAAGCACCTTGGCTTAAAGCCGGGCTTTTCCATTTTTGATGACCAGGACAGCAAGACTCTGATCACTGAATTGCTTTACAAGGAAACCGCGCTTTCCAGTGATGATGTACAGCTTATTCAGCATATGATTTCCAACTGGAAAAATGATCTGGTATCGCCTTCGCTGGCACTTTCGAGAGCAGAAAACGATACCGAAACCCGCGCCGCTTATGTGTACGAAGAATATAACCGTTGTTTGCGTGCGTATAATGCAGTGGATTTTGATGATTTGATTTTATTGCCAACACTGTTGCTAAGAGATAACGAAACGGTTCGAGAAAAATGGCAACATCGGGTGCGCTATATGCTGGTAGATGAATACCAGGATACCAACAGTTCTCAGTACCTGTTAGTGAAACTGCTGGTGGGAAAACGCGCTGCCCTGACTGTGGTGGGCGATGATGACCAATCCATTTATGCATGGCGCGGTGCCAAACCGGAAAACCTGGCGTTGCTGGCAGAAGATTTTAGCCAGCTGAAAGTTATCAAATTAGAGCAGAACTACCGCTCTACCCGGCGCATTCTGAAAGCGGCTAATGAGGTAATCGCCAATAACCCCCATGTGTTTGAAAAAACCCTGTGGAGCGACCACGGCTATGGCGAGGAAATCCGCATGATTCGCTGCCGCAGCGAAGACGCCGAAGCCGAACGGGTTGCCCAGGAAATCATTAATCAGAAAATACAAAAGGGCCGCAGCTACAGGGATTTTGCAGTGCTGTATCGCAGCAACCACCAGGCCCGCCTGATGGAAGTAAAACTGCAAGCCTATCAGATACCTTATAAACTCAGTGGCGGCCAATCGTTTTTTGGGCGCACCGAAATCAAAGACATCATGGCTTACTTTCGACTGCTGATAAACCCCGACGACGACAACGCCTTTTTACGCATTGTGAACACACCCCGCCGGGAAATCGGCCCCAGCACCCTGGAAAAACTCGGCAACTATGCCACTGAACGGCAGGCAAGCATGTTCAATGCATGTACCGATCTGGGCCTGGAACAACTGTTAAAAACAAAACAGTATGCCGCTTTACAGCGTTTTGCCGGCTGGATTGAAGAGATAAAACAAAACCTGGAAACCAGTGATGACGCCATGGCGATTGTTAAACAAATGGTACGCGATATTGATTATGAAAACTGGTTAATGGAACAATCCAGCTCCTTAAAAGTGGCCGAAAAGCGCATGGAAAACGTGTATCAACTACTGATTTCCATTGAAAGCATGCTGGCTAAAGACCCTGACGCCACGGTTGAATCGGTGATTGGCAAACTGGTACTGATTGATTTACTGGAACAACAACAGGAAGAAGACGACAGCGACCGAGTGCAACTGATGACCCTGCATGCCTCCAAAGGTTTGGAATTTCCTTTTGTGTTTATGATGGGACTGGAAGAAGAAATTTTACCGCACCGCAACAGCATTGAAGAAGACAATATCGAAGAAGAACGCCGCTTAATGTACGTTGGCATTACCCGCGCCAAAAAAGAACTGACCATGACCATGGCGGGCAAACGCAAACAATATGGCGAAGAATTCGAAACCACTGCCAGCCGGTTTCTGGATGAACTGCCGCCTGAAGATTTAATCTGGGAAGGGGCTCCGGGCACCGGAAAAAGCCAGGAAGAAAAACAGGCGCTGGGCAAAGCCCATTTGGCCAACCTGAAAGATTTATTGAATTGAATTCAATTCCGCTCCAGATGGTGCCCCAAGATTCGACGCACAGCCTCTACACCGATATCAGCTTGATCTGATTTACTGTACATCGCCAGTAAAGTCACACTACTTTCTGTTTGAATGTAATAGATCACGCGATAACCACCAGTTTTGCCCCGGCGTGCATCACTATTTTTAACACGCGCTTTGTAAACGGTATAGCCAGTTCCTTGTATCTGATCGCCTGGCGTCTCTCCCGCTTCAAGCTGCTCTAATAAGCTTGTTAAATCGCCTCTTATAGAACGATAACGGCGCCCCAAGCGCCGTACATGCTGTCTAAACTCGTCAGTAAAGTTAATATTCATTAGTCGGTTTCGATATCATCCCATAAGGCGTCAATAGGGTGCGTTTTACCAGCTTTTGCCTGTGCCCAGCTACGTGCAAAACTCTCTTCTAACGACTTTTGTACAACACCCTGACGGAAGGCGTGAACGATATCAATCAAGGCAGGCATATATTCGTCCGGCACACCTTGAAGCTCTTCATTTAGTCTGTCGGTGTAACTTTGTGTTGCCATAATGTAGCCTCGTTATTATACGTATTCTCTTAATATACCTTGTTTTCTGCTTTTCTTCCGCTCTTCCGCACCCTCTAGCTTACTTTCAGCAGAGTATTGCCCTATGTCGGCAGAGATCTTCACCACCCCGAAAATAGAAAAGCCCATGTGTATCAACTCCATGGGCTAAAACTGGGGCCCCTGCAAAAGCAGAAACCCCACAAACAAGCTGTTTTATAAAGCCGATACTTATTCCAGCGGCAGCAAATAAGACACTACAAATTTAAGGTCGGTGTCAATGTCCGCTTCTTCATCGGAATCTACCACTTGACTGAGTACAAAGCTCAAATGATCGTTATAAGCATACCCAAGATCTAAATGAACATAGTTGTCGTCGTAACCTTGCCCATCAGCTTCTTCTGGATCAGCATAACCCAGCGTGGCGGAAAAGTTACCGGCAACCGCATCCAGCGTGTAGTATTCATACCCCTGCGCACCAGCGATATTATCGTAGTAACTGAAAGCAACCGGGCCATAACCAAGCGTTAAGACTATTTCAGAAAGGCCACCAAAGTTATCGCTGTTATTATCGGTTTCGTCGGGCAATGAAGGATAAATATAGTTCCAGACACTCAGATCGTAACTGAAGTCACCCACTTCACCACCGTAGCCTACGTATAAATCATATTCTGTGCCCAGCTCGGCATCACCTGAAGAGCCCCAGATACCGCCATAAAAACCGCCAGAACCAATAACAATATCACCGGAAATCGCGGCATTACCATCACCCAGATCCTGACCGCGCCATAAGTACATATTGGCAATAGTAACTGAAGCATCCACTTCAACTTCAGCGACAGCGACAGGGGCAACACCCATTGCGCCTGCGGTAAGCGTGCCAAGAGCAGCCAAACGAACAGCTTTTGAAGTTTTATTAAACATATTAATCCCCAAGTAAGGTTTTATATTGACCAGGCTTACAGCCCTCTTAAATTCATTACCCGGTGTTTAGCATATTCCATGCCAGCACCTTGATTTGGTTATTTTCAAGCCTTATTAGAAGCACAAGTGAATAAGACTCGAATCCAATATAGGTCATAGAGATCAACTGCGCCTTATTTTAGTGCGCTGACCATAACAAGATGCACCAGAAGAGCGCTAAAAACTATTGCGCTACCATCCAATCCACCACCTGCTTTAGCTGTTCATCGCTACAGGTAACGCAAGTGCCTTTGGCTGGCATGGCTTGATATCCATTGATTGTCACTTGGTACAGGCGAGGCATATCGCTGCTGGCATTTTTCCAGAATGCCTGATCAGAAAGCAAAGGTGCATTAATAGCACCGGTATCGTGGCAGGCGAAACAATAGTCGCCATAAATAACCGCAGGATCGTTCAGGTTCGCTGTGTCATTTGAACAGGCAGACACACACAATATCAATGCAGATAAAAAAGCCCTGACTGTGATTGCAGCCAGGGCTTTGTGAACAGCTATTCGCATCAGGAATTACTTGCTCTGCTCAATCATAAAATCAACAGTCGCTTTGATTTCTTCATCAGAACAGCCGCCACAGCCGCCTTTGGGGGGCATCGCATTAAGGCCGTTAAGTGCATTGGCATAGACAGCATCGGTACCTTTTGCAAGTCGTGGTGCCCACTGATCCGCCTGGCCGGGTACTGGCGCACCTAGCACACCTGCACCGTG
>PDSR01000084.1 GCA_002748575.1 Gammaproteobacteria bacterium
TCAAGCAGCAGGTATTTGATGCTGTTATCATTTTCTTGTGGCCATATTTGCGTTAGCACCCGAGCCAGTTGTGTGCGCTGCTGTTCGCCGCCGGAAAGGGAGGGATAGTAACGGTTTCTTAAGTGGTAAATTTCCATCAATCGCAGGGCTTCTTCGGCAATTTTTTTGCTGCCTTTGCCAAGCCCGTGGGGTGAGCGCCCCATCATTACCACTTCCCGTACTTTAAAAGGGAAACTGAGTTGTACCTGTTGCGGCATAATGGCGCGGAACTTTGCAAGTTCCCTGGTATGCCAGTGCTTCAGTTCTTTATCCTGAAAACAGACCTGGCCATCTCTTTTCAGTTGGCCCGCAGGGCTTGCATCATCGCCCGCCAGGCTGTTGATAAAGGTGGATTTACCAGCGCCATTGGAGCCTAGAATAATTGTCAGCTCGCCAGGATTAAGCGTGACGTTAATATTCTTTAATAGCTGTTTTTCTTTCGAATATACGTTGTAGTTGCGAACGGTCAGCATAGGCTTGAATTCCCTTCACTAAAGCGATTTTTGCAATGTGGCCGAAGGCCGCAGCAGCAGTGATAAGAAGAAGGGGCCGCCTATCAGCGCGGTAATCAGGCCAATCGGTAGCTCGGCAGGCGCAACAACAGTACGGGCCATCATGTCTGCTAATGTCAGCATTAAAGCGCCGAGTAGCGCCGAGGCTGGTAACAATAAACGGTGATCCGGGCCAAAAATCTGCCGCAATAAATGGGGTGTCACCAGCCCCAAAAAGCCAATCACGCCGGTCATTGATACTGCTGCACCCACGGCCAGTGAGGTGAGTAAAATAATGGCTCTTTTGGTCCAGCGAACAGAGAACCCCAAATGGCTGGCCACTGATTCGCCCATCAAAAAACCGTTTAACGCATTGGACATTAACGGCAGCAATAGAACCGGGATCAGAATAAAAGGAGTGACCACTTTAATATCCTGCCAACTGGCTTTTGCCAGGCTACCCATGCTCCAGAAGGTCAGGCTGCGTAGTTGCGCATCGTCAGCAATGTAGGTGAGCAGGCCGGTGGCAGCGCCGGCGATTGCGTTCATGGCGATACCGGCTAATAACAGCATGGAAACCTGGGTGTATCCACCCCGCGTGGCAATTTTGTAAATAATGAGTGTGGTTAACAGGCAAAAGATAAATGCAGCAATGGGTAAGGCCCAGCGCCCGGCCAGGATACTGAAATCACTTAACAGGGTGTCGCCCAATACAATAATAAATACCGCGCCGAAGGCTGCACCGCTGGATACACCGATTAACCCTGGATCTGCCAGTGGGTTGCGAAACAGCCCCTGAATGGCGGCGCCGGATACCGCCAAGGCAGCGCCTACCATAAGCGCTAACAGCAGGCGTGGCAGCCTGAATTCAAGCAGGGTGATTTCAAAGTGGGTTGGAACGCTCAGATGTTCGTTGAATCCGACAGTTTGTTGCAGAATAATCAGCAGTTGTTCGTTGGGAATATCAAGGGCCCCTGTCACTAGAGACCACAAGCCGGAGAGAACTAAAAGGCCGCCGAAAAACAGCCAGACATAAACGGGATTAACGCGTGACATAAAAAGCAGGAGCCAGGGTAGACATGGCTTTATCAATGCGCGGGCCAAAGCCTAATAGCAACATGCTGTCGGCTTGAATGATGCGGTTACTTTTCGCGGCGGGGGTGTGTTGCAGCAGTTTAAAATTATTTAACACTGAACTGCCACCGCGGGTGTCTGCCACCAGAATAATATCCGGCAGTGTTTGCAGGGCACCTTCAGGTGTTAGCGGTTTAAAACTGGTGAAGCTATCCACCACGTTGACACCACCCATCAGTTTGATCATGGCATCGGCTTGGGTGTCCTTGCCTGCCAGCATCACACCCTGATGCCCAGCGGCCAGCAGAAACATCACCTTGGGGGGTGTTTGCCAGGCGTGTTTGGCCAGCTCTTTTTGCAGGCGCTGAATATTGTTGCCGATCCTGGTAATGATTGCTTCGCCTTTGGGTTCGGCATTGAGTATTTTCGCCACGGTTTTTATTTTGCTGTACACCCCTTCAACCGACATATCGCTGTGAATAATATGTACGTTAAGCCCGGCCTTTTTAAGCTGCTCAAGCACTTCTTTCGGGCCGGCGGCTTCAGTGGCAATCACTAGAGTGGGTGCTAACGATAGAATACCTTCAGCCGATAGCTGGCGCATATAGCCCACTTTTTTGATCTTTGTGGCCGCAGATGGATACTTGCTGGTGGTATCAACACCTACTAACAAATCCTGTTTGCCCAATGCGTAAATAATTTCTGTGATTGAGCCATCGATGCTCACAATGCGCTCGGCTTGATTCGCAACAGGCTCGGCCTGGGGAGTTTCTGCGGCATTTGCAGAAGTCATCCACGCCATACCGAGATAAAGAATCAGTGAAAGAATCGATACTTCCAAAAAAAGCAGCTTTTTCATGGTTTGGCTCACTGTTAAAAATATATCCTCAAGGTGGGCGGAAAGCGTTTACCAGTTTTTTTGTTCAGTGGTGACTGGTTGGTGCTTTACGAGTGCCGTGAGTGTTGGAATTTTGATATTAACAGGCCCGGGTTTTAAAGGTAAAACCCGGGCTGTTGGTGAAAGCAATAAAGCTTTACTGGTGTTTAATAGTTTTTATTGATTACCTGGTAGCTCAAATATGCGAACGGTTGGGTGTCCGCTGACCAAGTTGTAGTAATAATTGGTGATTTGCACCGCAAACTTTTTCGCGTCAGCATCTTCCGGGTCGGAATCAATAATATAAACCCGGTAGTTAGGCCATAGCTTGTGGGCGTTTGACAAATGATAGGCATGCCAGAGTTTGTCTTCAAAAATGCCGGCATTTTTATCGGCTTCATAGTGTTGCACGATAGGGGTGCTGCCGTCAGGAGACATAGTGGCATTGTTGTATTGATCTGCATCGGCAGTTGGTAGCGGGCCAAATGCTGCACCCTGGCCACTGCCGGAAATGCCGCCATTTACCCAGATGTTGAACTGTCTGCTTTTAACTTCAAGTTTTATATCCCATGCTGAGCTGGTGCACTCAACCGTGGCATCCGCATCGAAGTCGAAACATGCTGCTCCATCTGTTGCAACTAATGCATCGAAAGTGGCAGTGCTGGTAAATTGCGTAGTGTTGGCAGGTTGAACATTAAATTCGAAAGTAACATCCAGGCCTGTTGCGGGTGAGTAGCTCAACTCGGTGGCATGAAACTTCGCATAAGATTCACCCGTGTTTGATCGTACCAACCACCAGTTTTCATCGTTTAATGTTATGCTATGCCCGTTTAAATTGTAAAAATACCAGCCTTCATCAAGAATCTGGTCAGCACCTGAGAATGTCCATTCCTTAGATCCCTTGATGGCTGCGGTGGGGGCATCCGCAACAAACGTCAGGCTGCTTAAATCGTAACTGGCCAACAGATGTTCTTCTTCCTGCTCGGCAGTTGCCGCCAGAAAAACCTCAACGTTTGGTTCACCATCGCTATAAAAGTCTTCCTGCGCTGCTGCTAAAGCACCTTGTACAGTGCCCGGGCCTGAAGCGCCACCATTTAAAATAATGCCGTAGCGGCGAAAGCCCATATGCCAGTTAGTGGATGCGGCTGCTTGCGCTGCATTGAGATCCAGAACTTTGCCGGTTTCCAGGTTAAGGTACGTGTAATCGCTATGACTGGTGGCATTAATGGTTATTGATTTTATGCCGGTGTTTTCATCAACAGTTACCTGGTTTACGCCAGGCTTTGGGTCGCCAGGTGATGGTGGTGGGGTGCTACCGCCACCACCGCCACCACCACAGCCTGCCAGGGCCAGGGATAATGTGCTGGCTGCAACGTAAAATGGTAATTTATTCATTGATAGTCCTCGCATTTAAAAGTTTGACCATTTTATGCCCAGGTACGTAAAACGTCCTTCATCGGGCCTCAGGTCGTGCTCTATTGAAAAATCGCGCTGTTCATCGGTGAGATTGTCGATGCCAACGTAAAGCTTAAGTGACTGGTTAATCTGGTAATTTGCCTTTAAGTCGAACTTCACAAAACTACCTGCTATCAGATTTCTGCTGGAGTCGTACACGGCTTTGCTCTGGCTTTGACCAAGCAGCGACAGCGTCAGTGGGCCGGCATCTGGTTGATAATCAACGCCTGCTTTTATCTGGTGGCGAGGGCGTTTATTCAGTGCTTGTCTGGTGATTTCGTTTTTGGCTTCCAGATAGCTGTAGTTGAACGTGAGTTTTAAATCGTTGTGGGGTGTGAAATAAGAGGTGATTTCGGCACCGCGAGTCATTGCCCGGCCAATATTGGTGTAGCTGTATATGCTAAGGTTACCGTTACCTGGATTGGGGTATTCAACCGTTGTGGTATCGATCAGGTCTTTTAGCTTGTTCAGGTACAGGTTGATGTCGAGGTAATACAGGCTTGGCTCGGTAATTGCCCAGCTGATTTGAAAGCTGTTAGCCGTTTCCGGATCAAGATCAGGGTTGCCGATCACCTTGTAGCCATTTTGTGAATGATCAAACAGGAAATAGCGCTCTTTCAGGTTGGGAACGCGATAGCCATGACCCACGCCAAAGCGGATAAACTGTTGGGTGCGGGCGTTTGCATCGGTAATGTTGTAGCGGCCATTAATTTTGGGTGTAAAGTAATCTCCAAAATCGCTGTCGTCCTGGATTCTGAATCCAGGCAGTATTTCCAGGCGCTGGTTAATGCGGTAAGCATCCTGAAAATAAAACTGGGTATTGCTGCGGTCGACGCTGGGCTTGGTTAGCTCCTGAATATAAATTTTATTTCCCGGTGTGGTTTGTGTCCACGCATACTGTTCAAGCTGCTGCTGTTCGTATTCCAGGCCCATGGTTAACGTGTGTTCAGCTCCCAGCGGTAAGTCCCACTGGGATGTGAATTTATCGGTCTGTATTTCGGCGTGGCGTTCCTGATCCACATGAGCAGAGCTGCGCACATCCTGATTAGTGGTGTCGCGCAATAATTCTGAAAAAATGCGAACCTGGGTGTCGCCCCAAGTGTCGTGCCACCAGTTTGCGCCTGCTTTGAAGGTGAGCCGGTCGGCTTCTTCCAGTTTAGATCTTTCAGGCCTGCCGGGAAGCAGCAGCGTTTCGCGAAACTCGGTGTCTTCTGAATAATAATCAACGCCGACAAAATATTCCTGGCTGTCATCGGGGGTGATACCCACTTTTATATGGGCATTACTTTTCTGGCTGATAGGGCCTTTCTGATCCCATGCATGCTCATAGGGTTTAAAACCATCGCTATCTACCAGATCAAAAACTACCGAGCCATACCAGTAGTCTTGCAGTAAGCTGATTGAGCCGGAAGCTGATTTTTGGGCAGCATCAATTTCATTCCCGTCTACATTTTGATCGCCAAAGCTTCCGATATCGCCTTGTATCGAGTAGGTCAGGGGTTTTGCCGGTTGCTGGGTAATGATATTAATAACCCCGCCCATGGCGTTGCTACCATAAAGGGCCGAGGTGGCGCCTTTAACCACTTCGATGCGGCTGATATTCCCGGTGCCTATCTGCGTAAGATCCACAGCAGAACCTGTGCTCGCAGACACAGGTTCATTATCAATCAGCACCAACACGCGGTTCGCGCTAACCCCTTGCAGCCAGGCTTCGTAGCCCGTTTTTCCGTGAATTTTTTGCAGCAGAGCACCGGGCAGCAGGCTGATGGCTTCTTTGATATTACGTGCGTGGCTGCGCTCAATGTCCTGGCGTGAAATGATCTCGGTTCTTACTGGCGACTCAATCAATATCCGCTGGGTGCGGGTACCGCTGATCACTTGCTGGTCGAGCTTGAGAGCAAGTGTTTCGTCGGCTTGTGCCTGCTGGCCCGCCAGCAGTGCCAGCAGAAAGAAAGAATTCAAAGTAAATTTGTATGATGGCATGACTAGAAATAAAAGTAAGAATGTAAACGATAATAGTTCTCAATAATGCCAAATTAGCGGGTTAAATGCAACCGGGAACACCTACCGAAATGTTTTATTGGGTTAAAAAATATACGAAAAAAACCTATAAAAAATGCTTTTAATAGATGCTTTAAGCGTTTGATTTTTTGCAGGCTTGGAAAAATCAAGCGCTTTGCACATTTTTTTTAGTCTCGTCTACACTGAAATTATACCTATGTTTATTTGTTTTTTTGTAGATGGATTATGTGGCCGGACATTAATCGTATATTTTCCAGAAAAGGATCTTCCCCGTTGGTTTATCTGGGCGTTGGTATTTTTCCAGAAGGAATCAGTGTGGCCGTTATCGACAGGGAAGCAGGGGGTCAGCCTGCTGTTAAAACCAGTGCCTTTTTTGCTTGTGTGCAAAGCGAGTGGGTGTCGGTGCTTGAAAGCTTTTGTCGGCAACATGGAGTTAAGGGGGCAAAAACCTATGTGGCTTTTCATCCGGATTATTATGAGCTGATGCTGATTGATGCGCCGGAGGTGCCGGACGAGGAACTGGCGGAAGCCGTAAAATGGCGCGTTAAAGATTTTATTAACGGTGATATTGAAAGTTATGTGGTGGATGCATTCCGCCTGCCACAAGATGCTTACCGTGGTCGCATGAATATGATTTACGCCGCCTATATGAAAAAAGAGGTGGTTGTTGCGGTCGTTGAACTGTGCGGCGATTGTGGGCTGGAATTGGTAAGCATTGGTATTAGCGAGCTTGCACGCGTTAATCTGATTCAGGGGCGTAAGGAATATGCAGACCTGGGTGTAGCATTCTTACATTTGGGCGAACAAAAAGGTCAGATTGACCTTATAGAAAATGGTTATCTTTATCTGTCGCGTGGCATTGATAGCGGATATGCCATGCTTAAGCAGGCCAGTGCTGCTGTAGATTCGGGCGCAACAGGTCGGCCGTCGGGTTTGGCAGATGGCGGGCTTAATCTGGTGGATCATGATCAAGGGGCGAGTAATAGCAATCTGCTTGATGGTTTGGTGCTGGATGTTCAAAGGTCTTTGGATTACTACGAAAGCCAACTGGGTAAAAGCGGGATCAGTAAATTATTATTGCTGACGCCTGCGCCGTTATCTGCTGAGGTCTACAAAAATTTGTCGGCAAATTTACCGGTAAAAGTAGAGGCATTACATATCAGTGATTTGCTGGATTGCGAACAGGATTGTTCTGGCTTTATGGACAGTTGCAGCGTAGCCGTTGGTGCTGCTTTGGGAGGAATTCATGCAGCGGCTTAGGCAAAGCATAAATTTTTATCGTGATGAATTCAAAAAGCCGGATATTGCTTTGCCTGCTTCGCAGATGCTGCAAATTTTTGTGGTTGTACTGGCAGGGTTTCTTGTAATTGGCAGCTATCAGATATGGTCATTACAGGAGCTAAAAAACGATATTGCAGAGCGGGAATCTCAACGCAGTCGGTTACAGGCACAATATGAAAGTATGCAGACGAACTTCGTGGAGCCTAAAGAAGATGCATCGCTATTAGAACAACTTAAATCTATAAGCCGGGATGTCAATAGAGCTCAGAAATTAAAACGTTTTTTAGATATTGAGTCTGCAAAAAGTCTGTTTTCTTTTGCCTCTGTTTTAGATGCTTTGGCAGACAGCGATGCTCGTGATATCTGGCTTACGGAAATAAGTATTAAAACATCGGGTCGGCAATATCAACTAAAAGGTGTTGCTCAGTATGCTGAAAATATTCCCGAATATATTGAAAGGCTAAAGCAGGCGGACGCATTGCAAGGTACTTCCTTTAATGTGTTCAGTGTTGAACAGGGCGAGGGCAGTGATGGATTGCTCTATTTTATCTTGAGCAGTGAGATAGATAATGAGCAAGATGAAGAATAAAGCAGTGCAAATCAGCAACCTGTTGAATGAGCTTTCCTTTAGAGAGCGTCTTATCATTCTAACGGTTGCCATCGTGTCATTAGTCGGAATCTATGATTATGTTGCGCTTACGCCATATTTGGAGCAAAGCAAAAAAAATAAAATGCTGCTCAATACTCATGCTGATGAGATGAGCGCTGCACAGAACAATATTGATTTGCTGGTAAAAAAACTTGAGCATGACCCCAACAAATGGTTGCACAAAAGAATTGCAAAAAAAGAAAATCAACTTAATGAGCTGCAAGCACTGATTGGTGAATCGACACAGGGCTTAATTCGGCCAGAAAAAATGTCGCAGGTTCTAGGTTATTTATTGAGCCGGCAGTCGGGTATGGAGGTCAAGGTGATAAAAAATTTTCCTGCAGAACCCGTATCGTTTAAAAAAAGTGAACAGGATAAACCGGAAGTGCTGATGTACCGGCATCGTTTAGTGCTTAAATTTAAAGGTTCATATTATCAAGTGGTCAACTATTTAAAAATGATCGAAGGACTAAAAGAGCGTCTTTATTGGGATGATATGAAGTTCTCAATGAAGCGCTATCCTAAAGGGGAGTTTTTGCTTGAAGTTCATACATTGAGTATGAGTAGAGAGCTTATAGGAATATACGAGTAGAATGATGAAATCTTATTTGTTGGGGTTTTTGGTAATAGTGCTGGCACCACCCGTATGGGGCGCCGGTGACCCTATGCGACCAATATTTTTTGATGCCAAGGTTTCCGGCGAAAAAACATCCACAGCTAAACCGTTAATGCTCTCTATGATTTTGCATGCCAATGATCGACAAGTCGCTGTGATTAACGGTCGTTCGGTGAAGGTGGGTGATTCAGTGTCAGGTTATCGTGTGATGGCTATTAAAAAAAACCAAGTGGTGGTAGCCCGTCGAGGTAAAACAAAAAAAATAGCTCTTGGTAAACCGAAACAGCGAAACAAAATTAAAGTGGCAAATAAAAGCATAGCTGCTGAAAACTAGGTGATATCTATGAAGCGATGTGCAATTTTTTTATTGTGTTGGTTGTTAGTAAGCTGTGCCAATCGGCAGCTTGATGCAACTGAAACATTATCAGATAAGAGTGTTGCGCCAGTTAATGCTGAGCAGTCAGGACTGGCTGCGGTGGAAAAGCCGACGGCTAAGCTGGAAGAAAAAAAGAGAGCAAAATTGCAGCGGCAACATGCCCGAAAAAAACAAAAACGATTTGATGTGTTAGCATCGGATGCGCCTGCCAGAGAGTTTTTTATGAGCCTGGTGGCTGGTAGCGATATTAATATGGTTTTGCATCCTGAAGTGGCCGGGAATATTACCATTAAGTTAAAGCAGGTGACCCTGGAAGAAGCCCTTAAAGCAGTGAGGGATGTATACGGTTATGATTTTTTGCGTAAAAAATATGGTTATCAGATAGTACCCAGAAAATTACAAAGCAAAGTTTTCAGGATTAATTATTTAAATATTAATCGTATTGGCCATTCTTCTACAGCTGTAAGCAGCGGACAAATTTCATCATCAGGAAAGGGTGAAAATACCAGCGGTTCCTCTGCTTCTTCTTCATCATCTTCTTCCGGTAAGGTGTCTACCGTTCAAAGCACGCAAATACAAACGCAATCTAAAAGTCATTTTTGGAATAAACTCGATAACCTGTTAACCATGATCACAGGTGAAGGCGAAGGCCGCAAAGTGGTCGTGGACGCCAATTCGGGAATCGCAGTGGTGAGGGCTTATCCTGGTGAGCTGAGAAATGTCGAAACATTTTTAGAACAGGCACAGTTAAGTTTGCAAAAGCAGGTGATTATTGAAGCCAAAATTCTGGAAGTCAGTCTTGGTGATGGCTATCAGGCGGGTATTCAGTGGGACACCTTTGGACTGGGATACGGCGGTGAGCTGGCTGCAACAAGCCATGAAGTCGCAGGAGCGCTTGAATCGAGGGTGGTTGGTGAGCTGGTAGATAAAACGGTAGAGGGAATGTTCACCTTTGGTATGAACTTTACGGATTTTACCGGCGTTATTAACTTGCTGCAATCCCAGGGGGATGTGCAGGTGCTATCAAGCCCAAGAATTGCCACGGTGAATAATCAGAAGGCGGTGATTAAAGTGGGTACCGATGAGTTTTTTGTGACTGAAATTTCTTCATCAACCACTAGCACTTCAACGACGACTACGGACTCACCGGAAGTGACATTAACGCCGTTTTTCTCGGGAATCGCCTTAGATGTGACCCCGCACATTGGTGAAAACGAAGAGGTGATATTGCATGTTCATCCAACCGTGACAGAAGTAACTGAACGGGTTAAAGACATAGGTATTGGCGATGATAATTTGAGTTTGCCGTTGGCGTTTAGCTCTATACGGGAAACTGACTCGGTGATACATGCAGCAGATGGTCAAGTGGTTATTATTGGTGGCTTAATGCAAACCAAACAGGAAACGAAAACCGCAGGTATTCCTCTGTTAAAAGATCTTCCCGGTTTAGGCAGGCTTTTTCAGCAAGAACGAGACATTAGCAAAAAAAGCGAATTGGTGATTTTGTTAAAACCACAGGTAGTAGACTCAGACCAGTGGAAGGACGACTACGATATGCTGCTTGAGCGTTTCCCAAACCTTTTGCAATAAAAAGGTGATTGACTATTATGTCCAGACAACAAAAAGTACGCATCGGTGATTTGCTGGTTCAAAAAGGTTTGATCAGCGAAGATCAGCTGATGAAAGCGTTAAGTGAACAAAAGCGCTCTGGTAAAAAAATTGGTAAAGCGGTTGTTGACCTAGGGTTGGTAACAGAATCGCAGATGTTGCAAACGCTGGCTGATCACTTTGGCTATCCTTATGTTGATCTGGTTCGATTCAAATTAAATACTGATTTGATCTTATCGTTACCAGAAAGCCAGGCACGTCGGTATCGCGCTATTATGTTGTCGGAACAGCCCGATGGTTACCTGATTGGTATGGTTGATCCGCTGGATCTGTTGGCGATTGATGAATTGCAGCGGGTGTTGAAACGCCCCATACATCCTGCCTTTGTTAAAGAGTCGGATTTGTTGGATGCAGTAGATCGTATTTATCGTCGTCAAGACCAGATTGCATCGATTGCGACCGAACTGGACAGCGAATTGGAATCCAGTGATTTTGATCTGGATAATCTTGCTTCGACTATTGAAGCGACAGAAGCACCGGTGGTGCGGTTACTGCAAAATATTTTCGAAGACGCCGTGCAGGTGCGAGCCTCGGATATTCACATAGAGCCGGATGAAACGGTATTACGTGTACGTTTACGGATTGATGGTGAACTGCAAGAGCAGGTCATGAAAGAAAAGCGTATCGCTTCGGCTTTAGCGTCGCGTTTGAAAATTATGTCCGGGCTGGATATTTCTGAAAAGCGGTTACCACAAGATGGCCGGTTCAATGTTCGTGTTTTAGGTAAGAGTATTGATGTGCGGTTATCGACATTACCGGTGCCCTATGGTGAGTGTGTGGTCATGCGTTTGCTGGATCAAAGTCAGGGCATGATGTCGATTGACAAACTGGGTATGCCTGAACAGATTGCCAGTCGTTTTGAAACTCTGATTAAGCGCCCTCATGGAATGGTACTGGTAACCGGGCCTACCGGCAGCGGTAAAACGACATCACTTTATGCCGCTCTCAATATGTTGAATGTGCCTGAAAAGAAAATTATTACCGCTGAAGACCCCATTGAATATCGGTTACCAAGAATTACCCAGGTTCAGATACAAGCAAAAATTGGTTTAACGTTTGGCAATGTACTGCGTACTGCGCTGCGCCAAGATCCGGACATTATTCTAATCGGTGAGATGCGCGATCATGAAACCGCAGAAATAGGTTTGAAGGCCGCCATGACCGGCCATATGGTGCTATCCACTTTGCACACCAACGGTTCGATTTCAACGGCAATGCGTTTAATTGATATGGGTTGCGATGCGTTTTTAGTGGCATCATCGTTACGAGCTGTGATTGCCCAGCGGTTAGTCAGAAAAGTCTGTGATTACTGTAAGCAGCCTTATGAGCTGTCGCCCCAGGAAGCGACCTGGCTTTCTCATATAGATGCTTCGGCATTGGAGGCTGACTTTATTAAAGGTACCGGCTGTCACCAATGCAATAATACGGGTTATGCTGGCCGGATCGGTGTGTATGAGTTGCTTGAGTTTGATGAGCCCATGTTACAGGCGCTGCGTAAAAACAGTGTTGCCGAGTTTACTCAGGCGGCTCACCAAAACCCTTATTTCAGAACATTGGCGCAATGTACATTGGATTATGCCAGGCAGGGGATTACCTCGGTGCAGGAAGTGTTTAAGGTGTCAGCGTCGTTAGATGACCGCGCCGCACCCACAAATTGATCGTAGAGTCGTTAAGGTATGGCCAATTTCATTTATAAAGGCAGAACAAAAGCGGGTGATCTGGTGACAGGCTCGCTGGAAGCCGCCAGTGCCGACGCTGTTGCTCGGCAGTTACAAGCGCAACTTATTTTGCCGGTGAAAATAACAGAGGCAATAAATGAAAAAAGTAACGATATTGATCTTTCCAAGCTGCTGCCACCGCCAAAAATTAGTTTAGATGAAATGGTAATGTTTTGTCGGCAGATGAAAGCGCTGACAAAAGCAGGTATTCCAATTACACAGGCAATTAATGGCCTGGCAGAACACAGTAAGTCAGTCAGATTAAAAGAAGCATTGCACGATGTGCTGACTCGATTGCAAATGGGTACCAGTCTGGCGGCCGCCCTTGGAAATCACCCGAAAATTTTTTCTACATTGTTCGTGTCGTTGATTCACGTTGGGGAAAGCACTGGAAAACTGGACGATGCTTTTGAAAAACTGATACACCACCTGGAATTGGAACGTGAAACGAAAAACAGAGTAAGCCAGGCGATCCGATACCCACTTATGGTGATAGTAGCGATGGTGATCGCCATGGGAATAGTGAATATGTTTGTGATTCCCCAGTTTGCAACGGTATTTACCAAGTTGGGCGCGGATTTACCCTTGCCTACCAAAATTCTTATGGCAACCTCTGATTTTACCGTTAACTACTGGTGGCTGATTTTAATACTTATCGTAGGCGGTCTTGTCGGCTTTATTCGTTATATAAAAACCGATAAAGGTGAGCTCTGGTGGGACGAAAAAAAATTGAAATTTCCCATTATCGGCAAGATTTTTAAAACGTCAGCACTGTCTCGCTTTACCCGGTCATTTGCCATGATGTCTGCATCCGGAGTACCGATCCTGCAATGCCTGAGCATTGTTGGCGGCACCTTGGGTAATACATATATCGGCGGTGCCATTAATGAAATTCGTCGGGGTGTTGAGCATGGCGATACACTCGCACGTACCTGTGCGGCCAGCGGCATGTTTACTCCGCTAATTTTGCAAATGATTTCTGTCGGTGAGGAAACCGGTAGTCTGGATTCGTTGCTTAATGATGTGTCAGATTTTTACGAAGAAGAAATTGATTACGACCTTAAAAAAATGGCTGATGCTATAGAGCCTGTTATTTTGGTTTTTTTGGGTATTCTGGTTTTAACCTTGGCGCTGGGAATATTCTTACCTATGTGGGAGCTTGGCTCCGCTATGAATAGATAAAAAAAGGTTTTTTCAGAATAATTTCATCTATAACGCAATTATTTACTTGCCAACAGTTAACTGGATAAATATTAGGCTAACATTAAAGCTAGAGCTAGCGGGTTTATTTGAATGGTCTTTATAAAAGTATGAATTGTTGTACGGCGCAACACAATCGTCAAAAAGGTTTTACTTTCATTCAGAGTTTCGAGCACTACAGCTTCGGATACTGAATATTTAGTTGATACGGTTAACGGTAATTGCCGTTATACCTATCAGCGTAATACAGCAGGTGCTTTTATTACTTATAACGCTCGTACGGGTGAAGTAATTACAGTTTTAGATTGAATGTTTTGGTAATGAGGTAGCTAGAATATGAAACATCAACAAAGTGGTTTTACGTTAATTGAATTAATCATGGTTATTGTAATTCTGGGTATTCTCTCGGCGTTTGCATTACCAAAATTTGCGGATTTGAGCGGTGATGCTGAAAAGGCTTCTATTGAAGGGGCTTATGCAGCAGTAAAATCGGCATCTGCGATAGTTCATGCCGCCTATTTGATTAATAACGGTGCCTCGGTAGATCTTGAAGGTACGACCATAACCATAGTGAATGGCTACGCTAGTGGCGATGATGCGGATACGGGAACCATCTGTGATGCTGCCGGAATTGATGCCAATAGTGGTTTTACCTGTAGTGATAATAATGCTGGTAGAGCTACCACTGTTATAAGGTTAGCATCAAGACCTACATGCAGGTTTGTATACAGGGAAGCGACTGCATCTTCTGGGCCGATAATTGGCGCAATTACTGGCTGCTAAATTTATTTTGACTTAAATTGTCGATTGGGGGCGGGAATATGCCCCCAATTCCTTTGTATGAAAGCAAGTAAAGGGTTTACCCTCGTTGAGCTAATAGCCGTTATTATTATTCTCGGAATTCTTTCCCGGTTTGCTCTGGGGTTGTTTTCTGCGGTCGAAAGTGTCGAAGCCAATATTGTTAAAAACCAACTGCTTGCTTCTTTGCGTTCTGCTCAGCAACTGGCTTTAAGTCGGCAAAATCTGACAGCAACAGGTTCTGTTGCGTTGAATGTCCATCTGGTATCTGGAAACTGGGTGTTTTCGACGACTTACCACGATGCAGCCAGTCCGGGTGCTGCTACCTTTGATGTTGCTGAAATTGAACGTGGTAACACTACCTTAAGATATAGTGAATCAAATTTTTCTGCTGCCTGCTCCGCTTTGCCTGTGGTAACTTCTTTAAACGTTGAATTCGATGGCGATGGCAACTTGATCAATGGCAATCGCCTGCGTATCTGTATTGTCGGCGAGCAAACCATTAATTTATGCGTGTCTGCTTCAGGCTTTGCCTACGAGGGGGCGACATGCCTTTAGTGATTAAGCTGTCTGGAATTAAACAACCGGTGACCAAGGGCGCTACCCTGGTTGAGCTGGTGATCACCATTGTGATTTTAAGTATTGCCCTGCTGGCGGTGGTATCGGTTTATTCCAAAGCTATCGGGCAAAGCACTGATCCCGTTATTTATGCCAAATCAGTTGAGATTGGCCAAACCTATATGGATGAAATCTTAACGAAACGGTTTGATGAGGCATCACCAGTTGGTGGTGTGCCTGCAACACCGGTTGGCAGTTTAACGCCTGCGGCCAATCTGGGGCCAGATACCGCAGAAACATCCCGCAATCTTTATGATGACGTTGATGATTATGATTTTGCCGCCGCCGGCACACCGGAGTTTTCTACCCTTGCTTTAGTGGCCGGTGGCAGCTCCGGGCAATATGTGAACTATTCTATCGAAGTTAGTGTTTCTTATGTCAACCTGGCATCGAGTTCTGGTGAGTTATCGGGCCTGGGATTGACTGCTGCCAACAGTTCTGTAAAACGGATAGATCTTATTGTGTCCAACCCGCTTGATACACCGGTCAAACTTACTGCTTATAAAGGGAATTATTAAGTATGCAGGCGATAACGGTGGTTCGCGGTTTTACCCTGATCGAATTGATCATCGTGATTGTGATTAGTGGCATTATCGCCGCCGGGTCTGCCAGATTTATATCCCACACTGCGTTAGGTTATGTGGCAACTGCTGCCCGTCAGGGCGGTGCAGCTACTGGTGTTGTGGTAGCAGAAAAAATGAGTCGTGAGCTCAGATCGGCCTTGCCCAATAGTATTCGCACTTATGCGGGCAATAGCTGTATTGAGTTTGTTCCGGTTTTGCATGCTGCAAAATATGCGAGTGCCCCTGTGGTTCCCCAAAGTTCTGGTACCACAGTGAGCCTGGTTAACTCGGATTATATATCCGACGGGTCCGCTACTGAGTATGCGATTATTTATCCTGTAGATGCCAATAAAATTTATTCGCTACCTGCCAATTCAACAGATCCCTCCCATCGAACACGAGTGGAGATCGCACAGGTTGCAGGTAATGTAATCACACTATCAGCTAACCACCAATTTCCGGCAGACTCTCCGACAAGACGAGTCTTTATTGTTTCGCAACCGGTATCCTATTGCTTGAATGTGATTTCATCTGTTCGTGGTATTTATCGTTATTCAGGATACGGCTTTAATCCATCAGCGGCTGTGCCCAATGCGAATAAAGCAAGCCTTTTAGTTAATAATATCAGCACCAATAATTTTAGATTTACCGTTGCACCCGCCACATTAGTTCGAAACGCTTTAGTGGAGTTTTCATTTGAAGTTGAAATGAATAATGAAAAATTCCGTATGGATCGCGAGGTGCAAATAAGAAATGTACCTTAAAAATCCTGTTAACAAGTTCAACAATACAGGCCTGGGTTTGCCGCTTGCCATATTTATTATTACGGTACTGGCTTTTATAGCGTTAGCCATTAATGAGCTCAGCGCTACCGGTGCAAAATCAGCGAGCGTTAACGTATTATCCGCCAGAGCATTTTATGCCGCAGAAAGTGGTATTAATATTGTGCTGGCCATTAACGCTGAAAACCCGCCAAACTGTTCTGTGGCCGGCATCACCACCAATATAACCAATATGGCCGAAGGGCTTGCTCAATGCCGTGCAGAAGTAACCTGCACCACCACTAATCCGGCAACCACCTATCTGCTTGAAAGTAAAGGCTCGTGCGGAAGAGGGGTTGATCAAGCCACTCGAATTGTTCGTGTCGTTGTGGAGTGAGCCA
>PDSR01000085.1 GCA_002748575.1 Gammaproteobacteria bacterium
CCTCCATACTGTTTTCCATAGTTGGCTGCACTGTCTCTTCTTGTTAGGATTTTTTCATCAATGCAGCTATCAATGAAGCGTTTTGTCTTCTTCGTGCTCCACAGCCAACGGGTCGATAAGTATCGCAAGCTGGCGTGTATCTCGCCTTGTTTGACCTCTATCTTCCTCCCGCTCTTTAATATTCGTTGCTCTGGGTCGGCTTCAAATCTTGCCATACGCAATAAATCAAGCCATGCCTCTGCAAAACTGAAAACACGTTCCTGACGCCAGAAGCTGCCACGGAAAAACTCTCTATCAACTTTAATGAAACTCATCACCGCACCTCCGTTATCTCAAGCTCTGGATACCGCTTTTCAAATAAAATATAACGGCTTATTTACAGCTCACCACCAAAACACAACCCATTGATACCGGGTGAAGAGGCTTTCGAAAACGATGCTGAAGCGCTGGAAAGTTGAATTATATCAGCTCATCCTGCTCATAATCATCAGTGCTACCGCAGGCTGGGCCATCGGCTTCAGTGGCTGGGCGGTAGCAATCACGCTGGCCTGTTACTGCTGCGGGCAGCTGCTTCGCTTGCGCAAGCTGATTCAGTGGGTCGATGCCAACAATGAAACTGAAGCGCCCGAAAGCAGTGGCCTGTGGAGAGACCTGCTGGACACGCTGAACCATGAAAGAAAACTGGCCCGCGTTACCCGTGAACACCTTGCAGAAATCTTAAGGCGTGCGCAGGAATCCACCGACGCCCTTGATGAAGCGGTGGTTATCACCAACGAGACGGGTTCTATTCAGTGGTTCAATCAAAGTGCCGTGGACCTTTTGGGGTTAAAGCGCGACACTGACTATCATCAACCGCTAACCAACCTGATTCGTGAGCCAGCTTTTGTTGGCTTTTTTAACAGAAATAACTTTAACCGATCGATTGAAATACCCTCCCCGAAAAATGTCGGCCAGACATTGCAGATATCGGTCACCATATTTGGTCAGAATCAGGATCGACTATTTTTAGGGCGCGACATTACCCGCCTGCATAACCTGGAGCAGACACGTAAGGATTTTGTGGCCAACGTGTCTCACGAGTTAAGAACACCCTTAACCGTTATTAAAGGGTATCTGGAAACTTTTCTTGATTCACTTGATCCTAACCACCAAAAGGCACTGTATCGTGGCCTGGAAAAGATGAATCAACAAACTAACCGCATGGAAATGATTGTTTCCGATCTGCTGTTGCTTTCCAAATTAGAAACTGAAGATGTGCAACGCTCACTGAATACCGTGAAGGTGCCGCAGCTGTTAAAACAAATTCAAAGCGATGCCATTGTTTTAAGTGAAACCAAAAATCATGACATCTACCTGGAAGCCGACCAGAACCTGATGCTGATCGGTATTGAGAATGAACTGCGAAGCGCATTTTCGAACCTGGTGATTAACGCTGTTAAATACACACCACCTGATGGTGAAATACGGATTCGCTGGTGGCTGGATGATAAAGGCGCTCATTTGGCCATTATCGACAACGGCATTGGCATTGATGAACGCCATGTACCACGATTGACGGAACGATTTTACCGGGCAGACCCCAGCCGCCATGCAAAAACAGGGGGCACCGGCTTAGGGCTGGCGATAGTGAAACACGTTTTAATTCACCACGATGCCAGCCTGGAAATCAAAAGCGCCCTGAATGTCGGCAGCGAATTTATCTGCCACTTTCCATCACGCAACGCCATCATTCAGCCAACCATTAAAAACAGCTGATCAATCGCGGAAATTGGTGTATTGCAACGGCATTTCAAAGTCTGATTCCTTTAACAGGGCAATGGCGGCCTGCAAATCATCGCGCTTTTTACCGGTCACACGCACCTGATCACCCTGAATAGAAGCCTGCACTTTGATTTTGGCCTCTTTAATCATTTTCACCAGCTTCTTTGCCTGCATGGAATCCAGCCCCTGGCGCAGGGTTACTTCCTGCCTGGCTTCCGCCAGATTTACGTTAGGATCCGAGAGTTCAACACAGGCCACATCAACACCGCGTTTAATCAGTTTGGTTTCCACAATATCGTACAACTGCTTTAGCTGAAAATCGGCTTCACCCACCATAGTGATAATATTTTCTTTTTGCTCAAAGCGAGCCTTTGTACCCTTAAAATCAAAACGATTACTGATTTCGCGATTCGCCTGATCCACCGCATTGGTGACTTCATGCATATCAATTTCAGAGACCACATCAAAAGATGGCATAGAAAAATTCCGTAAAAATAAATGTAAATGAACAAACCCCTGTAGGGTACGCATTGTATGACAGCTTGCCAAGACACCAGAGTAAATTGCCAGACATTGCTATACTAAAAAAGTTGGACTTGGCAGAAAACAGGAGGTTGGATGAAACTGTTTGTGAAATTAATGATTTTTCTAGTGGTATTAGCGCTAGCTGGGCCGTTTATTTTAAAAGGACCCGATGGTAAACCGCTGATGAGTGTCAAGGATTTAGATCTGCCAAGCATGGCGATACCCAAGGGCACACCGAAACAACTGACCGGCAAAGAACAGGATGCCTGGATTGCCTGGTCGAAAGATGAACCCAGCCAACCACCCAAAGTGTATGTGATTGGCCCGAATAGTCAGCCACCAAAACCACAACCCGGCGTTTTTTATCGTTGGAAAGATAGCAATGGTATGTGGCAGTTCTCAACCAGACCAAATCGCGGCACAGCTAATATTGTGATTGAAACCGACCCGAACGCCAATATTCTTCAATCGTTATCTAACGATAAGATAAACAATTTATTAGGACGAGCAGCGGTACAAAAGCCAGCGCTGAATTCACCTGGCAACAAGCCTGAAACTGAAAAACCCGATGTACCCAACATTCCTCTGCCGACAACCATTCCTATCACTCAAGTGCCAGAGCTGATTAATCAGGCCAGAGCCGTTCAGGATTTAATGAATAAGCGAACTGAAATGCTTAATAACAATCAGTTCTAGGCAGGGATACGAGTGCGATTTATGCCCACACTCGTATCACAAAATAGTTAAAAAACGTTGAGAATATACCGGCAGCGATTATTACAAATCGTCTGCCGAACTGTTTAACAGGCCTTGCTCTTCCAGTTTAGAAAGGGGCATATGGCGAATATCCTGGCCTTTAACCAGGTAAATAACCTGCTCGGCAATATTGCGGGCATGATCACCAATACGTTCCAGAGCACGCAGGCTCCACATCACATTCAGCACTCGCTTGATGTAACGAGGATCTTCCATCATAAAGGTGACTAACTGACGCATGGCAGATTCATATTCTACATCGACGTCTTTATCTTCCTTAACAACCTTGGCTGCCAATTCCACATCGTACCGGGCAAAAGCATCCAGCGCCTGGTGCAACATAGTGGTTACATGAGTACCTATATGACGTACCTCAATATAGCCACGGGGTAGCTGACCACCTTCTGATAATTTAACAGCCATTTTTGCAATTTTATTGGCTTCGTCGCCAACGCGTTCCAAATCGACATTGGCCTTGGTGACAGCAACAATTAAACGCAAGTCGCTGGCAGCTGGCTGGCGTAATGCGATCAAGCGGGTACACTCTTCATCAATCAACCTTTCAAAGCCGTTAATTTGCTTTTCGGTGCTGATTACCTGCATCGCCAGCCCGCTATCAACATCAACCAATGCGTTGACCGAATCAACCACCTGTTTTTCTACCATACCACCCATATTCAGAATATGGGTGCGGATTTCTTCTAAATCATCATTAAAACGTTTTGATATATGATGCGTAAAATCTTCGCTACTCATTTTTTGTTTTCCCTAAACGACTCGATTAACCGTAACGACCGGTAATGTAGTCTTCTGTCTTTTTCTCTTCAGGATTAGTAAACAGGGTATCGGTATCTTTATATTCGATAAGATCACCCAAATACATAAATGCAGTATAGTCGGATACTCGCGCCGCCTGCTGCATATTGTGAGTAACCATCACAATGGTGTAGTGGTTTTTCAGCTCGTTAATTAATTCTTCTACTTTTAAAGTAGAAATCGGGTCCAATGCTGAACAGGGCTCATCAAGCAAA
Source organism: Gammaproteobacteria bacterium (assembly GCA_002748575.1). Classification (GTDB taxonomy): domain Bacteria; phylum Pseudomonadota; class Gammaproteobacteria; order Pseudomonadales; family Ketobacteraceae. The sequence continues at coordinate 4,074 of PDSR01000085.1, forward strand.
AGCACTTCCGGCTCAACGGCAATGGTTCTTGCGATTACCAAACGCTGTTGCTGACCGCCCGACATTCCCAGTGCGTTTTCATGCAGACGATCTTTTACTTCGTCCCACAGTGCAGCACCTTTAAGCGCCCATTCTACGCGCTCATCAATAATGCGCTTTTTCCTGATACCTTGAATGCGTAATCCGTAAGCGACATTTTCATAAATGCTCTTGGGAAACGGGTTGGGTTTTTGAAACACCATACCCACCCGGCGACGCAGATCAGTGACATCAACATTTCTGTGAAAAATATTGCCACGGTCAAAGTTGATTTTGCCTTCAGTACGACAGCCATCAACCAGATCGTTCATTCGGTTGAAGCTGCGCAACAATGTGGATTTACCACAACCGGAAGGGCCGATAAAGGCGGTGACTTTTTTCTTGGGTATTTTTAAATTAATGCCGTGAAGCGCACGCTTATCACCATAATACAGTTCAAAGTCCTTGGTTTCGATACAGATTTCTTCATCATCCAAAGAAAGCGGCTGTTTGCTTGCGTTACCTTTCGGTAACTGCACTTTGATTTTTTCTTCACTTACATCCATTGAAGGACTGACTGCGATGGTCATGTCGTCACCTTGATGTGTTTCAGTCGTAGTATTTGTCATGAGTCTCTCCCTAGGTTTCCAGCGCCCGGTATTTTTCACGAAGCCTGTTACGGATCATCACCGCAGTCAAGTTAAGTATTGCAATAACCGCGACCAAAAGGAACGCTGTGGCATAAACCAGTGGCCGTGCGGCCTCGACATTCGGGCTTTGAAAGCCGACATCGTAAATATGAAAGCCTAAATGCATAAATTTGCGATCCAGATGCAGAAACGGCGCATTGCCATCTACCGGCAACACCGGTGCCAGCTTAACAACGCCCACCAGCATCAGCGGTGCCACCTCGCCGGCTGCGCGGGCTATGGCCAGAATCAAACCAGTCATCATCGCCGGGCTGGACATGGGCAGAATGACTTTCCAAAGGGTTTCAAACTTGGTGGCACCCAGTGCCAGACTGCCTTCGCGTACAGTTTTAGGGATTCGCGCCAAGCCTTCTTCAGTGGCTACAATCACCACCGGCACGGTAAGAATCGCCAGGGTAATGGATGCCCATAATAAACCGGGGGTGCCGAAAACAGGGGCGGGAGCCGCCTCTGGGTAAAAGGCTTCATCCAGGCTGCCACCCACAAAGTACACGAAAAAGCCCAGACCAAAAACACCGTATACGATGGAAGGCACACCGGCCAGATTGTTAACTGCAATGCGAATGGTGCGTGTCATTGGGCCTTGTTTAGCGTACTCACGAAGGTACACCGCCGCCACTACCCCAAAAGGCGTTACGATGACGGACATCAGCAGTACCATCATCACAGTACCAAAAATCGCAGGGAAAATGCCGCCTTCGGTATTCGCTTCACGGGGATCAGCCGTTAAAAACTCCGTAAAACGCTCAACATAAAAAGCGATTTTTTGTGGAAAGCTCAAGCTGTTAGGCTGAAAAACATGCACTACTTTAGAAAACGGTATTTCTGTTTCTGTACCGTTCATGCTGACTGCCACGAAACTGTCGCGGGAAAGCTCTGCCATGAGTTTGTTACGCTGCTTTTGCAGCACGGCAAAACTGGCATCATATTCGGCCCGCTGTGCATCCAGATCAGCTTGTGCAGCCGGTGTCAGCTTGCCTTTTAATTCTAAAGAACGCTGTTTTAAACGCAGTTTTTCCAGGCCATAGTTAATGGCACCAATATCCGATGACTCGATTTCTTTAATCTGAGCCACCAGCTCTGTTGCTCTGGCCAATCGCTCATACAGTGCCTGGTGAGCCTGCTCTTTGGATTGCGCAACACTGGCAACCACCTTGCCGTTTTCTTTAACCGTTTTCAGGAAACCGAAATAACTTCCCCATTCCAGGCGCTCCACCAGCATGACATCTTCAGGCGTGGTGATATCCTTGATGTTGTCGGCCAGTAACCAGCGAAAGTCCAAGCCGGTAACATCACGATTACCTGTTTTTATCAATACCCGATGCACTTCTTCAACATCTTCAGGAATATCAACACCCGACTCACGCAGGCGCATAGCGGGAACCCATTCTTCATTGGCAATTTCACCAACAATTCGATAGGTGCCACCTTCCGGCTGATGATACGTGCCATCAATGATCGTGTGCGGCCAGAAGTGACTTAATCCGCGCATGGCAATCAGCCCCAACAGGCCAACCACCATAATCACGCTCACTGCAACGGCCCCGCCGTTTATCCACACCCAGGGTTCGCCACGCCTGAACCATTCTTTTAAACCCATCATATTGCTTTCCCCAAACTCTGTTAAAGCGAACCGTATTTAGCACGTAAGCGCTGACGCACGGTTTCAGCCGTGGTGTTCAAAATGAAGGTAAATACAAACAGTACCAATCCCGAAAGGAACAAGATTCGGAAGTGGCTTGAATCAACTTCAGCTTCCGGCATCTCAACAGCAATGTTTGCCGATAAGGTACGCAGGCCTTCAAAGATATTCATATCCATAATCGGGGTGTTACCGGTTGCCATCAGTACAATCATGGTTTCACCCACGGCACGACCAAAACCGATCATCACCGCCGAAAAAATACCCGGACTTGCCGTTGGTAACACAACCCGCACCAGCGTTTGCCAGGGGGTGGCACCCAGTGCCAATGAACCGAACGACAGGTTTTTCGGTACCGCAAAAATCGCATCTTCAGTGATCGAGAAAATCGTGGGAATAACCGCAAACCCCATGGCTAAACCAACAATCAGGGCATTACGCTGATCAAACCCAATCCCCAGATCGTTCTGCAACCACAAACGCATATCACCGTTAAAGAAGGCCAGCTCAATATCCCGGCTGAAGCCCATAGAAATAGCCCCCGCCAGCAGCACCACTGGAATCAATATCACCGGCACCCAGCCATCGGGAACCCGGTTGCGAATATCGCCAGGAATCAACGAGAACACATAAGCAGCAATGATACAAAACAACGGTGTGAGTATGAGTATGGAAAAGATACCCGGCAGATTCATTTCAATTAAAGGTGCCAGCCACAAACCGGCCAAAAAGCCGAGGATAACCGTTGGCAGCGCTTCCATTAATTCAATGGTGGGTTTTACTTTGGTGCGCAACTGCGGTGCCATAAAGTAGGCGGTATAAATCGCGCCACAAATAGCCAGCGGCATGGCAACCAGCATGGCGTAAAACGCTGCTTTCAAGGTACCGAAGGTTAACGGCATCAGGCTGAACTTGGGTTCAAAGTCGTTACTGGCTGAAGAGCTCTGCCAGATATATTCCGGCTCGTTGTAATCTTCGTACCAGACTTCTTCCCACAGTGATTGCATTGATACTTCAGGGTGTTTGTTATCAACATCAAACACATAAGGCTGTTGACCAACTGCCTGCGCTACCACCACATCGCCACGGGGGGATAGCACAATGCGGCTGATTGCAGCTTCTGAAATCTGTTCATTGATCACATTGGTATCTGCTGTAGTGTTATAGAAACCAATATTGCCCTGTGCATCACCCGCCACAAAGCCTTTGCGACGGTGCTCTGTTTCGATCGCGGTAATCGGCGCATCTGCCAATTTAAACTCGCGTATTTTATGCAGCGTTAAGTCGCTGTTCTCATTACTGGCTAAAAACCACTGGGCAATATTGCCGCTGGAATCACCCACCAATAAGGCAAAGCCACCCAGTAAAAAGCGAATATTGGTAACAGTTACTCCCTCTGGTACCAGATTAATTAAATCCAAGCGTTCGGGCTGTTCGCTTTCGATATTAAAAATTTCCAGCTGCTGATTGTTTTGCAGCACATATAACCAGCGCTGATCCAGGCTGATTAACAGCTGATTAATGCTTCCCGACAATGGAGCCAGCTTTATATCGTCGAGTTCTTCCAGAGAAACGCCATCACCAAACAGGCTTTCTGCTTTTTCAAAACGCTTGATGGTGATTTCATTGGTAGCACTGGCGGCAGCAAAAATTAACTGCGATTCGTTATCCCGAAAAGCGAAGCTTTTTAACTGGCCGTCAGCCAACAGTTCAACACTGTCTTCGCCATAGGGATATTCTAAAAAAGGGATGATTGTGCGGTTGGTGTCGCTGTCAAACTCATGGCGGTAATCATGCTTTACCACCAGCGCTTCGCCAGCCTGATTGGCAACCGCAAACAGCTCTGCTGAAGGTGCTTCAACAGAAACCATAGAAACATTATTAACAGGCAGTTCATTGGTTTCTACAATGTCGCCCGATTGCGTGTAATAGAAGTAGGTTTGATTGGCTTCAACATTGATACCAATCTGGCCCTGTTCCTCAATAGCGCTGAATACCGGTTGCTGCCATTGGGCCTTATCCAGCTCATTTCGCTGATCAATAGATGCCGATAAAAACAACGGCACAACTTCGTAAAGCAAATAAAAGAAAATCAGACAAATAGCAAAAATAACACTGACACCTCCCAGCGTTATACCCAGCCTTGCAGATTGATCGGTTAGCTTGCGGATTTTACGTGTACGTGCAGCCTGAGCTTCCGACACCCCGAATTTTTGCTCAAACGAAGTTTTCATAATACAACTTCCGTAGGTTTAAACAGCAGTTTGTTTAACTTACCCAGATACTGGTTACAGCCACTGGGCACAAAAGCGGGGCCAGTTTAACCAACCCCGCTGATATCAGGCAGTTTTTACCTGATGAATGCCAGCTTATTTAATACCAAGGCTTTTCAGAGTCTTAGCTGCTGTTTTAGCCGGTAAAGGAATGTAACCGTCTTTAACAACAATCTCTTGACCTTGCTTGGAAAGTACCAGCTTAATGAACTCACGCTCTAAAGGAGAAAGTGGCTTGCTGGGTGACTTGTTCACATACATATAAAGTGCACGGGCCAGCGGGTAAGAGCCATCAAGCGCAGTTTCAGGAGACGCTTCTACAAACTTGCCTTCTTTCTTGGCAAGTGGCAGTGCGCGTACTGAAGAAGTTTTGTAACCAATACCGGAATAACCGATACCGTTGATTGAAGTGGCAACAGACTGAACCACAGAAGCAGAACCAGGCTGCTCGTTCACATTGTTTTTGAAGTCGCCTTTACAAAGCGCTTTCTTTTTAAAGTAGCCATAAGTACCGGAAACCGAATTACGTCCATACAGCTGTACGCCTTTGCTCGCCAGAGAGCCGGAAACACCCAGCTGACCCCAGTTAGAGATATCAGCTTTGCCACCACATTTACGAGTAGAAGAGAAAATTGCATCTACCTGCTTCATGGTTAAACCCTTGATCGGGTTATCTTTGTTAACAAATACGGCTAGTGCATCGATAGCAACTGGCACAGCAGTAGGCTTGTAGCCATATTTCTTTTCGAAAGCTTCGATTTCCTTGTCTTTCATCTTGCGGCTCATTGGGCCGAAGTTTGAAGTACCTTCAGATAAAGCTGGTGGCGCTGTAGAAGAACCAGCTGCCTGAATTTGAATCGCCACGTTGGGGTAGTTCTTTTTGAAGTCTTCTGCCCAGAAAGTCATCAGGTTAGCTAACGTATCAGAACCGACTGAAGACAGGTTGCCAGAAATACCAGTTGTTTTGGTGTAAGAAGGAAGTGCTGAGTCAACCTTAGCTTCCGCCATAGCACCTGTTGAGATAACAGCAGCGCCAGCAGTTAAGGCAACAGAAGCAATGAGTTTTTTAACGTTCATGATGCTCTCCGAGTATTTGTAGTTTAAACCGAAAGAGCTGTGTTGGTTGTTTATTTAGCATTTAGCTCTCTCTTGCCTGCGCACTATAGGGCCGCTCTGTGACAATTATATTACACATTTTTTGCAAGCCCCTCCAAGGCTGTCCGACACAGCATTTCTAGAAGCGCTCACTATATCTGCTCCCATTCCGCTGAGTCAGGGACATGAGATCTACACATCAGCTATAATGCAGCCGTTTATATTCAGGCTGGAAAATCGATGAAGAATCAGAACATTTTCAACACATTGGAGTCATTGACCCTGGTCATTGGTCGAACCACAGCAGGCTTTTCGCTACTGATTATGCTGCTGACCTTTATGGTGGTGATCATGCGTTATGGCTTTCACAGCGGCGAGTTACAGATTTTCGGCTGGTCACTTAGTTCTATCGCCATTGATGAAACCGTTATTTATCTCCATGCGGCACTGTTCATGCTGGCAAGCGCCGCCACCCTGCGCGACGATGCCCATGTCAGAGTGGACGTGTTCTATCGAAAATTTTCAAGTAAAAACAAAAGCTTAATTAACATACTCGGCACTTTGCTACTGCTCTTCCCAATGTGTGCGGTGATTCTCTGGTCGAGCCTGGACTATGTAAAGCTATCCTGGCAGATCAACGAGCATTCCCAGGAAACTGAAGGCTTACCGTATTTGTTTATTCTAAAAGGCCTGATCCCCACCATGGCGGTGTTACTGTTTATGCAGGGGCTGATCGAAATTAGTAAGCATGCTCTGCATCTGGCAGGCAAAGCCCCTTACCCCTTCCACCAGCATGAGGACGCCCTGTAATGGAATACATGCCGCTGATTTTGTTTCTGGCTGTCTGTTTAACCTTAATGCTGGGGTATCCGGTGGCTTTCAGCCTGGGTGGCGTGGCTGTGCTGTTTGCTTTTGTTGGCATTGGCATGGATCTAATCTCAAGCAGCGACCTGATTGCTATTCCCAACCGCCTGTTCGGCATTATGACCAACGAAACACTGCTGGCGGTACCTTTATTTGTATTAATGGGCGTGATGCTGGAAAAGTCGCGGGTGGCCGAAAATCTGTTAGAAACCATGGCGCGGCTGTTTGGCCGGCTGCCCGGTGGCCTGGGTATTTCCGTGGCTATGGTGGGTATGCTGCTGGCCGCCAGTACCGGTATCGTCGGTGCAACGGTAGTGACCATGGGCCTGCTGGCGCTACCAACCATGCTGAAAAGAGGCTATGACAGCAGCCTGGCAGCAGGCAGTATTGCGGCCACCGGCACCCTGGGACAAATCATTCCGCCATCAATCGCGCTGGTGTTATTGGGGGATGTACTCTCGAACGCTTACCAGGAAGCACAGTTGCAACAGGGCATTTATGCCACCGAAACAGTATCTGTGGGTGATCTGTTTGTTGGTGCGCTGATTCCCGGCTTGGCGCTGGTATTGATGTACACGCTTTATATTCTGGCGAAAGCGCTGTTGCAGCCTGCATCAGCCCCGGCCGTTACTGATGACGATGACCTCTACGATACCCCGCTATTCATTCAAATATTAAAAGGGCTGCTGCCGCCGTTGGTGCTTATTTTTGCAGTGCTCGGCTCGATTCTAACGGGTATTGCCACTCCCACAGAAGCCGCTGCCGTAGGTGCCGTGGGTGCAACCCTGCTGGCCGGATTGCAGGGACAGCTTGATATTGCAAAAATAAAGGAGATTTCAATATCCACCACCAAAGTCACCTGCATGGTCTTTGCCATTTTGATCGGCGCTTCGTTGTTTTCTCTGGTATTTCGTGCCTACGGCGGTGATGAACTTATTCAGTCACTATTCCAGCAAATGCCTGGCGGGGTTGTAGGGGCCACGCTGCTGGTGATGGTAGTGATTTTTTTACTGGGCTTTATTCTTGATTTTATTGAAATCACTTTCGTGGTGGTGCCCATTGTTGGCCCGGTGTTGCTTGCCATGGGGCTGGACCCTGTATGGCTGGGCATTATGATTGCGCTTAACCTGCAAACCTCGTTTTTAACACCGCCTTTTGGCTTCGCGCTGTTCTATTTAAGAGGCGTGGCCCCCAGCTCGATACCCACAGCCACTATTTATAAAGGGGTGGTACCTTTTATAGTGATACAGATATTAGCCATGATTTTACTGGCCATATGGCCGGAACTGGCAACCACTTTACCAAAAATCGTGTATGGGCCATGAGCCCATGATGATGAATATTGAAAGGAACGGACTTTTTATGTGAATAGCGTCAGGCCATTCCTACAAAATAAGAAATTACAGGAGGTAAAATAATGCCACAAACAAGCAAACAAAAAGTGTATCTGTTTTTCATGCTGCTGGTAATCGCAGCACATTTGCCCTTTCAGAATATTCCCATCAGCTCTGATGACTACATGCAATATGTCACGTTAACAGGCTCTCAACAACTCTCCCAAGAAGGGTTAACTTTTTTAGATAAAAATACCTCTTTTTTGGAAAAAATAAATAACAGCTTTCATTTTTTCAATTCAAAAACAGGTACCGCAGAACAACTCCGCAATTATGGTAATTTACCCTGGTGGTCCAGCGAAACAGGGTCAATGCAACCGTATAGGCCATTGGCAGGCTTGACACACTGGATTGATTATAACCTGCTGAATGCCAACACCTTTTTAATGCAGTTGCATAACCTGCTATATTTTCTTTTGTTTTCAATGGTCACTTTGTTTTTCTTCTTGAATTTTACAACGAACCACAAAGTTGCAGTCATTACCACCCTGCTCATCGTATTCGATATCAGCATGTCAATTAACCTGGGTTTCTATTCATCAAGAAATACATACATAGCGCTTTCATTGGCATTGCTATCATTACATTTTTATTCGAGTTGGCGCTCAAAAGAAATCCGCACACATTTTATTTACGCATTGCTATTATTTGCAGGCGCCTTACTAACGGCAGAAGCTGCGGTAGCATTATCAGCTTATTTTGGTGCCTATGCATTTACCATGGATAAAAGGGGCTGGAAAAAAGGGCTTGTCGCAACTCTACCCTTTGCCATATTGGTTATTTGCTGGAGAATACTATACAACCTGGGTGGATATGGCGCTGAAGATATTGGCCTCTACCTGGACCCTGGGCGAGACTTACTCGCATTTTGTTCACATTTACTGCTTTTATTTCCTTTAATTTGCTTTTCGCTGATTTCAGCAATGGATGGCATCGGTGGAAATCTACGTCCTGATTTACTGCCTTATGTGTCTGTGGCTCTTTGGATTATATTAATTGCATTATTGGTTTTTGCCGGACAACATATTAAAAATCACCCGAAAAGAAGAATGATGCTGTTCGGTGCGCTAATGGCTGTCGTTCCGCACTGTGCATTGGTTACAGCAGGCAATCGCAGTGGTACTTTTGTAGCCATTGGTGGGTTTTATCTGCTGGCAACCAGCATTATTTTTTTAATCGATAAACAGCGCTCAAAAGCAAAAAGAACTGTCGGTTATATGATTGGTGGATACCACATAGCCATACCCGTGCTGGCTATCACGCTTCTTTCATGGGGCTTAATTCCCATACCAGTCCACGATAATAGATCGTATAGCAGCATAGAAGAATCCCACCAATCACTAAAAAACAAACATCTTGTGATTCTCAATCATTTTTCATCGGCTGATTTACTGGTAGCACCTTATAAATGGGATTACGAAGGCAAACCAACTCCAGAAAAAGTTCAAGCCATGGCACCAGGGCTATCATCGCTGCAAATCAAACGGCTAACAACAAACGAATATTTAATCACCGGCAAAACAGTACTCAACCAGACAAACCCTATGCTTTCTTTATCTGGCGAACAACCCGCACAAAGTCGTTACTATACTTTTCATACGCTGCAAGGACTGGTTACAGCCCCTGATACCCAATACATCCCAGGGCAAATGATTACCTCAGCAGATATGTTAATCAATATTCTATCCACTATCGATGGTGTCGTGCATGAATACAAAGTGACTTTCCTTGATAAAATACCTGCCGACGAAAAAGTTTGGCAACGGTATGACTGGCAAGAAAAGGAGTTTAAAACCATCGCCCCTTTGGAAATAGGTGAAACACTATTCTTGCCTGGTCCTTTGGATATATAAACAAAAAGAGGCTCCTGTGGTACTTGAAGCCTCTTTGCTTATACTATTTAAATAAAGAATACTCTTGCCTTCTGAAAAATGGCCAGTATTGTGACCACCGCTTTTATAGTGATACAGATATTAGCCATATGGCCGGAGCTGGCAACGACTTTACCAAAAATCGTGTATGGACCGTGAACCATAACGATTCAATCAGCAAGACTTTAGGGGTTTAATATGAACAACCAACCAGATGATATTAATGAAGACGTACCAGCACCCATCGGTGGCCTGGCGCTACAAACCATTGCCATGCCTGCTGATTCTAACGCTAATGGCGATATCTTCGGTGGCTGGCTGGTATCACAAATGGATCTGGCGGGTGCAGTGGCGGCAAACCGCCTGGCAAAGGGAAGAGTGGCCACAGTTGCGATTGACTCTATGGTGTTTCTGCGCCCGGTTGCGGTTGGCTCCTGTGTCAGCTGCTATACAGATATTAAAGAAGTGGGCCGTAGCTCCATGACAATTAACGTTGAAGTCTGGGCACAACATCCCACCGATAGTGAACGCCAAAAAGTCACCGAAGGTAAGTTCACTTTTGTTGCGATTGATCAGAATGGCAGAACCCGGCCAGTGCACGGGAATTAGAAATAACGGCTGCCTAACCCCTGTATGGTTTGCCAGATCTCGAAAAAATAAAGGGGGCTAATTTAATGCCCCCTTTATTTTATTATGATATGTGTTACTTATTGGCGAGCGTCTATATAAGCCTTTTCAGAAATTTCAGTATAAGGAATCACGCCGTTACTGAATGCTTTAAAAGATTGATAAACTTTTTTAGCAAAAGGATCTTTTTCAATATTTTCTGCAATCACTTCATTCGATGCCTGTTTTAAAGCTTTTAATACATCATCGGGTAAGTGCTTAACCTGCACGCCGTGCTCATTAATCAATTTTTGTAAAGCTATGTTATTTCTTGCGGTGTATTCATCGAGCATATCCTGGTTTATTGCTCGGGCTGCGTAAGTAACAATGGCTTTTAAATCATCAGGCAGTTTATTCCATTGATCTTTATTGACAATAAATTCCAGCATGGAACCGGGCTCGTGCCAGCCGGGGTAATAATAGTATTTTGCGGCCTTATGCAACCCAAAGGTTAGATCATTATAGGGGCCAACCCATTCGGTGGCGTCGATTGCGCCGGTTTGCAAAGCGGTAAATATTTCCCCACCCGGTAAATTCACCGGAATACCGCCTAAACGCTGCAACGCTTCACCGGCCAAACCGGGTATCCGCATTTTTAAGCCTTTTAGATCGGCAACGCTGTTAATTTCCTTATTAAACCAGCCAGCCATTTGCACGCCTGTACTGCCGCCAGCAAACGGCACCAGATTAAATTGGCCATATAGCTCCCGCCATAATTCCAGGCCACCGCCATAATGCAGCCAGCCATTCATTTCCTGGGCATTCAAGCCAAAAGGAACTACGGTAAAAAATTGTGCCGCCGGTGATTTTCCTTTCCAGTAATAGGCAGCACCATGACCCATTTCTGCGGCACCACGGGAAACAGAATCAAACACTTCCATAGCAGGCACCAATTCTTTGGCACCAAAAACTTTAATCTGTAACCGGCCATTACTCATTTCGTTAACCGCTTTTGCAAAGTTTTCCGGCGCACTTCCCAAACCAGGAAAATGCTTCGGCCAGGTGGTGACCAGCTTCCATTTAAATGTTTGCTGGGGTACCGCTTTACCGGTTTGAGCGGTGTTGTCGCAATCGCTGGCACATCCCCCTAAAAACAATATAAACAACAAACTCGCTATAATTGTGCACTTATTTTTTTGCAGTCGTTTTGTTTTCATTTGTATAACCCCTGTTAGTCTTTCCACATTTAAACCACTTCCAGTTTTGCATATTGGGCTACCAGGCGTTTTTCGCCCAGGCCCTCGAACATTACCTGTACCTGGGCATTGCCTCCCTGACCTTCGATACGCATAACAATACCTTCACCAAATTTCTGATGCTTGACACGCTGCCCCAGGTTATAGGGCAAACCACTACCCACGGAAGACCAAGTGTGTTTTTGCCTGGGTGTACGGGATGGCGGACTGAATGAAACAGGCCGGGTAACCTGAGTGTTCAAGCGAACTTCCTGCAAACATTCACCGGGAATTTCACTGATAAAACGTGATGGCGGATTGGTGGTTTCGCTGCCAAACATGCGCCGGCTTTCTGCATAGCTGATATAGAGCTTTTTCTCGGCTCGGGTAATGCCAACGTAACATAAGCGCCGTTCTTCTTCTAAACGACTAGGATCGTCACAACTTTTTTTCGCAGGAAATAAACCTTCTTCCACACCACTTAAAAATACAATGGGAAATTCCAGGCCTTTTGCGGCATGCAGTGTCATCAACTGCACCGCATCCTGTTGTTCATCAGCCTGGTTATCCCCGGCTTCCAATGCTGCATGATCAAGAAAATCAACTAGGGTGGCGGTTTCATTATCATCAACGCTGAATTCTTTGGCGGCAGAAACCAGTTCCTGTAAGTTTTCTACGCGGGATTGTGCTTTTTCGCCTTTTTCATTTTGATGAAATTCCAGCAAACCGGAACGCTCAATGACAAACTCAGCTTGCTCACTTAAACACAGCGAACGGGTTTCCTGATCCAATCGTTC
>PDSR01000086.1 GCA_002748575.1 Gammaproteobacteria bacterium
GCTGGTGCGTCACGGTGTTGGCATTGTGGTATCACCATTAATTGCCCTGATGAAGGATCAGGTAGACGCCTTAACTCAAAACGGAGTGAACGCCGGTTATTTGAATTCTTCGCTTTCGTGGGAAGAAGTGCGAATGATCGAACAGGCACTGCTGCACAATGAGCTGGACTTATTGTATGTGGCGCCTGAGCGCCTGACCCAGGATAAAACCCTGCAACTGTTATCGCAAATTCCCATCGCTCTATTTGCCATTGATGAAGCTCACTGCGTTTCCCAATGGGGCCATGATTTTCGCGCCGACTATCTAAAGTTGAATATCCTGAAAGAAGCCTTTCCGACAGTACCACGGATCGCGTTAACCGCCACCGCCGACAAACGCACCCAACAAGAAATCAGCAACCGCCTGGGACTGCAAAATGCGCAGCATTTTATGAGCGGTTTTGATCGCCCCAACATTCAATACCGTATCACCCAGAAGAACAACGCACGACTGCAACTGTTAAAGTTTTTAAAAACAGAACACGCCAACGATTCAGGCATTGTTTACTGTATGTCTCGCTCCAAGGTGGAAGCGATAGCTGAATATTTATCGAACGAAGGGTTTAACGCACTCCCCTACCACGCCGGGTTATCTGCCGAATTAAGGCAGCATCATCAGGAACGTTTTTTACACGAAGATAAAATCATTATGGTGGCTACCATTGCCTTTGGTATGGGGATTGATAAGCCAGATGTTCGCTTTGTCGCGCATCTGGATTTACCGAAAAGCATTGAAGCCTATTACCAGGAAACCGGCCGCGCTGGCCGTGATGGATTAGCATCGACCGCCTGGATGGCATACGGTTTACAGGATGTGATTAAGCTCAAGCAAATGCTGGAATCGTCCCAGGGTGATGATACCCATAAACGGGCTGAGCGCTACAAACTTGATGCCATGCTGGGTTTGCGTGAAACATCGGAATGCCGCCGTAAAACCCTGCTGAATTACTTCGGTGAACAGGCTCCTGACAAGTGTGGCAACTGCGATGCCTGCTTAAACCCCGTAGAAACCTGGGACGGAACAGAAGCTGCTCGCAAGGCAATTTCCTGCGCTTTTCGCACTGGCCAAAAGTTTGGCGTTAATCATTTAATTGAAGTGCTTCGCGGCGCCGACAATGAAAAGATTCGCCAGTTTAATCACCAAAAAGTCAGCACCTACGGTATTGGTAAAGAGTTAACCGCCAACCAATGGCGCAGTGTGTTTCGACAATTAGTGGCGCTCGGTTATTTAACCGTGGATATTGACGGCTATGGTGCGCTGAAACTCGACGAAAAATGCCGCCCGCTGTTAAAAGGCGAAGAAACCATTATGCTTCGCCGGGATTTACAACTGAAAGAAGCCACCCAATCAAAACGCGAAAAATACAGCGCTAACCTGAAGCCGGAAGATAATGTTCTGTGGGAAGCGCTGAGAACCCTTAGAAAAAAACTGGCCGATGAACAGGGCGTGCCGCCCTATGTGATTTTCCACGATGCTACCTTGATGGAAATGGTGCGCTTTAAACCAGTCACCGATAACGAGCTACTGGCCATCAGCGGGGTTGGTGCCAGTAAACTGGAACGCTATGGCGAAGCGTTTATTGAACTGATCGAAAACCACGACAGCTCAGCCCCTGATAACACTCAGGAGCATGAACGCAATGAAGTCTATGCGCTATTCAATGCGGGTATGGATATTGCCATGATTGCGCAGCAACGGGGCATTAAAGAAAACGCCGTGTATTTTCATTTATCTGAAGCCATTAGACACAACCAAATTTCCTTAAGGGATGTAATCACCCTGCCAGAACAGGCACTGGCCAATATTGAGGATTCACTGCTCAGTCAGGACAATCTCTTCGAAAAGCATTTTACCTATGAACAAACACAAGGGTTGCTGGGGCATCAGTATCCAGTGGGGGTATTACGCTGTGTAAGAGCCGCGCTATTGGCAGAGAATGGTTAATGCGGGCTGTGTTGAAAGTATTGCTTTATTGATTTTTCGCCTGTTGTTGGCCTTGAAAAGTCACAAGGCCAACAACAAAGCTAACAGTATTAATCGTTTTCGCTGTTCAATTCACTAATTTGTTCGTTCAGCGTCCAGTAATCATACAGGTAGCCCAGCAAAAAGAAGCCACCGGTTAAAAACCACAATAACGCAGTCAGCCATTTACCCATATACAAACGATGGATACCAAACAAACCCAGGAAGGTTAACAAAACCCAGCCAATGGTGTAATCAACGCGGCCTTCGGCGTATTTATTGTCTGCATCACGATCCATTCCGGGGATTAAAAACAGGTCGATAAGCCAACCTATACCACATAACCCCAGCGTTAAAAACCAAATGGTGCCGGTAATCGGCTTACCAAAATAAAAACGGTGCGCCCCAAGAAAACCAAAGATCCATAATACATAACCAATGACTTTGGAATGGGTATTTGTTTCACTCATGTTATTTTATTCCCCCGGATAAATTCAGATAATAGTTATTTGCTGTGCCATTCTACTATTGCCGCTAGTATGGTGCTAGTGATGGTGATGACCGCCAACACCATGAGCATGTCGGTGGGCGATTTCTTCTTCAGTGGCTTCGCGCACATCTACAATGTCCACATCAAAGGTTAATACCTTGCCTGCTAATGGATGGTTAAAATCAACATCCGCCATAAATTTTCCCAGCTTTATCACCGTAAACTGGCGATCGCCCTTGTCGGTTTTTACCCACCCGGCCATGCCTTTTTTCCAGCGTTTTTGCCCCATCATATGTTTTACGGGGATTCGCTGAGTTTGACCTTCTTTACGATCACCATAAGCATCTTTTGGTTCCACGGTAACTGAAAAACTATCGCCTTGTTGCTTGCCTTCCATAGCAGCTTCCAAACCTTTAATAATATTGTTATGGCCACACAAGAAAGCCATTGGATCGCCATTTTTAGATGATTCCAGCAACATGCCCTGATCATCTTTCAGTGTGTAATGAAACTGCACCACTGTGTTTTTAGTAATTTCCATTGTTATTCACTCACTGCTTATTAATTTTATCTTCACGCAAGCGATCACGGTATCGGGTTCGGGCAAGCGCCTGCATATCTTCTACCGCATCGGTTTCATCAACGATTTCCCGCCCCAACAGGGTTTCGATAGCATCTTCCAGCGTCACCACTCCCGCTGTTTGACCAAATTCGTCTTCTACCAGGCACATATGCGCCTTTTGTTTAATGAGCAAATCCATTAACTGCTGAACCGGCAGTTTTTCAGACACTCTTTGCAGAGGTTTGGCGAATTTACTGATTGGCTGATCTCCGTGGCCTTCCCGTTCGGCTTCGAACAAGTCAGCGCGAATCACTTTGCCGTTAATATCGTCTATATTCGCCCCGTAAATGGGAATACGCGTAAACTGGCGGGTTTTGGTGTCATCTAACGCTTGTGATACCGTCGTATTTTGATCGAGCATATGCACCACCGAGCGCGGCGTTAAAATATCTTCGGTTTTATATTCCCGCATCCGCAACAGGTTATTAATGTATTCGTTTTCCTGAGACACCAGCGACCCACCCTGATGCCCCAACGAAGCCAGGGCAATAATTTCTTCGCGGGTGATTTCGTTTTCTTTACTGTGGCTGAACAGCTTTGTTAACCGTGTAGATACCCACACCAAAGGGAATACAATCTTCACCAGCCAACTAATCATATAAGCTGAGGGGCCCGCCAACTGACGCCAGAAAGTTGCACCGAGTGTTTTCGGAATGATTTCTGAAAAATATAAAATAGCCAGTGTCAGCAGCACCGCTATCAGGGTTTCCCACTCCTTACCAAACACCTGCATGGCCTGTGAGCCCACGCCTGCGGCTCCCATGGTATGGGCAAAGGTGTTTAAAATAAGAATGCTCGATAAGGACTCATCTAATCGATTTTTTACTTTGGCAAGCTGGGCACCGACTTTGGGGCGCTCTCCTTGGATCTGCTGTACAAAGCTGGGGGTAATCGACAGCAACACGGCTTCTAATATTGAACACAAAAAAGATACGCCAATGGCAAGCGACAGATATGCCAATAAAAGTGACATAATGAACTGACTCCAAATACTTAAAACAGTGCCTAATTTAACATTTTTTAAGCACTATTTCAGAGCTTTATCCGCATAGGGAAATGCCTGACAAACAATCGCTCAGTTACTTTTGCCCGGTTTCGCCAGCTGTTTATGGATACAATCTCGCAGCCAGCGATTGGCACCATCGCCATCAGCGCTTTCGTGCCAATACATATGCACCGCTAATGGCGGCAAATCCACCGGAATTTTCCAGGATTTTATCCCCGGAATGTCCGCAATCAAATCAAACACCGAACCGGGCACAGTTAACAGTAAATCCGTTTGCGCCACGGTTCTTAACCCCACATACATATGCTGACAACGCATGGCCACCTGGCGACGATACCCCAGCCGACTTAACTCAAAGTCTTCCACCGAAGGTCCGCTTTGGCGCGAAGACACCACCACATGACGGGCCTTTAAATAGCGGCCTAACGTGAGCCGCTTACCCACCAGCGGGTTCCCTTGCCGCGCCACAACACAAAAGCTGGCTTCTATTAAAGGCTGGTGGCGAATTCTTGGCCCGACAGGTAACAGCACATCAAAGGCCAGATCCAGACGCCCGGCTGATAATTCCACCTCCATATCCCGGCGCGGCACCTGAGTGCTGGCCAGCTGGGTTTGCGGTGCCTGTTGTTGCAGAAAGCCCATTAACTGGGGAACCATCCAGGATTCAATGTTATCGCGCACCCCCACCACAAATTTTTTCTGCGACTGCAACGGATCAAAACCGCTGCCGGTTTGCAGGGTATCCTGCAAGCCCTGCAATGCAGCCTGTACTCCCGGGCGAATCCGCTGCGCTAACGGGGTTGGCTCCATACGATGCCCCCGCCGCACGAACAGCGGATCATCATAATATTCACGCAGCCGCCCCAAGGAATGACTGACGGCTGGCTGGGTTAGAAACAACCGCTTTGCCGCCCGCGACAAATTGCCTTCTTCAAAAATTGTATCGAACACCACGTATAAATTAAGATCAATCCGACTAAGCTGCATACACAACACACTATTAATTTTATTTATAGTTGTAAATTATAACTATTCATTGGCCTAATGAAAGTAACTCGCTTAATCTTATTTGATAACAACAACAGAATGCACCAGACTAAAGGCTTACCACCCAAGCCCTATTGGAGGAAACCATGAACTTCGATCACTCTCCCAAAGCCCAGGAACTTATTGCTCAGGTTAAAAAGTTCATGGATGAACATATTCTTCCCAACGAACAAACCTATCACGAACAGCTAGGCCCGGATCACGGTGACTGGACCCAGTGGAAAACACCAGAAATCATGCACGAATGGAAAGCCATGGCTAAAGCACAGGGCTTGTGGAATCTGTTTTTGCCCGATGAAGAATACGGTTCCGGCCTGAGCAATACCGACTATGCCCCGCTCGCCGAACTAATGGGGCATTCCCCGATTGCCTCTGAAGCTTTCAACTGTAATGCCCCAGACACCGGCAATATGGAAGTGCTGGTTAAATACGGCTCTGAAGAGCAAAAGGAACAATGGCTGAAACCACTACTGGAAGGCGACATCCGCTCAGTGTTTTTTATGACCGAGCCAGATGTTGCATCGTCTGATGCCACTAACATGCAAGCGACCTGTAAAGTGGAAGGCGATGAAGTGGTACTGAACGGCAGAAAATGGTGGAGTTCCGGTGTTGGCCATCCCGAATGTAAAGTAGGCATTTTCATGGGCGTTACCGACCCGGATGCCAACCGCCACCAACAGCATTCGATGGTACTGGTGCCACTGGATGCACCCGGTGTAAAAATCGAACGCATGCTGCCGGTTTTTAATGTTTACGATGCGCCTTTTGGCCACGGCGAAGTATCTTTCACCGATGTACGCTTACCGGCATCCAGCATTATCGCCGGCCCCGGCCGCGGCTTTGAAATAGCCCAGGGTCGCCTTGGCCCAGGCCGGATTCACCACTGTATGCGCTGCATTGGCACCGCAGAACGAGCACTGACCTTGATGTGCGAACGTGGCACTGACCGCGTTGCCTTTGGCAAACCGCTGGTTAATCTGGGGGGCAATCGTGATCTGGTGGCCAATGCCCGTATCAATATTGATATGGCGCGATTGCTGACACTCAAAGCCGCTTATTTGATGGACACCGTTGGCGTGTTCGGTGCCATGAGCGAAATTGCACAAATCAAAGTGGTTGCACCCAATGTTGCCCAAGCAGTGCTGGATCAGGCCATTCAAATACATGGTGGCGCGGGGCTATCGAACGATTTTCCATTGGCAAGTCTATATGCTTACAGTCGTGTTATGCGCCTGGCCGACGGCCCGGACGAAGTACACAGAGGACTCATTGCAAAACTGGAATTAAAAAAACGCGGCTTGAAATAACAACTATTAACAGGGGAACAACATGAGTGTCATCGACCAGGCAAAATCAATGCGTGATGGCGAAGAGCTGGACGCCAATGTAATTGATCAATGGTTAAAATCACAGGTAGACGGTTTGCAGGGCACACCGGCCATCAAGCAGTTTCCGGGGGGGTCATCTAACCTGACTTATCTGATCAGTTACGATAACCGCGAGTTGATTTTGCGCCGCCCGCCTTTTGGCACCAAGGCAAAATCCGCCCATGACATGGGCCGCGAATACCGGGTGATGTCGGCGTTAAAACCAGTTTATCCTTATGTGCCCGACATGGTGGCCCATTGCACCGATGAATCGGTATTGGATTGCGAGTTTTATGCAATGGATCGCATTAAGGGCATTATTCCGCGTAAAGAACTGCCCGAGGGCTTGGATTTAAGCGAAGCACAGGTTAACGAGCTTTGCCGTGCAGTGATTGACCGCCTGATTGATCTTCACCAAATCGACATTAAAGCAGCCGGATTGGAAGAACTGGGCAAAGGTGAAGGTTATGTGGATCGCCAGATAGACGGTTGGAGCCAGCGCTATATCAACGCTAAAACCGACGATGCCCCCGACTATGAAAAAGTGATGGCCTGGCTTGATCAAAACCGCCATAAACAGGTTTCTGTGTGCGTGGTTCACGGAGATTACCGGTTCGACAACGTGGTACTGAATCCAGACAACCCCACTGATGTTATCGGTGTGCTTGATTGGGAAATGGCCACCTTGGGCGACCCTTTAATGGATTTGGGTAACACCCTGTCGTATTGGATTGAAGCGAACGACCCAGCGCCCATGCATATGATGCGCCTGCAACCCACCCATTTAAAAGGCATGATGACCCGCAGAGAAGTATTCAGTTATTACTGCGAAAAAATGGGCTTTGAAGATGCCGACTACACCTTCTACCGAGTATATGGCCTGTTCCGCTTGTCCGTTATTCTTCAGCAGATTTACTACCGGTTTTATCACGGCCAAACCAAAGACCAAAGGTTTGCCACTTACGGCCAGGTAGTAAAAATGCTTGAACAGCTTTGCTTACAAGAAATAGCCGCACAAGGTTAAATAATGGCAGCTATTTATCTGATTCGACACGGGCAGGCATCGTTTGGCCAGGAAAACTACGATGCGCTTTCCCCCCTTGGTGAAAAACAATCTTACGTACTGGGAGAAGGCTTTACCAAGCGGGGGATCAGTTTTGACAAGGCGATTCACGGCGGATTAGTGCGTCACCGCCAAACAGCTGAGCAATGCCTGAAAGGTATGGACGCACAGCAAGGTGCTATTCAGTTGAAAACGGATAGTGGTTTTAGTGAGTATAATCATGCCGAAGTGATTGCCAGGCTCCGCCCGGATTTGGAAACCCACCATGCCATGACCCGCTATTTAGCCAGTCAGCCAGAGCCGCGCAAAGCTTTTCAATTACTGTTTGCCGATGCCATAGAACGCTGGATTTCCGGTGATTACGATCAGGAATACTCCGAGCCTTGGACAGGCTTTCAACAACGCTGTGCCAACGGCCTGAATAACCTGCTGCAAAGCAACGCAAAAAATATTGCCGTGTTTACATCGGGCGGCCCGATCAGCATGATCATGCAACAGGTGTTGCAGTGCAGTGATCAACAGGCCATTAAATTAAGCTGGTCGATTGTTAATGCCTCAGTCACCAAAATATTATTTACCCATGATCAGATCAGCTTGAGCTATTTCAATGATTTTGGTTATTTTGAACAAGTCGATCCATCCCTTATCACCTATCGCTAGAGAATAAACAATGAACCCAGATAATCCGTTTGAACTTACAGGAAAAGTGGCCCTCGTTACCGGAGCCAGCCGGGGTATTGGCGAAAACATTGCCCGCATGATCGCCAAACAAGGTGCCCACGTAATTATTTCCAGCCGTAAAATTGATGATTGCCAGAAAGTTGCCGACAGTATTGTTGAAGACGGCGGCAGCGCTTCCGCCATTGCCTGCCACATTGGAGATCTACAGCAAATTGAATCGCTGTTTAATCAAATCAGCGACCGCCACGACAAGCTGGATATATTAGTCAACAACGCGGCCACCAACCCCTACTTCGGCCACATTCTGGACACCGATCTGGCAGCCTATGAAAAAACGGTTGATGTGAATATTCGTGGCTACTTTTTCATGTCCACTACCGCCGGAAAGCTGATGCGCGACAATGGCGGTGGCGCTATTGTCAATATTGCCTCCATTAACGGTGTGGTTCCCGGCGCCTTTCAGGGCATTTATTCGATCACCAAAGCAGCGGTGATTTCCATGACTAAATCATTTGCAAAAGAATGTGCATCCGCCAACATTCGGGTGAATGCGGTACTCCCCGGTGCAACCGATACCAAATTTGCAGCGGCCCTTGTTAAAAATGATGCCGTGTTAAATCAGTTAATGCCCCACGTCCCCATGCAGCGAGTTGCAGAGCCCCAGGAAATTGCCGGTTCGGTACTTTACCTGGTATCGGATGCCGCCAGCTATACAACGGGCAGCTGTATTACTGTCGATGGTGGTTTTTTAATCGGCTAACACTATCGGTTAACGACTTGGGTTAACTGCTTGAGCTAACTACACCATCTAATCAGCGCAGCCAACATACCGGCTGCGCTTTTTTGTGCTTGCTTTTGCCCGGTAAACAGCGGTTTAATGCACGGCAACCACTAACCAACCTTCCCATATACATGCACGAAACTGCCGATAACAGCCGACACGTTTTCAGTGTCAGCGAGCTGAACCAATACGCCAAGGAAACTCTGGAAAACACCTTTCCCATGATCTGGGTAGAAGCAGAAGTATCGAATCTGGTGCAGCCCAGCTCCGGGCATATCTATCTGACATTAAAAGATAAAAACGCACAAATACGCGCTGCCATGTTTAAGGGAAGAAACCAGCGATTACAATTTAAACCGAAAAACGGCGACCAGGTATTAGTTAAAGGGCGGCTTAGTTTATACGCCCCCAGAGGCGACTATCAGCTGATTGTCGATTGCATGGAAGAAGCGGGGCTGGGCGCACTACAACGGGCCTTCGAAGCGCTGAAAAACAAGCTCGCCAGCGAAGGGCTGTTCGACGACGACCTGAAACAGCCGCTACCGGATCACCCCGAGCGGGTCGGTGTGGTGACATCACCCACCGGGGCAGCGATTCAGGATATTATATCGGTATTAAACCGGCGCTTTCCGCTGCTTCCCATTGTGGTTTACCCGTGTGCGGTGCAAGGGGAAGATGCCCCGCAGCAGATTATTCATGCCATAGAACAAGCCAACCGGCGCGAAGAATGCGACGTATTAATAGTTGGCCGGGGCGGTGGCTCGCTGGAAGACTTATGGGCATTTAACGATGAGGCCCTGGCGCGTACCATCGCCAACAGCACCATTCCCATTGTATCTGCCGTTGGCCACCAGATTGATTTCACCATTGCCGATTTTGTAGCCGATGTCAGAGCACCCACGCCGTCTGCCGCTGCGGAAATGCTCAGTCAGGATCAGATGGAATTACTGGGGTGGCTTGCAGGATACGAAAGTGCATTAACCGATAAAATCATGCAACGGCTTGCTCAGGCCAACCAGCAACTGGAATGGTTGGGCAAACGCTTACAACACCCCGGCAGAAAACTGGAAGAACACCTGCAACGGCTGGATACCCTGGAATCGCGCCTGCAACTGGCCAACCAGCACAAACTTCAGGAAAGCGCCCAACACTTCGGCCACTTGCTTCAGCGTTTGACATTACAGCGCCCGGATAAAACCATTGAGCAACACCTGGCAACCCTTGGTAAACTGGAGCGCAGATTGGTAACAGCCAGCAAAACCCAAACGCTGAACCACGCCCAACGGCTATCGTTTTTAGCGCAACAGCTGAATGCTGTCAGCCCACTGGCAACCCTGGGGCGAGGCTACGCCATTATGAAAGATGACAAAGACAAAATCATACGAACCACGGAAGATACCAAACCGGGCGCACCCATTAAAGCGCACCTAAAAAACGGCGTGGTACACTGCGAAGTAACCCACATCGAAAATACCCTGCTGTAAACCGGAACAGCAACACCAGACAACCTTTAAAAAGCTGGTGGAGATGCGCAACCCGGCAGCTTTGTTATAATGCACGACAATACCTGCAACACAACATCTGCAACACAACAACAAACACCTATCAAGGATTCCGATAAGCGATGCAACATACTGAAACGCCAGAATATACCTACACTTATCATTGGGGCAGAATCGCAGGGGCAATAGCCGTTGTGGTGGTATTTCTCTTTGGCATTTATTATTGGCTGAGCGCCCCCGAAGAAAAAGCCGTACCACCCAGGCTCACTCAAACAGAGCAACCCACCATTGAAGCAATGCCCAACACACAAGAACAGGCACAGGAACCTGAACAGGCAGAAATTCAAGCACCGACACCTGAAAACAACACGGTTAAAGCTGAAAACATCCATAAAACGGATACTTCCAAGATAGAAACAGTGGCTACAGCACCGGCAGAAGCCGTAACACCTGATGAGACTGCATCGGCTCCTGCTGAAACCGTAACGCCGGTTATAGCCACCACAGAAATAAAAATTGAAACTGTTTCAGAGCAGCCTGTAAATACACATACCGAAGCTGAAACGCCCACGAAAACTGATACACGCACTAAAGCTGAGTTGTTTACCGCTGCCATTAAGCGGGCAAAGTTAACTGCGCAAGTTTCCCGGAAAGAACCCGGTGATTCACTACCCTATCATTTGGCAGTTGATCCACAGGGTTTATCGAAAGTTTATTTTTATACAGAAGTTGTTGGCCAGGCAGGTAAAACCCATTATCACCACTGGTATCGCAACGGCAAACTGAAAGCGAAAGTCCCGATCGCCATCGGCGGCAATCGCTGGCGCTGCTATTCCAGCAAATACCTGACACAACAGCAGGCCGGTGAATGGACAGTAAAAGTGATTGATGCCAAAGGGCGATTACTGGCAAAAAGCAGTTTTAATTTCGCCAATCAATAAACTACTCAACAGAATTACTTGGTCAAGTAACGCACACCTGAAGCAACCGAGTCCAACAGGGCTCGGTTAAAAGCTTTGTTTTAACAGTCATGTCAATTAAATGTATTTTTTTACAATATTTCTAAGTGCTGATTCTGACAAATAATCTGTATCTATTTTGACAATTTTACCTTTCGCAAAAATAAATAAAAACGCCTGATCATCTTTGCAAAAATAGAATGAAGTGAATTCATCACCCAACCATGCCCCTACCTTAGCACCCTGAACAAAAACCTTTTTAAATGACTCAATCTCTTGTTTTGAACAGGTTGATGGCCCATACAAACCAGCTAAATGCCCGTAAAACTCTTTTGCACTACAACCATAATCTGTTGCTTCATTGGTCATATCAGTAAACGCTAGATAATGCTTCGTTTTCTCATTACCGTACCTAAAGAAAGCAAAACTATCGGAACCACCATGAAAACCCACAACGGTTGCCCCAGAGGGAACATAAAATTCAAAACTTGAATAAATGAATCTGGTATTACCATCGCCGGCAAGAACCGACCCAGACACAAAAAAAATCACAAGAAAAACAAACGTACTCTTAAACATATCAAGCGCCCATCAAAGCAATTCGAATGGCAGATTTATAGCCTGCCCCTACAGCGCTTTTACATATATTGTATACCGCTGTATCCCCTGAAACGATTCGCTTTCCTATTTTTGCAAGTTCCTTTACCGCATACCCAGGACTAGCAACTAACGTGGGCCTGGGCACTAAGTCCACAAGATCAGAACAGACATTAGCTTTTTCTAACACTTCATATGCCACAACTGCTGCTTGCTCGTTAACATTATGTGGTGTTACTAAATTTGGCCCCCAAAAAAAATTGATAACAGCCGCAACATACTCTCTCTCATAAATATCCATATACAATACTCCCTTTTATTAAATTACGAACTTCAGAGGGCAAAAACACCCTCCAGAAAATAACGCTATATACAACCGCGAAAAATTCTAACTTTTTTGAACAACAAGCACAACGCTTAACCTATCGCCTGTCAACCGCCCACACACAACATTTCATTAACCGTTTCAGCTCTCATTACCCGCTGCAAAACGCCTTGAAGATCTATTAACGGGCCAAGGTGGTTTTGTTTTAAGTCTGCCAGCGAAATGTTCTCAAGAATATGCATAACCAGCTGATTGATAGACGACCAGTGGGGCTCCATATCGCAACCACCGGAAAGTTCGCAGCTGGCATCTTCATCGCAGCATTCGGTAATGGCCATGGGGCCTTCTACTGCGGATAAAATATGTACCACGCTGATTAGCTCGGGCAACCGCGCAAGCTGGTAGCCGCCCTTTGCACCGCGAATGGAGCGCACCAACCCGGCATTCACCAGTAACCGCATCAACTTACGCACTGTTGGCATACTTAAGTGAGTTTTCTGCGACAGGGCATCCATCGACAACAGAGCAGTTGGCTGCTTGGCCATTGCATTCATAATTACCAGGGCGTAGTCCGCCATTTTGCCCACACGAAGCATTAAAGTACCTGCATTATCATTATTGTTTAATCAGTATGGCATAAATCTATACCAAATTGGTATTGATTTAAATTCCCGACTGAATTACTCTACTATTCCTGAGAGAGCATTAAAAATACGGCATACTTTTGTTCAAAAAGTTGTCGCCCCAGGCCGTGCTATCGGTCGAAAACTTCAATTAAACTGTTTAGCTAGCGGTTTATCCAGCACTGAGACATGCACCATGAGTAAAGCGGATCAGCCTATTGACGAACTGATTGACCGTGAATATGAAGCGGGCTTTGTGACTGACATTGAGTCAGAAACCTTTCCTCCCGGCTTAAATGAAGACGTTATTCGCGCTATTGCAGCCAAAAAAGATGAGCCGGAATGGATGATCGAATGGCGTTTAAAAGCCTATGAACGCTGGAAAACCATGGCAGAGCCAAGCTGGGCGATGGTGGATTACCCCCCGGTGGATTTTAACGCTATCAGTTACTATTCATCACCAAAATCAAAGAAAGACGGCCCCAAAAGCCTGGATGAAGTTGATCCTGAGATTCTGGAAACTTTCGAAAAACTGGGTATTCCGTTACATGAACGGGCCGCCCTTGCCGGTGTGGCAGTGGATGCGGTTTTCGACAGTGTTTCTGTGGGCACAACCTACAAAGATGAATTGGCAAAAGCCGGTGTTATCTTTTGCTCTATTTCTGAAGCGATTAAAGATCATCCCGAACTCATTCAAAAATATCTGGGCACTATTGTGCCCACATCCGATAACTTTTACGCCGCATTAAATTCTGCTGTGTTTACCGATGGGTCTTTTGTTTATATTCCGAAAAACACCCGCTGCCCCATGGAACTTTCAACTTACTTCCGCATTAATGAACGCAATACCGGGCAATTTGAACGCACCCTGATTATTGCCGATGAAGGCAGCTATGTCAGTTATCTTGAAGGCTGCACCGCGCCGATGCGCGACGAAAACCAACTGCACGCCGCAGTGGTTGAATTAGTGGCGCTGGGCGATGCGGAAATCAAATATTCAACCGTACAAAACTGGTACCCCGGCGATAAAGACGGTAAAGGCGGCATTTATAACTTTGTTACCAAGCGCGGTTTATGCGCCGGTAATAACAGCAAGATTTCCTGGACACAGGTAGAAACCGGATCGGCTGTTACCTGGAAATATCCAAGCTGTGTTCTTAAAGGCGATAACAGTATCGGCGAGTTTTATTCCGTTGCCTTAACCAACAATCTGCAACAGGCAGACACCGGTACCAAAATGATTCACATGGGCAAGAACACCAAAAGCACCATTGTTTCCAAAGGTATCTCAGCCGGACGCAGCCAGCAGTCTTACCGCGGTTTGGTTCGAGTTTCCCCCAAAGCCGATGGCGCTCGCAATTACACCCAGTGCGATTCTTTGTTGATTGGTGATCAGTGTGGTGCGCACACTTTTCCATATATTGAAAATAAAAATTCCGACAGCATTATTGAACACGAAGCCACCACATCAAAAGTCAGTGATGATCAAATGTTCCTCTGCCAACAGCGCGGGATTGATCCTGAAAAAGCCGTTTCCATGATTGTGAATGGATTCTGCAAAGAAGTATTTAAAGAATTACCTATGGAATTTGCCGTAGAAGCAGGCAAATTATTAGAAGTCAGCCTTGAAGGCGCAGTCGGTTAATCAAGCCGGGTGGCTGCTTTTTGGAGTTTTAGAAAATATGTTATCAGTTAGAAACCTCGTTGCTGAAGTTGGCGGAAAAACCATTCTTAACGGCATTTCGCTGGATGTTAAACCCGGCGAAGTACACGCCATTATGGGCCCCAATGGTTCCGGCAAAAGCACTCTGGCCAATGTTCTGGCAGGCCGCCCTGGATACCAGGTAGTCAGTGGCGAAGTCATCTATAACGACAAAGATTTATTGGAACTGGAACCAGAAACAAGAGCCTGCGAAGGCGTATTCCTGGCATTTCAATACCCCGTTGAAATTCCCGGTGTCAGCAATATGCAGTTCTTGAAGGCCTCGGTGGATGCGGTACGCAGTCATCAGGGAAAACCGGAGCTGCAAACACCTGAGTTTATGAAATTAGCCCGTGAAAAGTGTACCGAGCTAAGCCTTAAACCGGCGTTTTTAAAGCGTGGTGTCAACGAAGGTTTTTCTGGCGGCGAAAAAAAGCGCAACGAGATTCTGCAAATGGCCTTATTGGAACCCAGCCTTTGCCTGCTGGATGAAACCGATTCCGGCCTTGATATTGATGCACTGCAAATTGCAGCCCAGGGTGTGAACAGTTTGCGCGACACCAACCGCAGCTTTGTACTGGTTACTCACTATCAGCGCCTTTTGGAATATATTGTGCCTGATTACGTGCATGTATTGGCCCACGGCAAAATTGTAAAATCCGGTGGCCGCGAGCTTGCCCTGGAGCTGGAAGCCAATGGTTACAGCTGGATTGAAGAACAGGCAGGTTAAGGCATTCTCCCCATGACAGATACAATAGATTTTATTGCATCGGCCAAAGCCTTGAGCGCCGAACAACATGCCAGCGACTGGCTTAACAATGCCCGCCAACAGGGTAATGCAGCGCTACAAAAAGCCGCCTGGCCAACACGCAAAACAGAAGCCTGGAAATATACATCGCTTTACCCGTTAACGGCAGAAAACTATCTGCAAACACCACCCACTGCGGCGTTAACTGAAGGCGATATTGCAGACTTTAAAATCAATAACCTGGATGCCTATCAGCTGGTGTTTGTTAATGGCCGGTTTTGTGCTGATCTCTCTGATGACTTAAACAGCATTACCGAATTCACCGTGGCCAATTTTGCCGACCTGGATAACGACACCCAGGTGGCAGCGCAATTAAACAGCACCTTTAAACTGGAAAAGCATTTATTCGCGCAGATTAACAACAGCCTGTTAACCGATGGCCTGTACCTGGTGTTTCCTGCCAATAAAAAAATATCTAAGCCTGTGCTGTACTAATGAAAAATGTTTTTTTTCCCCTTGATTACCTCTCTTGCTGTTCTCAAGTATACCTTCTCCCCAAAATTTCATCATTACAACAGTGGTATTAAAAATTCATTTCTAACCATCTAAGTGATGTTTTCCTGTTTAGATATACTTTGAGCAAACACTTGTGTGCTAGATATATTTGTATTTTTTGTTT
>PDSR01000087.1 GCA_002748575.1 Gammaproteobacteria bacterium
AAACTCTGTGCCGTTTTCCTGACGGCGCAGGGTATACATGGCTTGGGCGGCGTCATTATCAGACAATCCTTGCAGATCATAGACTTTGCGCCCGCCATCCACATCAGGAATCGTTTCTATATCAAAAACCAATACGTTCATTTTTCTCGCTTAATAATCAACCAGGGAACACCCCTGTGGAAAGATAGCGGTCACCACGATCACAAACAATGGCAACAATAACGGCATTCTCAACGTCAGCTGAAATCTGCAAGGCTCCCGCCACCGCCCCGCCAGAGGACACACCACAGAATATACCTTCCTGTCGTGCCAGTTCCCGCATAGTGACCTCTGCCCGATGCTGTTCGATATCCAGCACCTGATCAACCTGCGACTGTTCATAAATCTTCGGCAGGTATTTTTCCGGCCAGCGGCGTATACCCGGAATGGATGAGCCTTCCCGAGGTTGTAAGCCGACAATTTGAATATCAGGGTTCTGCTCTTTTAAATACCGGGAAGTGCCCATAATGGTGCCAGTTGTTCCCATAGAGCTGACAAAATGAGTGACTTGGCCGTTAGTATCCTGCCAGATTTCCGGCCCGGTGCCTTCATAGTGGGCCAACGGATTATCCTGATTGGCAAACTGATCCAGCACCACGCCTTTCCCCTCTGCCTGCATCTGATCAGCCAGATCACGCGCACCTTCCATACCCTGTTGTTGCGTCACAGAAATCAGTTCAGCTCCATAGGCTTTCATGGACGCACGACGCTCGTCGCTCATACTATCAGGCATAATAAGCTTCATCTTGTAGCCTTTAATGGCCGCCGCCATTGCCAGCGCAATACCGGTATTACCACTGGTCGCCTCAATCAGTGTATCACCCGGCTTAATCAGGCCACGCTTTTCGGCCTGATGAATCATATTTAAGGCTGGCCGATCTTTCACAGAACCTGCCGGGTTGTTACCCTCAAGTTTAACAAGCAATATATTGGTTGTGTTACCCGGTAGGCGCTGAAGACGAACCAGCGGTGTTTTACCCACAAAGTCTTCAATGGTTGGGTATGAGTTGTTTTGATCATTCATGGCGGGCAATCATATCGGAATTACAGCAAACGGCCAATAATACTGCCTGCTGATTAATAAATCTTACCAACCAAAAAACCATATCCTTATAACCACCAAGCATAACCGATACCCAAACAACCCACAGCGTTACACGGCTATGGCTATACTTTGATAACAGGCTGACAACAAAGTTAAGTTGATCAATGAAAGTATCGTGACTTTATTGATGATTCACCTTAAGGTTTCGGCCAGAAAAACGAAACATTTCCAACTCGCAAAACATGCGGTTTTTTTTATAAACATGACAGGTACTTATGAAACACTGGGGCTTACGCGAGCGTGCGATCTTCTTCAGCATTCTTCCAACACTATTTGTCTGCTTAATTTTAGGCGTGTTTTTACTGAGCCATCGTTTTTATGAATTAAACACCAGCCTTGAAAATTACGGCAAAACCCTGGTTACCAGTTATGCCGATATACTTGCTGCCAGCAACGATCTTGATACCGATCATCCGCTGATAAAAAAGATTCTCCAAACAATTCTTGAAGAAGCTTCGGTGCGTGCTGTTAATATTTATGATCAGAACAACAGCTTGCTGTTATCAGCTGGCCCTGCAATAAAAAAAATAGAAGGTCAGTATAACTTACTACGTTCCAATGCTATCGAAACCACCACACCCACTCTTTATAGAACCGATGAAAGCTTAAGAGTAACTCTCCCTATTAATCAAAAAACAGCAGACAATATAATTAATAAAGGGTGGCTGGAAATTGAATTTTCGACCACCGACATTCTTATTCTTAAATACCAGACAGTAATCGTCGTTGTCATGGTATTGGTGCTGGGCTTACTGGTTAGCAGTTACCTGGCGTTCTATCTTTTCAAGGAAATAGGTGCCGGCATCGGCAGCCTGCGCACAGCAGTTGAAGCAATAAGTAACGGCCAACATGATATAAAAATAAAAGATGATTCTTACGGGGAATTTGGCGATTTGCAACGCGCTTTGAACCAGTTAAACGAATCCATTATTAAAAATCAGCATGAGCTGCAACAGCATGTTGACCAAACCACCGAAGATTTGCGTGAAACACTGGAAACCATTGAGATTCAAAATATTGAGCTGGATCTTGCCCGGAAAGAAGCACTGGAAGCCAGCCGTATCAAATCGGAATTTCTCGCCAATATGAGCCATGAAATTCGCACACCGCTCAATGGTATCATCGGCTTCACCAATCTATTGTTAAAAGGTGAGCTGTCGCTTGCGCAAAAAGACTACCTGGAAACCATACAAAAATCGTCCGAGAGCCTGTTGGCCATTATTAACGACATTCTCGACTTTTCAAAGATTGAAGCAGGCAAGCTGACACTTGATAATGTTCCTCTTAATTTGCAGGACATTGTGGAAGATGTATTGGCAATGCAAGCTCCCCTGGCGTATGAAAAACGCCTGGAACAAATCAGCCTGTTTTACTCAGACGTACCTACCTACATGATGGGTGATCCACTTCGCCTAAAACAGATTATTACCAATCTGGTAAACAACTCTATCAAGTTCACCGAATATGGCGAGGTGGTAGTGCGGGTAATGCTCGATGACCTGAAAGACGGTTATGCCTTTATTAAAGTTGCGGTCAGCGATACCGGTGTTGGCTTAACCGCTGATCAACAGGAAGATCTGTTTAATGCTTTCCGCCAGGCCGACCCGACCACAGCACGACGTTTTGGCGGTACCGGACTGGGCCTGACCATTTCCAAACACCTGGTCGAACAAATGAATGGCGAAATAAATCTGGAAAGCCAGGAAGGTAAAGGTTCGACATTCTGGTTTACCTTCAGAGCAAGTGTCCGTAATTCCGACGACGAGCAAAACCCGTTAATACCTGGCAGACAGGCAAATATACTGCTGTATGACAGTAACCCAACGGTAAGGGCTGCGACCAGCTACACGCTTTCGAAAAAAAATATTCATGTCCATGAATACGATGATATTACTGCCGTAAAACACGACCTTCTAAACAACGAACAATCCATGAATTATGATGCTGCAATTATCGGCATTAATGCGCAGCAACCCATGTACCTGGAAGTATCAAAGATATTTAAAGCCAGCCAAACCAGGTTCCCTGTGATTGTTTTCGGCAACCATTCCGATCAAAGCGTTATTGCCGACATGGTAGATAATGATATGCCGCCACTGATCACCAAACCATTTAATCAAAAGAAAGCGTTTAAATTATTACAGCAAACTATCAGCAGTGAATACAACCCCAAAGCCCCGCCATCCCTTACGCCCTCGAAATCACCGCAACGCACTCAGCAGCAACTGCAAACAACAACTCAGGAACCACCCTTGCAAGTGATTGCCGTGGATGACAATGCCGCTAATTTAAAGTTGCTTTGCGCTTTGCTGGAAGATCTTGGCATTGCCGTAACACCCTGCGATAGCGGCGGAAAATGCCTGGAGCTAATGGAAAAATTACGTTTTGATCTGGTATTAATGGATATTCAAATGCCGGTAATGGATGGCCTGGAAACCACCCAAAGGATACGTGCAAAAGAAACGCGCGATCAACATATACCGGTTATTGCTGTTACCGCCCATGCACTAGCCAGTGAAAAGCGTAAACTATTGAATTCCGGCATGGATGATTATGTTACCAAGCCGATAAATGAAGACCTGTTAATTCACATTATTAAACGCTGGACCGGAAAAAACCTGGCTTCGCATCCACCGCTGGAATTACCACCTTGTTCAGAAGATAAACAGACAACAGTAGATATTGCCCTGGGGCTTAAACTGGCCAACGGCAAACAAGATCTGGCCGAAGAAATGCTGTTGATGCTGTTTGATTCTCTGAAAACAGACAAGCATACAATGAGCGAAGCACTAAAAAATAACGAGTATCCGCAACTGCTTGAAATGGTGCATAAACTGCATGGCGCCACCCGATACACCGGGGTACCAAGATTACAAAGCGCGGCAAAGAATCTGGAAGTCAGCTTAAAGTCGGAGCAACTCGAACAGGTGCCACAACTGGCAGATATTCTATTTCAGGAAATTGAAGCGGTACTATTGTGGGGCGTTGAACACAGAGGCATTGAAACTACGTAAACCGCCTGTCAGTGCAGTTTTTATGTTTCCAACACCACAAAAGCGACGGCAAATTCACGTTCATCTGAAATAGTTACATGCACTGCTGTCACGCCCAGATCATTGGCTTTTTGCAGCGCTGCATCCGTTAAGGCAATCACTGGCTTGCCACGCTCATCGTGTACCGTTGAAATATGACGCCAGGTAATGCCTTCTGCAAATCCGGTACCCAAGGCTTTTGCTGCGGCCTCTTTTACTGCAAAGCGTTTTGCCAACAGCGCAGGCTTGTTCTTGGTGGTTTGATATTGTGTCCACTCGCTATCGACCAAAACACGCCGGGCAAAGGCATCTTCTTTATATTTAGCAATGTTTTCCTGCATTCGGGCAACAGAAACAATATCTGATCCAATGCCGACAATCATCGCCTTGCCTGCACCATTAAACGCTTCATTTCGCTCACCGCTTCTTTGAAACCGGTAATAACAGCGCGGGCAACAATACTGTGGCCAATATTCAACTCATTCACGCCTGGCAAAGCTGCTACCGGCTCCACATTGTGATAATGCAGGCCGTGGCCGGCATTAACAATCAGGTGTTTACCCAAACCCAATTCAACCCCACTTTGAATTCTTTTAAATTCCTGCTGCATTTCCAGCACACTTTTGGCATCGGCGTAAGCTCCGGTGTGCAGCTCTATTACGGGAGCGCCAGCAGATGCTGATGCCGCAATTTGTTCTTCATCGGGATCAATAAACAGGGAGACTTCGATACCGGCAGCAGCAAGACGATCACAGGCTGCTTTCACCCGATCATACTGACCAACAACATCCAGGCCACCCTCTGTGGTCAACTCTTCACGTTTCTCGGGCACCAGGCAACAATGGGGTGGCTTAACCTTTTCGGCAAACGCGATCATCTCTTCAGTCACCGCCATTTCCAGGTTAACACGGGTTTGCAGTGTATCCATCATGGTCACGACATCGCGTTCCTGAATGTGGCGGCGATCTTCCCTTAAATGCACAGTGATACCGTCAGCACCTGCTTCTTCTGCCAACAAAGCAGTGTACACGGGATCGGGATAAGACGTGCCCCTTGCTTGACGCAATGTTGCAACATGATCGACGTTAACGCCCAGTAAAATTCGTTGACTTGACACTTGAAACTCCCCTTTTAGCCTTTAAGAAAAACTGATTTTTTAAGAATGCTGTATACGCCTGAAAAGCTGTCGGCTTTCCAGCGGCTTGTCGCCCAAATGCGGTGCCAGTGCCAAACGCAACAATCGCTTGGCGGCTTCTCGCGCTCCCGGTAAATCCCACTGCTGTTCAGCGATAGCTAACAACTGCTCTCCACTGAAGTGTTGCTGGCTCAGCCGGGGATCAATCCGTTTTATTGCAGGATCAAATCCCAGTTCGGGATCATAGCAATAATTCACGCCCGGCTCGATAATATTCAGGGCCGCATCCCTATCAAGACATAATTCGTAACCGAGCTCACCTAAAAGCGTCAGCTCAAAAGTGCGCAGTACCACTTCAATATCTGGCATTTGATCACGCTCTAAAAGCGACAAACGTTCCAATGATTGTTGATATTGACTGAACACTACCGGGTGGGGATCTTCTTTATACAACAACCGCATCAGCAGCTCGTTAAGATACATGGCACTGTATAGGGCAGCACCGGTTAAATAAAAACCGGCCGCTTTAGGCTCAACCTTTTTGCCGGTTTTCAGTTCTCTATCACCTTGCCACAAAAACTCCAACGGCTGAAAAGGCTGTAGCAGCCTTGCCCGGTTGCTTTTATTTTTTGAAGATTTAACCCCTTTGTATAACAGGCTGACACGCCCATATTCGCCCGTCAGCACATCGACAATAAGGCTGGTATCCCTGAAAGGGCGCGAGTGCAGAATATATCC
Organism: Gammaproteobacteria bacterium; assembly: GCA_002748575.1. GTDB lineage: Bacteria > Pseudomonadota > Gammaproteobacteria > Pseudomonadales > Ketobacteraceae. Next base: position 6,050 of record PDSR01000087.1, read on the forward strand.
CAACACCCACTGCTCATTGCGTACCACAAGAAGCTACCGCAAGTTGACCACAAGAAATCTCATTAAAACCCGTCTTGATCATCAAAACCCAGGCTGCGCAAAGCCCGTTCATCATCAGACCAGCCACCTTTTACTTTCACCCACAAATTAAGCATGACTTTACTGTCAAGCATCTGCTCAATATCTTTACGCGCTTCCGAACCAATGGATTTCAGACGCTGACCTTGCTTACCAATCACAATATTTTTCTGACCCGGACGTTCAACCAGAATTAAAGCATGCAAATGCCAGGTTTTGCCTTTCTGTTTCATCTGCTCAATTTCAACCGTCATGGAATAGGGGACTTCCTGCCCCAACTGACGCATGATTTTTTCACGAATAATTTCTGCCGCCATAAAGCGTTGTGAGCGGTCGGTTATTTGATCCTCGGGGAAAAAATGTATGCTCTGCGGTAAGCACTGTTGAATTTCCTGCTCCAGCGCATCAAGTTGTTTGTTTCTTAAAGCCGAAACAGGAACAATGGTTTTGAAATCGTACTTTCCAGACAAGCTTTCAATAAACGGCAACAAGGCAGCTTTATCTTCCAGCTTGTCGATTTTATTGATCACCAGAATAACCGGTGCTTTACTGGTGTTCAGTTGCGCCAGAACATGTTCATCTTCTTCAGTCCAGCGGCCCGCCTCCACCACCAGCAAAATGGCATCCACATCATTTACCGCAGACACTGCCGCACGATTCATATAGCGATTAATAGCTTTCGGTTCCGATTTATGAATGCCGGGGGTATCGACAAAAATAATCTGCACCTGTTCATCGGTTTTAATACCCAACACCCGGTGCCGGGTTGTTTGTGGCTTACGCGAAGTAATACTGATTTTTTGCCCCAGCAAATGATTGAGCAGCGTTGACTTACCCACATTAGGGCAACCTAAAATAGCCACGTAACCGCAGCGAGTATGAATGCTTTCCGAACCTGAATTCACAGTATTACCTCAAATTTACAGCAGTGCTGATTCCAGCACCTTTAATGCTTTTCCTGCAGCCTGCTGTTCAGCGTGCCTGCGACTGGTGCCCTCTCCTGTAAAGGTTTCCGGAACGCTCTCTATAGTGCATTCCACTTTAAAAGACTGGCAATGGGATTTACCTTGAATAGAAACGATATGATAACCGGGCAACGGCAACTTGCGTGCCTGAAGTATTTCCTGAAGCCTGGTTTTATTATCTTTTACCGTATCAGTTAACGACAACCGATTGATACGTGAAGCGAACCATTCGCCCACCACCTGCTGACAAACCTCAAAGCCTGATTCGAGATAAATCGCACCAATAATGGCTTCCACCGCATCAGCCAAGGTTGAATGGCGTTTAGTCCCCCCGGATTTAAGCTCGCCAGGCCCCACCCGGATATGGCTATTTAATTGAAACTGCTGCCCTAATTCTGCCAGCGTGGTGCCTTTAACCATACTGGCACGCAGTCGGCTTAACTGGCCCTCTTTAGCATCAGGAAACTTCTGATAGAGGGCTTCACCAATAATAAAGTTTAAAACTGAATCGCCAAGAAACTCCAAACGCTCATTATTATGGCTGCCACTCACACTGCGATGAGTTAACGCCAGCTGTATCAGTTCATCACTTTTAAACTGATACCCTATTGATGCTTCAAGGCTGTTCAAGCTGATCATTAAACGCTTATAAAATTTTACTTGGTAACAGTAATGGAATGTGAAAACTTGGTAACGGCATCAATATTGCCATACATAGGGGTACGGACTTCATAATTAACGCTGATAGTCACCGCACCTTTATCCTTAGTGATAACAACATCATCTTTAGCTAATTTAACACCACTGGTCTGGATTCGCTTCTGGAGTGTTTTACGTATTTCACTCGATTTCATTGCCGCAATTTTACTACCTTCCTCTTCCATATTTTTCAAGGCAGTGCTCACTGCAAAATCATCATAATAAGATGGATATATTTTAAATGCAGAAATCGCAACAATGGCCACCAGCAGGCCAATGATAAGCATGCTGATTGCCGTCATGCCCTTTTGATTCATTGGTAATTTCATCGTTATCTCCGGTAATGCTTATATCTTGCTTATTTTAAAAAGCTATTCGTATAAAAAGCGATTATGATCAAAGCTTGGCACCCAACCCGGCATATGCATCCATACAGCAAAAGCTTTTCCGACAATATACTTATCGGGTACAAATCCCCAGGTTCGACTGTCATGGCTATGATCTCGGTTGTCACCCATTACAAAGTAGTGACCATCGGGTACAATCCACTTTTTCGGTCGCATCAGAGGTCGCCCCAGATCCACACGAACCTTGTGATCAAGTGCTCCTAATGATTCATTATAGATCCTAAATTCAGGGCGGTTAGGAGGAAGCTGGGCAACAAGCTCCTGGGGAACCAGTTCACCATTAATAAAGATCCGTTTTCCTTCGTATCGAATCTCATCGCCAGGTAAACCTACCACCCGCTTTATAAAGTTAACCGTAGGCTTTTCAGGAAAGCGAAACACCATGATATCCCCTCTCTGGGGCTTATTCAGAGGGACGATTTCGGTGCCAATCACTGGTAAACGAATACCGTAGGTGAACTTATTCACCAGAATATAATCACCAATCTGTAATGTTGGTATCATGGAGCCAGAAGGTATTTTGAACGGCTCCAACAGGAAAGACCTGAGGACCAGCACGATAAAAAGAACCGAAAAAAACGACTTGGGATATTCTATCCAGGCCGGTTCCTTCAATTTTTTGGCCAGCACCGCTTCATCAACATTGGCTTCGCCAACTTCAGCACGATAAGCACCGGCAGCGGCCAGCCTTAAGCGTTTGAAAATAACGATATCCAGCAAGTACACCAAGCCTGTTACCGCAACCAATATAACCAATACCAGCGAAAAATCGATATCCATTGATTACTTGTCCACCTTAAGCACTGCCAGGAAAGCATCCTGAGGAATTTCCACACGCCCAACCTGTTTCATCCGCTTTTTACCTTCTTTTTGTTTTTCCAGTAATTTGCGTTTTCGCGTCACATCGCCACCGTAACATTTGGCGGTTACATTTTTACGCAACGCTTTAACGGTCTGTCTCGCAATGATTTTACTGCCAATCGCTGCCTGAATCGCCACATCAAACATCTGGCGAGGAATAATTTCCTTCATTTTTTCGGTCAGTGCCCGACCTCGATATTCCGCCTGATCCCGGTGACAGATCACCGCCAGCGCATCTACCCGATCACCATTAATCATCACATCCACCCGCACCAGACTGCTGGAGTCAAAACGCTTAAAAGTATAATCAAGAGAAGCATAACCGCGGCTGGTGGATTTCAGTTTGTCGAAAAAATCCAGCACCACTTCACTCATGGGAACTTCGTAATGAACCGCCACCTGGCTGCCCATAAATTGCAGATTCTTTTGCACGCCACGTTTTTCCACACACAGGGTAATCACATTACCCAGATAATCCTGGGGCACCAGAATATTGACATCGGCAATGGGCTCTCTGAATTCTTCCACCTTTGAAGGGTCGGGCAGATCGGAAGGGTTATCCACCTGCACAACTTCGCCGTTTTTCAGTTTCAATTCATAAATAACCGTAGGCGCAGTGGTAATCAAGTCCAGATTATATTCACGCTCCAAACGCTCCTGAATGATTTCCATATGGAGCATACCCAGGAAACCACAGCGAAAGCCGAAACCCAGGGCATCGGACGTTTCCGGCTCATAAAATAAAGAAGCATCATTGAGCGATAACTTACCCAGCGCATCACGAAACGCTTCGTAATCATCGGAACTGACCGGAAACAAACCCGCATAGACCTGGGGCTTAACTTTCTGAAATCCCGGTAACGCTGTTACATCTTCGGCATTTTTGGCATGGGTTAGGGTATCACCGACCGGCGCACCTAAAATATCCTTAATGCCAGCCACCACATAACCCACCTCTCCGGCTTCCAGCATGCCCGTATCGGTACGTTTCGGGGTAAACACACCGACACCATCCACCACATGATCCTTGTGAGTAGATTTAACCTTTATTTTGTCGCCTTTTTTCAGCTTGCCATCGACAACACGCACCAGCGACACCACACCCAGGTAATTATCAAACCAGGAATCAATAATCAGCGCCTGCAACTTGCCATCCCGATCACCCTGCGGGGCTGGAATAGTATGAACCAGGTGTTCCAGCAGATTTTCGACACCCAACCCGGTTTTCGCGCTTACCTGACAGGCATCCGTTGCTTCGATGCCGATAATATCTTCAATTTCCTGTTGCACCCGTTCTGGCTCGGCCTGCGGTAAATCAATTTTGTTAAGCACCGGCATCACTTCCAGGCCCTGCTCAATGGCGGTGTAGCAGTTAGCAACAGACTGTGCCTCGACCCCCTGCCCGGCATCCACCACCAGCAACGCGCCTTCACAGGCGGCAAGAGAGCGGGAAACCTCGTAGGAAAAATCCACATGGCCGGGGGTATCAATAAAATTCAGCTGATACTTTTCGCCGTTTTTATCGGTGTAATACAAGGTAACGCTTTGCGCCTTGATGGTAATACCGCGCTCGCGCTCCAGATCCATAGAATCGAGCACCTGCGCTTCCATCTCCCTGTCCGAAAGGCCTCCACAGGTTTGAATAAAACGATCCGCCAGGGTCGACTTGCCATGATCAATGTGGGCGATAATGGAAAAGTTGCGTATATTATTGATATCTATAGACATTTAATTAATTCATTGAAGCCAGAAAGCGTTATTGCTGCGCCCCGCTAGGTAGCGGCGGCGGTGCATTGTAACAGAGCCTGCGGATGAGAGAAAATCATAGAGCGACCCTGTCGGCCAAGGGCCGCCCTGCAAAGATATGTCCGGCACCAGATTTCCTAATGATAACTATTCCACCGCGATCGCCAAAAATCTGGGTTCACCCCTGCGATTGACCAACACGGGCACCCACTTTCCTGCTGGCAGCTTTCTGGCAACGGCCTTAAACACCGAAACACTGGAAATTTCCTGGTTAGCCAGGTTCAGGATAACATCGCCAACCCGAATACCCGCCTCCTTCGCCGCCTTGCCATGCACCTGTTTTACGATAACACCACCGCTGACCCCCAGCTTTTGCGCCTGGGCACCAGGCAGTTCAACCACATCCAGCCCTAACAGGCTGGTATGAGCTTTGGTTTTTGACACTCTGGCAATCTTCGAAGGATCCTGCGGTAACTGGCCAATAGCGATTTCCAGCTTTTTCTTCTTTCCAGCACGCACTATTAACACATCAACTTCGCTGCCCGGTGTGGTTCGGCCCACGGCATGGCGCAGACTCGCCGCTTTGGTAATAGGCTTGCCATCAAATTTCAGAATCACATCACCGGCTCTGATTCCACCCATGCCAGCAGGACCATCGGGCAGCACTTTCGCCACTATCGCACCTTCGGGCCGCTTCATATCTAACGATAACGCCAGATCTCTGCTCACATCCTGAATCACCACCCCAAGCCATCCACGGCTTACCTGGCCATTGTCTTTAATCTGCTCCACCACTTCCATGGCAACATTAATGGGAATCGCAAACGACAGCCCCATAAACCCACCGGACCGGCTGTAGATCTGCGAATTGATACCTACCACTTCGCCATCCAGATTAAACAACGGCCCACCAGAGTTTCCGGGATTAATCGCTACATCCGTTTGAATAAAAGGCACGTAATTATCATTCGACAGGTTGCGGCCTTTTGCACTGACAATACCCGCAGTAACACTTTGTTCAAAACCAAACGGCGAGCCTATCGCCAGCACCCATTCGCCCACTTTAAGCTTCTCAGAATTACCCAGGTTGACCACCGGCAGGTCGTCGGCATCCACTTTAATAAGAGCCAGATCACTTAACTCATCACCACCAATCAATTCAGCGTCCAGCACCCGGCGATCCGCCAATCGAATACTGATTTCATCAGCATCCGCCACCACATGGTTATTGGTTAGAATATAACCGTCGCGAGAGATGATAATCCCGGAGCCAAGGCCCTCTTTTTCCTGTTCGGGCATGGCAAAATTATCGCCAAAAAAATAACGAAAATAATCCGGCATTTGTTGATGTAATTGAGAACTGCCAAAGGCATTAACTTTTTGCGAGGTGCTGATAATCACCACCGATGGCATATTGTCTTCCACCAGATCCGTAAAATCAGGCAGACCGCGGGCATGAACATTGGAAACAACAAAAGCCACCAGAATAACAATGAAGGTGGTCAATTTCCTTGGGTTAAAAGGCATAAACAGTTCCTCTTAGAACAACAATCACTATAACAACCAATACGGCAACACATTACCCAGCGTATCGCAACAGCTATAAGGGTAATACATTAATTCGAATAACAGCGCTTTAGAATAAAAAGGATGAGCAAAAGTTCCGGTAAAACGTCACTTTTTGATTAAGGGCGCTTCTATTGAAGAGCAGTTGAGCGCCTCACCAGCAAACAGGCGCAACACCACCGGTTGATAACGTATATCTTTACGTGCTTTCAGAAAGTGCAGTCGCACCACCAGAAAGCCCACAGCCAGCCCGGCAAGGCTCGCCAGCGCCACCGTAGAATCAGCGGTATTCAGGCTGTCGGCGGTTATCGCAGCCACCAGCATAAAAATCAGCGGCATCATATAGGCAATCAGCGTCCCCTTGATCACCACATCTTCAGGCACGCCAATCACTACGGAATCGCCTACTTCAAGATCCAGCGAGCTGATAGCACGCACATGGTTTTTATGTTGCTGCCCCAGCTTCGCCAAAGCACTCTGACCACAGCCATTTTTGGCCGCGCAGGTATCGCAGGCAGCACGACGAATAGACTCGACCCACACCGCGCCTTTTTCAACTGCTACAACCCGACCGCTTTCTTCAATCATGGGTACCACTCAAGGATAAAACAACAGCAAGCCGTTTTTCTTACTTTACTGAATATGATTTTATTAGGAGTGACTTTAACCAAAGCCGGTGAATTTAGCCAGGGGGGTTTTAATGCGCCCCCAAAACACGGTTTCGTGTATCAAATTCGCATTCATAGCACCGATTGCATCTAAGAATCATAAGGCGTTATGCTGAACCAGTATACAAGCCGATTTAATTGGGCTTCTTAACTATCCGCTTGATTTCAGCGCGACCGGCCACGAAGCACGAAATTCGACAATACGGGCAGGGGTGATTGTTTATGAGTGATGAATATGAGTTTTCTATTTAGAATTGTACCAATTTACTTGTGTCGAAAGGTATATTAGTAAAGGAGCCAAATGCATAAACATGGCCGGCACAGCATTTTCTTTGTCACGCAAGACTCCCTTTAAAAACTCTAAATCGTCAAATAATTGACCTAAAGCAAAATCATTTGGTTGACACTCTGGATCATAAAGATTTTTATCCAGAATTTGCCAATAGAAGTCCTTCTCCAACCTAACAGCCTCAATATTTAAATTTGCTTGAATATAATCAAAAATTAAGTTTGTAATTTCTCTCAGTTCGGATATTTTCAAATCATTTTCCATACACCCCTCCCATTCTTTCAATTACTTTTTGAAGAAATCCTTTATCCATGAGAAAGCATCGATTAGGTATTAATCAAGCTTATCTTACTAATTCCTTAGCTAATAAAACTTCATACCAAAGAACGACAAAACCCAGTGTGTGATTGGGCTTTTATTCAGCAGATTATTGGGTCAACTTGCAACTTTTGTTGCAATTCACTCTTGAATTCAGGGTCTCGGTTTCCTCCTGGCTAACGGCGACTATCGTTTTACATTCCGCAAGTATACCAACACATAGAGTTCTTCAATTCGAACCCAAAATATTACAGTCTCATTGTCTTTTTCAAATGATGCCACGTTTTGATAAATTGATGATTTTAACAGTGGATGAAACAGGCCATCTTCGTTTAGGGTTGTAGATACAAGACCGAAATACTCATTAATATCTTCAATGAGCACCTTGCTCAGATATGAAATTATGCGCTCATCTGAAATACGCTTCTTAGCCAAAATACCATTAAAGATCATTGCTTCCATATTCCTGAAAACATCTTCATGACCAACTTTTCGATACTCTATTTTGCTCCCTATAATTTTCGTACCGAAAGATTCAAGATCTATTTTTTTAGTATACAAACGCGCACCAAATACATAGTTGGTACCACAAAGCCTTTGTAATGCTTTAAGGTACCCATTTAATTCAAAAACATATCTTTCAGCCAACACAGAGTTTCCCATATGTTAACGATGTAAATAATAAGAACAAGAAATTACTCAATAGCATAGTATTCATTTTTTCGGAAAATGGTAGTTAATCACCTGTGATAGCACTTTAACAATGCTAGCAGGTTGTCTTTTATTTCAGTTAGGGCTTAACTGGTTTTCTGATTTAACGGGAAGCGCGGCACTAACCGACTCCGGATATGCAGGACTTCGATTAAACAGGCAACTTACGAATTCGGATTGCTTCGTCCGTTACAGTGATTAACGAACCCGCACTCAGTTGTGATTCTATTTGTACCCAAACTTGTTTTAATAAATTTGCCATATCAGCCCCACGCAAACCTTCCTGACGAATACGAACCGCCGAAGGACTATCCATGCCATTTACAGCCAAGATGGTGTGAAAATCTGAGTCAAGCGTGACACAGATGCGTTTTTCTTTTTTTGCGTATTCGATAATTTCTCGATCTGTTGCACGATTCATTTCAAGGTCAACTGTATGAACCACATCCCATCCAGCATCTTTTAAGTGTCGTGCCGTCGAGTACGGTATTCCTTGATCGAGTAATACTCTGTGACTCACGCAGCCCCAAGCGAATCACTTCGTCATCCAGGCTATGCGCTGCAAGTTCCAGGGCCTGGCGAATGTCGTCACGCTCTAAACCAGGATACTCTTCCATCAACTCATCCCAATCTGGATAAACTGCTAATGCTTCCAGTACCCGCTTAACCGTTAAACGGGTATCACGGATGCAGGGCTGCCCATTCATCATTTCTGGATTAATCGTAATACGATCTAATTTGTGCATAATATTAAGCCCTAATAGCTCGGGTTGTATGCATATTTGCATAGGTTTAAATAACTTGACCACATCATTTATTTATCCCTTCAAAGTGACAGGTTCAAGCTTCTAACGAACATCACCCGCCAACCTGACAGCCATAGCCACCTGCATGGCGGTTTCCATCGGAATTTCCCCCACCACCGTTACCAGATACTCGCCGTTTTTCACCGGCAAACGGCGGCTTAAAGCAGTGGTGGCGCCATGGGTTTGCGTGCCTTCAGTGTGGATTCTGCTATCTATTTTCTCTAAAAAAACAGAAAACGCAGCCAAACCATCGGTGAATACTTTGGTACTGGCGGCGACACCATCCACCACCCGCATTTCACTGCCTGAAAGATCAAACCCCGTTGGTAGCCAGGATAATTTCCAGTTCAGTTGTGGCACTGGAGCCTCAAGCTCAGTTTGCGGCTTATCGGCCCAATGCAACCCTTCGCCAGGGTTGAAAACAGCCGGATCAATCGCATCACGAATATCAATGGAAACAAACTCAAATACTTCCAATCCCCGACCTTTTCGGTCAACCGTGACTGATTTCAATAACAGCCCCGATGCCTTATCCAACCAGAATTGATACCCATAGCGGGCTTTATCTTTCGGTAACACATCCACCCGATAAGCCTCGCGCCCCGCCACTCGCCCATCACCTCCTTTGCGCAATATATAGTTTACTGGCACGGTAAAATCCTGGTGTTTTAACAGTGCCTGTAGCCGCGATGATGAGGCATGAAAATGCTTGCTGGATTCCCGGTGCAGGCAACTGACCCTTTCACCCCTGCGTAATATTTCTGCTGGCGCACCGGTAAGGTGAATAATGCGTTCCCAGGGCTGGCCATCAACCACGCCATGAATCACTTCCACGGCATTAAGCTGGTTCCCGTTTAACAATACTGAGCGCCCCTGAT
>PDSR01000088.1 GCA_002748575.1 Gammaproteobacteria bacterium
GCCCTATACAAATCGGTATTGCAACTTCTGAAATTCCATCTATATATAGAAAATGATGTGTCTGGAAGCTGACTGGTTCAATGAGATGAAACAGAGCAAATGAGACAGCGTAAAAACGCAAAATGAAGCAATAACGAGAGTAGGGCTGCTTAATATTACCTTCTGGTTTGCCAATGTTCCGGCATCAATGTCTGGAATTACAAATAATTTATATTAAGTGTTCTAAATAAGGTGTGTTACTGTTCGTCTAAGCTGTATTGGCCAATAAGGTCTAATTCATTGATTCGCTGTAACAAGTACGCACTTAAAAGATATTTTTAGCAAAACGGTGGCTTAAAGTTGGGGTTGTTGGGATACCAGCTTTAACTGAGTAAGCCTATCTGCAAGTAAATCATGTAAATATTAAGAGAAACTAAAAAACTAAATGCTTAATAAACTGAAACCCGAAATCAATTTTTGTGCCTGTGGTTGCGAAGCCCGTTTAGTGAAAGAAAAAAATAGTAATGGCCGCAGCAGATTTAAATATTATGTGCAGTGTTTAGATGATTCCTGTGGCAATACCGCAAAAGAAACCCCTTTCCCGTGGCAGGCCATTTTAGAATGGAATCTATCAAGCAAGTCAGAATTTCCCGATGATTTCAAACTACCCTTTATGAATTTTACCGGCATGTCAGCAGCAGAAATGCAGTCTGCCATGCAGGGCAAATATCATCAGGTGGAAAAAGAAATAGAAAAGCTGCAAGGTAACCGAAATCAAAAAAATAACGAAAGGTTAAAGGTGTTACGGTTGCAGCTATCCTGGCTTAGGTATGGTCAAAGCTGGGTTGCCGACAGGTTTGGTCTGGATGATACCGCGCGCGAAGCAGCAGTATAAGCCATACAACTTTTGATTTACTTGCCAGCTTGCTCGCGTGAGGCAAGCTTTTCAAGCACTGCTGTGGCGACGCGATCGGCTTCCCATAATATTGTTTGGTTCCCGGGAGGGCAAATAGCCCCGTTTCTAATGCCGCCTGTTAGTGAAAACCGCAGCTTTTCTATGCTGTTGCAGACCTTTGTATGCAGCGGTGGCAGATCAAATAAAAACACGTTATTCCCCGATGTTAGTGATTCATACACCATGGATACGCTGTCGGGCGTTACCCATATCTGGCCTGCTTGAGCAATCTGTTGTGGTAGCCAGTCAGGCGAGGTGTCCTGCCAAGGCGTAAAGTTGAATTCAACCTGAGAGTGGTTAATATCCAGCGATAAATCTTCAGGTGTACGACGAGAATTGGTGGCCTGCCATTTTATTTGTGGGCCACTGCTGACAATATGCTGGATTTGCTTGGCTATTTTTATAGAGTCCCACTGATAATGCTTTGATTCCCCACCAATCAAAATCAGTCCTTTTTCAGGATTGCCCTGTTCAGATGGCGTAATCTTATTTAACACCCCTTGGGTAAATATCAGGTTGCTTTTCGGTGTGCGGCCATCGTGCTCAGGGATAACGCAAAGATCAAAAAAATGGCCAGGGAACGATGGCCCGGATAGCACCACACTATAAGCACCGAAATAGTGCTTTGCTGCAATTAGCGAAAATTGTGTGCCGGAACCTGTCGCAATGCAGAGATCCGGGGGATCAATGCTTTGCCACGCATCCGGTGTTTTGTTAAACAGCAGGCACGCGATGGATTGGGCGTGGGGGTTGGGTGCTACCTTGGTAATCAAAGCTTCCCGGTGGCGGTTGATGGCCTGCGCCAGCCCCATGCTCTGATTTTCATGGCCGGGTTTGCCATCGGAAATAATAAGGATTTTTAAGGGGTTTGATGTCATGGGGCCAATATCTGTAGCTAATGCCTGTAGCTCATGTATTTATTAAAAAGGCTTCAGCGATTCCTTTTAACCGCCAGGTCTGCGAGTGCCAAAAGCGCTGTTTTATAGCGGCTGTCAGCCACTCCTGATAGCGAACTTTTTGCGGCATCTGCTGCTTGGTAAGCTCGCTCCATCGTATAATCCAGTGCGCCACAGCTTTGCACTGCCTGGGTGATTTCGTTAATGTGGTCAAGGCCGCCGTTTTCGATGGCATCGTATATCAGTTGTTGCTGTAAAGCTGAGCCATGTTTGAGTGTGTAAATCAGCGGTAGCGTTGGCTTGCCTTCGGCCAGATCGTCGCCGACATTCTTGCCCATTGCTTCTGCGCTGCCGGTGTAATCAAGCACATCATCAATCAGCTGGAAGGCAATGCCAAGGTGATCGGCATAGGCCGAAAACGCCTGCTCAATGGCAGCATCAGGTTCGGCTAACACTACGCCTGCATGGGCAGCAGCTTCAAACATTTTTGCTGTTTTGTAGCGGATTACCGCGAAATATTGTTCCTCGGTGGTGCTGGGGTCTCTGGTATTAATGAGTTGCAGAACTTCCCCTTCGGTGATCAGATTGGTGGCATTGGCGATAATATTGAGCACTTTGAGGTTGCCAGTATTAACGACCATTTGAAAGGCACGGGAAATTAAAAAGTCGCCCACCAGTACGCTGGGGGCGTTGCCCCACACGGAATTAACCGTGGCTTTGCCGCGTCTGAGGCTGGATTCATCGACAACATCATCGTGCAGCAGGGTGGCTGTGTGTAAAAATTCAATGGCCATTGCCACATCAATATGCTGGCTGCCCTGATAACCGGCGGCCTTGGCCGACAGCAGGCACACCAATGGCCTTAGCCTTTTGCCGCCACTGTTAATGATGTATTTAACCACTTCCTCAATCAGGGGAACCTGGGTTCTAATTTGAGAGATGATGAGGTCGTTAACTGCATTGAAGTCGGCAGCGATCATTGATCGAATCGCTTTGAAATCCATATTCGCACTATCGGCTATGATCGGTTGGCTTTGCAATGTTTAACGCTCTGCAATGGTTTAAAGTAGTGAGGCGTGAATAAATAAGCAGTTTGTGCCCGGATACAGCCCTGTTAAATAGATAATTGCTTGCATGCTAGGGGGTGACTGGGAAGGGTGTCAAGCAAATGCAGCGATGGCCTGCTAAAAAAGTCTGTTTGTTTAAGGTTTCCGGGCCTTGTTTTTGGGTTTTGTTGTCATGCTGTGTTTGGTAATGATCTCCGGGTTCCGGGGGATTCTGCGTCAAATGCATAAAAAGGTTGCGGCCAGCTCTCTGTTTTCGTAAAATTCAGCCCCCTTAAATGCGGCCCGTGGGTTTCTGCTGCCTTTTTTACTGTCTTCTGATGGTGTGCAGCAAGATGCCAAAAGCTGGCAAAGCCCTCTTGATTGGAACAAGAGGAGGGGAGTGCAGTGGCAGTGGCTTACAATGAATGGTTGATTGGCTTCAATATTAATTGGTCATTGCCTGTATCTTAACAGTATTCTGTTATTGGCGTTTTCCAAGCTGCCAAAAACAAAGTTGGAGCAAGCAAATATGTACGCGGTTTTTAAAAGCGGCGGTAAGCAACACCGAGTTCAGGAAGGTGACGTGATCAAGCTGGAAAAGCTTGAAACAGCTACCGGCGATACGGTCGAGTTCGACCAGGTTTTATTGGTTGCTAATGGCGACGACGTTAAAGTCGGCGCACCATTAGTGGAAGGTGGCAAAGTGACTGCCGAGGTGGTTTCGCACGGTCGAGGCGATAAAATTCGCATCATCAAGTTCCGTCGTCGTAAGCACTCTATGAAGCGTCAGGGCCATCGTCAGTGGTTTACTGAAGTAAAAATTACGGGCATTTCTGCCTGATTTGGGATTGAGGAGACAAACTCATGGCTCACAAAAAAGCTGGTGGTAGTACCCGTAACGGTCGCGATTCCGAGAGTAAACGCCTTGGTGTTAAGCGCTTTGGTGGCCAAGTAGTTACGGCTGGTAATATTTTGGTTCGTCAGCGTGGCACCAAGTTTCACGCAGGCAGCAACGTTGGTATCGGTAAAGATCATACATTGTTTGCCAAAGCAGATGGCGCTGTGAAATTCGAGATTAAAGGCCCTAAGAATCGCAAGTACGTTTCGATTGTACCTGCTGCCTAATATCTTTAGTTTGTAAAGCTGCAAAAAGCCCTGCCAATAGCATTGGTGGGGCTTTTTGCATTTGTGGTGTTTCTGCTATGTTGGTACTGATTAGAATGGTTACTGATCAGGGTTGTGGATATCGGGCCAGGTTAATGATGGAGGCAATATCATGAAATTTGTTGATGAGGCAGCGATTCGCGTTGAAGCCGGTGATGGCGGTAATGGCTGCTTGAGCTTTCGTCGTGAAAAATACGTGGAGTTTGGCGGCCCTGATGGTGGCAATGGCGGCGCTGGTGGCGATGTCATTATTCAGGCGGATGATAGCTTGAATACTTTGGTGGACTATCGCTACGAACGCATTTTTAAAGCGGTTCGTGGTGAAAATGGTCGCAGTAGAAACTGTACTGGTGCCAGCGGTGATGATGTGGTGTTGAAAGTGCCTGTTGGCACCACCATTATTGATGAAGATACCCAGGAAGTGCTGGGGGATTTGACCGAGATCGACAGTCGTTTAGTGGTGGCCAAAGGCGGTCGGGGTGGCTTGGGTAATACCTGTTTTAAATCCAGCACCAACCGAACACCACGTAAAACAACTCCTGGCACTAGCGGCGAAATTCGCAGCCTGCGCCTGGAGCTTAAGGTGCTTGCCGATGTCGGCTTGCTGGGACTGCCAAATGCTGGTAAATCAACCTTGATTCGTACGGTTTCAGCGGCCAAGCCTAAAGTGGCTGATTATCCGTTTACCACCCTGGTGCCAAACCTGGGAGTGGTGAAAGTGGATCGCCTGCGCAGTTTTGTGATGGCGGATATTCCCGGGCTGATTGAAGGCGCATCAGAAGGGGCTGGTTTGGGCATTCGCTTTTTGAAGCATCTTGCTCGCACCCGTTTGTTGTTGCATCTGGTGGATATTGCACCTTGGGATGGCTCTGATCCGGTTGATAATGTTGATGCCATTGCGGGTGAGTTACAGTTATTCAGCCCTGCGCTGGCACAGCGCGAGCGCTGGTTGGTGTTGAACAAGCTCGATATGCTTTCGCCCGAGGAAGGCGAAGAGCGTTGCCGCCAGATTGTTGCTGAGTTGCAGTGGCAAGGGCCAGTTTTCCAGATTTCCGCAGCTACCGGTGCCGGTACACAAAATCTGATTCAGGCAGTAATGAATCACATAGAGGCGGTGAACGAACGCTTGGAAACAGATCAGGAGTTTGCAGCCGAAGAAAAACGGGCCCAGGCACGCCTTGAAGAAGAAGCACGGGAAAAAGTTCAACAGGTGAAGTCCCAGCGCAAAAATCGCCATTCAGACGACGATGATGACGATGACCATGATGTTGATGTTGTTTATGCGCCTTATTAATCAGCGGTTGTGACCGAGCCCAATTCATTAGAAGTAGGAAAACCAATACAGATTATGTCATCAGGAGCATCAGTAAAACTTCAGGCCAGGTCGCAGATCTCAGGTACCCGGCGATGGGTGGTTAAAATTGGCAGTGCGCTGCTTACCGAAGATGGTGCCGGAGTGAATCGTGAAGCTATTGCCGGGTGGGTGGAACAAATGGCGCTGCTGAAAAAACAGGGCGTTGATGTGGTGCTGGTGTCTTCTGGCGCGGTGGCTGAGGGTATGAGCCGCCTGGGATGGGCGCAGCGCCCTTCAAGTATTTACGAATTGCAAGCAGCGGCTGCGGTGGGGCAAATGGGGTTGGTGCAAACCTGGGAGTCCTGCTTTCACCAGCATGGGTTACATACGGCTCAGGTATTGCTGACTCATGATGATCTTTCTGACCGCAAGCGCTACCTGAATAGCCGCAGCTCGTTATTAACGCTGATTAATCTGGGAGTAGTTCCGGTTGTAAACGAAAACGATTCGGTGGTGACAGACGAAATTCGTTTTGGCGATAACGATACCCTGGGCGCGTTGGTGGCCAATCTGGTGGAAGCCGAGCTGCTGGTAATACTGACCGATCAGCAGGGGCTTTATGATAAAGATCCCCGTAGTAACCCGGATGCATCGCTGATCAGCGAAGGTAGAGCCACTGATGAAGCGCTCAAAGCAATGGCCAGTGGCTCGGCTGGTGCCTTGGGGCGTGGGGGCATGGCTACCAAGGTGCGAGCTGCAGAGTTGGCAGCCCGGTCGGGTGCGGCAACGGTAATTGCTGGTGGCAGGGTACCAAAGGTGCTGATCAATATTCATGCTGGTGCTGATGTTGGTACCTTGCTGGTGCCGGATCAGGCGCCATGGGCTGCAAGAAAGCACTGGTTGGCCGGGCACCTGCAAATGAAGGGTTCGATTACCCTTGACGATGGAGCTGTTAAAGCGCTTCGCGAGAAGGGCGTTAGCCTGTTATCGGTGGGTGTAACCCGGGTTTCCGGGCGATTTTCCCGGGGCGATATGGTTTCCTGTGTTGATGCCAGCGGCCTGCGAGTGGCCTGTGGCCTGGTGAATTACGCAGCCGATGAGGCGGCTAAAATCCTGGGAGTTGCCTCTGCGGATATTCAGTCTGTATTGGGGTATATCAACGAGGAAGAGCTGATCCATCGAGACAATATGGTTGTTTTTTGAAGGCTGTTTTTCGTTCTTTATTGTATTTGTGCAGCCTTGCGGGGCGGGCGGCTTTTTATTAGCTAAAGCCCGGCCTGCTGTTTCCCCGCTTCATTTTTCACTGCTTTATTTATTAATTTGATCCAAAGCCATGGCGATAAAGTGGCGCAGGCGTTTAAAGCTGGTATCGGCTTCTTGTAAATGGATGTCCAGGTCCTCAATGCTTTGGTGTTGCTCGTCTTCATTGCGGCGTTTCAGCTCGGCGATCAGCGCGTTGAGTGTTGCTTCGGTCTGCGCTACCAGTGCTTCCACTTCTTCTTTCGATTGCAGGTGAATTTTCTTCACCATTTTATTCATTACTTTGGTTGCCTTTTCGGGCATGCTTTTTTTCGTGGTTTCGGACGCCATTATAATTCTCCTTTTAATAGCCTAAAGCGGTGGATACGCCAACACATACCAATGGTATAACAAAGAACACGCCGATAATATAAAACAGAGCATACAGGCTGTTCTCAGCAGCCAGGCCGCCCAGCCAGGTGGCAGCTCTCGGTGGCAGGTTTCTTAGTAACGGTAGGCCATAAATCACTAAAACGCCTAATAAATTATAGGTAAAGTGTATTAAGGCAATGGTTAGCGCTGCCGCTGTGTTGCCGGTTACCGCTGTGGCCGCCAGCAAGGCAGTAATACAGGTGCCAATATTGGCTCCCAGTGTAAATGGGTAAATCTGTTTAAGGCTGAATACACCGGTTCCTGCCAGAGGCACCATTAAAGAGGTTGTGGTGGATGATGATTGAACCAGAACGGTGATCAGTGTGCCTGATGCAATACCGCTGACCGGGCCACGGCCTATGGTTGTGTGCAGGATTTTTTTGGCGCGGCCAACCATTAATCTTTTCAGTAATTTGCCAATAAAGGTAATGGAAATAAAGATAAATATAATACCGATTACAATCAGCAAGACGCCTGCGACTGGCTGATCGGCGATGGCACCTGCGGTATCCTTGAACAGATTAACAAGGGGTTTGGTGGCCGCTTTTACTACGTTAAATGATTTAATCGACATGGATTCGCCGCCAATAAACAGCGATGATAACGCTGTTCCCATTTTTTCCAGCAGGCCAAACATGATTTCCAGCGGCAGGAAAATCACCACCGAGAGCAGGTTAAAATAATCATGCACGGTAGCTGCGGCAAAGGCGCGTTTGAATTCTTCTTTTTCGCGCATATGGCCCAGCGATACAATGGTGTTAGTGATCGATGTGCCGATGTTGGCACCCATAACCATGGGTACGGCCACTGATACGGGTAGCCCGCCAGCCACCAGGCCGACAATAATCGAGGTAACAGTAGATGATGATTGAATCAATGCAGTTGCTACAGTACCAATCACCAGTCCCGTGAAGGGGTTAGTGGCAAAGGCAAACAATTCCTTGGCCTGATCGCCTGTGGCCGCTTTAAAGCCAGAACCGATCATGCTTACGGCGCAAATCAGCAAATAAACCAGTAACGCAACTGTTACCCACTGGATTGCCGGGTGAGACAATAAATTGCCCGGAGTGGTACCAGGTGACGCAGAATGTTGGGGTGCACGGTTCATCATAACAAGCTCCATAGTGATTGTGTGCTATTTATAAGCTTTTTTTATGACAGAATTGTGAAAAAGTTTGTGCGCTATGACAGTGTTAAGGAGTTTGAATCATGGTATTTGAAGCCGCACAAAAAATGCCTGTATCGATTACCGATACAGGCATTCTCACCCTTGAAAAGCGTGCTGATTTGCTTTTAGCGGGTTGTATAAGTTGCGCTTTGCGCAGCAGGTCAGGGTGGGCTTAAAGTGCTTTAACCTGAGCGTTCAAGCGGCTCTTGTGTCGGGCAGCTTTGTTTTTGTGCAAAATGCCTTTGTTTACCATGCTGTCGATAACAGGTGCTGCTTGCGTGTAAGCGGCTTGAGCGGCTTCTTTATCGCCGGCTTCAATGGCTTTCTGGGTGTTCTTGATGTATGTGCGAACCATGGAGCGCAGACCTGCATTGTGTCTACGGCTCTTCTCAGCTTGGCGTGCACGTTTTTTAGCTTGTGGAGAGTTAGCCAAGGTCTTGCTCCTTTATCCTTTTAGATAATGCCTGATGTTTTTTTGTACTTTAACGAGTATCGAAAAAATACGAGAGTCGAAAAAAATGATTTAAGCAGTGCTTAAATTTAGGACGCGAAATTATTATGTTTGCCGGCCTTAATGTCAACTTAAAATGCTTTCAAAGTTAGGTTTTCCTTACTCAGGTGCGTATAATGCCGCCTTCCTGTGGTTCCCCAGCCCGTTTTTAACGCTTTAAATCAGAGATGTTGATACCTAAATGGAAAAGGATGAGTCTGCTCAGACAGGGCAAGAAGGTGCTGTCGTCAAAAAATCAGGTGGCTTGCTGAAATCTACGGCGGTCGTCAGCGTTATGACCATGCTTTCCCGGGTGCTGGGGCTGGTCAGGGATGTCACCATTGCCAACATGTTTGGTGCAGGCTCCGGGGCGGATGCGTTTTTTGTTGCTTTTAAAATCCCCAATTTCTTTCGTCGTTTATTTGCTGAAGGGGCCTTTAATCAGGCGTTTGTGCCGGTACTTAGTGAATACCGAGCCAAGCGCGATCATGCGGCGGTTAAGCAGCTGGTGGCAGAAACCTCCGGTACCCTGGCGGGCATATTATTGGTCATAACAGTGCTGATCGTGCTGGCTGCGCCTTGGGTGGCGTGGATTTTTGCTCCGGGTTTTGCCCAGGATGCCGATAAATTCGCACTGGCCGGTGAAATGCTGCGCATCACCTTTCCCTATCTGTTTCTGGTCTCGTTAACGGCGTTTGCCGGCAGTGTGCTGAACAGCTACGGCAAATTTGCGGTGCCGGCATTTACGCCGGTTCTGTTGAATATCACGTTGATCAGTAGTGCGATCCTGCTGGCACCCATGATGGATACGCCGGTGATGGCGCTGGCTTGGGCGGTAATGATGGCCGGTGTGTTGCAACTGATTTTCCAGATTCCCTTTATGAAGCAGCTTGATTTACTGACTGCTCCCAAGTGGGGCTGGCATAGCGAAGGTGTGTCGCAGATTCGCAAGCTGATGATTCCTGCGCTGTTTGGTGTCTCTGTTGGCCAGTTGAACCTGTTATTGGATACCATTCTGGCGTCATTGCTCGAAGATGGCAGTGTTTCCTGGCTGTATTATTCTGACCGGCTAATGGAATTGCCACTGGGGGTGTTTGGCATAGCCATTGCCACCGTGATTCTGCCCAGCCTGTCGCGTAAACATGCCAGTGATTCACCGGAAGCGTTTTCAGCAACACTGGATTGGGCGGTACGAATGGTGTTGCTGATTGGTGTCCCAGCGGCGCTGGCGTTAGCCATATTGGCGCAACCTTTGCTGGTGACACTGTTTCAATATGGGGAGTTTGGCATTCGCGATGTGGAAAAAGCCACATTAAGTTTGCAGGCGTATGCGCTTGGGCTGTTGGGTTTTATGCTGGTGAAGGTGCTGGTTCCCGGTTACTTTGCCCGCCAGGATACCAAAACCCCGGTGAGTATCGGCATAAAAGCGATGGTCGCCAACATGGTGTTCAATTTATTATTGATTGTTCCTCTTGCCCACGCGGGGCTGGCACTGGCGACAACCCTTTCTGCTTTTTTGAATGCCTGCCTGTTGTTCATCGGATTGCGAAAAGAGGGTGTTTACCACAAAACCCCTGGTTGGATGCCGTTTCTGGTGCGGTTGTTGCTGGCCAATGTCACCTTGGTGGCTGTGATTTTGTGGCTGAACCCGGATGCACCCACCTGGTTAGGTTGGGGCTGGTGGGAGCGAAGCCTGCAAATGGCTATGTTGGTGGTGGAGGGTGTTGCTGCTTATTTTGCCTGTCTGTTCCTTGGCGGAATGCGTAAGCAGCACTTATTGGCGGGGCGTGCTGGTTAAATGCCCTTACAGTTCGATATAATCGCTGGCTTTGGTTGGTCGGCACAGCAGTAAGCAGAGATTGTTGATTTATGGATTTTATTCGCGGTTTACACAATATGCGTTCACAGCATCAGGGCTGTGTGGCGACTATTGGTAATTTTGATGGCGTCCATCGAGGTCATCAGGCGATTATTGCCCAACTGTTATCAAAATCAAGGGAGCTCCAGCTACCCTCTCTGGTGATGGTGTTTGAACCCCAGCCCAGGGAGTTTTTTACCCCCGAACAGGCACCTGCCCGATTAACCACCGTGCGGGAAAAAAGTGAGCTGCTTTATGAAAGCGGCGTGGATCGGGTGATGATCATTCGGTTCAATAAGGTTTTTTGCAGCCAGAGTGCCCATGAGTTTTGTAAAAATATCCTTTTGGATGGATTGGGTGTTAAGCATCTGGTGGTGGGCGATGATTTTCGTTTTGGCAGTGATCGTTGTGGTGATTTTGAATTTTTGCAGCGTTTTGGCTCAGCACATGGTTTTACCGTAGAAGATACTGAATCCCATTTGCTTGATGATACCCGGGTGAGCAGTACGCAGGTGCGTAATGCGTTGGCAGCGTCTGATTTTGCCCAGGCGGAGCGCTTGTTAGGCCGTATCTATGGCATGTCAGGGCGCGTTGTTCATGGTGATAAAATTGGTCGAACGCTCAGCTTCCCCACTGCCAATGTATTGTTAAACAGGTTGAAATCGCCGTTGAATGGGGTTTTTCTTGTGTCTATAGAAGGTATTGGCGATCAACTATTACCGGCGGTCGCCAATGTGGGATTAAGGCCCACCGTGAACGGTCATCAGTCAAGGATAGAGGCACACCTTTTAAATTTTGATCAGAACATTTATGGGCGGCGTGTCCATGTGATGTTCCATAAAAAAATTCGCGCCGAGAAAAAATTTAATAATCTGGATGAACTGAAAAAGAACATCCAGCTGGATATTGAAAACGCCAAAGCGTTTTTTAATCTGTAACCCGTTTTAAATATTTTAAACCGTATAAAAAGCGTAAAGCTAACGTAGAGTGAATTATGGCCGATTACAAACAGACACTGAATTTGCCCGCAACCGCCTTTCCTATGAAGGGCAACTTGGCTCAGCGAGAGCCGGGTATGTTAAAACAATGGCAAGCTAATAAGCTTTACGAAAAAATTCAGGCAACGACTCAGGGCCGAAAGCCATTTATTCTTCACGATGGCCCGCCGTATGCCAATGGCGATATTCATATTGGCCATTCGGTAAATAAAATTCTTAAAGACATCATTTTAAAATCGAAGCGTTTAAGTGGTTATCATGCCCCTTATGTACCGGGCTGGGATTGTCACGGCTTGCCCATTGAGCACAATGTTGAAAAGAAAGTCGGCAAGGCGGGAGTGAAGGTTCCTTATAAAGATTTTCGCAAAAAATGCCGGGAGTATGCACAGAAACAAGTGGATGGTCAGCGTACCGATTTTATTCGCCTGGGGGTATTTGGCGATTGGGATAACCCTTACCTTACCATGGATTATAAATTCGAAGCCGACATTGTGCGGGCGCTGGGCAAAATCGTAGAAAATGGCCATCTGGTAAAAGGTTTTAAACCGGTTTACTGGAGTGTTGTTGGCGGTTCAGCACTGGCGGAAGCCGAGGTGGAGTACCAGGATAAAACTTCTACTCAGATCGATGTGCGCTTTGCCGTGCTGGAACGGGATACGTTTTTGCAGGCATTCGGCGTGGAAGAAGATTTACCTATTTCCGTTGTGATCTGGACAACCACCCCCTGGACGCTCCCGGCTAACCAGGCGGTTGCCTTACATGCATCGCTGAATTACAGCCTGGTAAAACTCGACTGTGGTCAGGGTGAAGAACTATTGCTGTTGGCATCGGATATGATCGAATCAGTCACCCAGCGTTACGGTGTGGATCATTATGAAGTGATGGGCCATGCCGACGGTGCCAGATTAGAAAAAACTCTGTTGCAACACCCGTTTTATGACCGCCAGGTGCCAATAATTCTGGCAGATCACGTCACCACTGATGCGGGTACCGGTGCTGTGCATACAGCACCTGATCACGGTGTTGATGACTTTAATGTGGGCCGCCGATACGGCATTAAAACACTTAACTATGTGCAGGCAGATGGCACCTATAGCCAGGAAACGCCCATGTTTGCCGGCGATCACGTTTATAAAGTTGAAGAAAAAGTGCTGGCTGCCCTTGAAGCGAATGATCGCCTGATTTGTCAGGATAAACTGCGCCACAGTTACCCCCATTGCTGGCGAACCAAAACCCCTTTGATTTATCGTGCAACGCCCCAGTGGTTTATCAGCATGAATGAAAAAGGCTTGCTTGATTGCTGTAAAGAGGAAGTGGAAAAAGTACAGTGGTTGCCGGAGTGGGGTAAAAACCGTATTGATGGCATGTTGGAGCAAAGCCCCGACTGGTGTATTTCTCGTCAGCGTACCTGGGGTGTACCTATTACCCTGTTTATTGATAAGGAAACACAGGCTTTGCACCCTGATACGCCCGCGTTAATGGAAGCCGTGGCGAAAAAAGTTGAAGCCGCAGGCATGGATGCGTGGTTTGATTTAGACAGCGCAGAATTGCTTGGTGAAGATGCCGACAAATACGAAAAAGTGACCGATACCTTGGATGTCTGGTTTGATTCCGGCGTGACCCATTATGCGGTATTGCAGCAGCGTGATGAGTTGCAGGTGCCCGCTGATTTGTATCTGGAAGGTTCTGATCAGCATCGTGGCTGGTTTCAGTCATCGTTAAAAACCAGCGTTGCCATTCGCGGTGCCGCACCCTATAAAACCGTGTTAACACACGGCTTTACGGTGGATCAAAACGGCAAAAAAATGTCGAAGTCCCTCGGCAATGTTATATCACCGCAAAAGGTAATGAAGAATCTGGGGGCAGATATTATCCGCTTATGGGTGGCAGCTACTGATTACCGTGGTGAAATGACGGTATCGGACGAAATTCTGAAAAGAACGTCCGACTCTTACCGCCGCATTCGCAACACCGCACGGTTTTTACTGGCTAACTTGGCAGGTTTTGATCCCGCCAGGCACCAGGTACCCTTTAATGAAATGGTTGCCCTGGATCGCTGGGCGGTTCACCAGGCAGCGGTTTTACAGCAGGAAATTATTGAAAACTACGATAGCTATCAGTTCCACACGATCTACCAAAAAATTCACAATTTCTGCGCAGTAGAGCTGGGCAGTTTCTATCTGGATGTTATCAAAGATCGTCAATACACAGCGGCTACCGAAGGGCATGCACGCCGCTCCGCGCAAACGGCGTTGTACCATATTGTTGAAGCGTTAGTGCGCTGGATTTCACCAATTCTAAGCTTTACCGCTGATGAAATCTGGCCCGCTATTCCCGGTGAACGTAGTGAATCAGTCTTTCTGGAAACCTGGTATCAGCAGCTACAACCGTTCGATGGCAGTGAAGATCTGGGCGATCAATACTGGCAGGAAATCCTGAAAATCAAAACCGCGGTTAACAAGCAGATTGAAATTGCCCGAAAAGAGCGCAATTTAAAAGCCAGCCTGGATACCGAGGTAGACCTGTATTGCGATACCCAGGTGAAAGCTTATCTGGATAAGTTGGGAGAAGAGCTGCGCTTTGTGCTGATTACTTCTGCCGCCCGTGTGCATGATATGAGCGATCAAGGCGAAGCTACTGATGTTGAAGGGTTACGCGTAAAAGTCAGCGCCTCTGAAGACGAAAAATGTGTGCGCTGCTGGCATCATCGCCCTGAGGTGGGTTCCATTGAAGGTCATGCAGAGCTTTGTCAGCGGTGTGTCGATAATGTCGATGGCCAAGGCGAAGCAAGGCAGTTCAGCTAAACATTCTAACCTTGTCATTAATGAGTCGGTTACAAGAAAGCGGTTATAAGTGAAGTTGTTATGAGTGAAAAAGAAACAACAAAAGAAGGTATGCTCGTCTGGTTGTGGTTGTCACTGGTGGTAGTGGTGTTGGATTACATTACGAAATTAATCACCATAAACACTATGGCGTTGCATGAGCGAATTGAAATTTTCTCATTCTTTAATATAACCAGAGCGCACAATACCGGAGCCGCTTTTAGTTTTTTAGCCGGCCAGGGCGGCTGGCAACGATGGTTTTTTGCAACAATATCCATTGGTGTCAGTATTGCATTGGTGATCTGGTTAAAGAAACTCCCCAAAAATGATCGCTGGATGGCCTGTTGTTTAACGCTGATTATCGGTGGGGCTATTGGAAATTTATATGACCGATTAGTTTATGGTTATGTGGTGGATTTTTTAGATTTCCATGGCAGTATTTTTAATGCCGTATTGGGGTATAGCCACTTTCCGGCGTTTAATGTGGCGGATATTGCGATCAGCATCGGGGCATTTATGATGGCCGTGGATGTGGTTCGTAACCCTGGCAAATAGGCAATCAAAACCCAGCATCGAGTAGTCTCTATGAGTGATAGTTTAGTTGTGATCGGCGAAGGTAAACGAGTTACCCTGCATTTTTCGGTTTCGTTAATGGATGGCTCCGTGGTCGATACCACCAAAGATAAACAACCGGCCACCTTCAATGTGGGTGATGGCAATCTGCTTCCCGGTTTCGAGCAATCTCTTTTCGGCTTAAAGGCTGGCGACCGGCGTTCTATTTTCCTGCAAGCCGATCAGGCCTTTGGCCAGTACAATGAAAAGAATGTGCAGTCTATGCCGCGCAGCCGATTCGAAGATATGGATTTGCAGGCCGGGTTGATGCTTTCTTTTGCTGATCCCGGTGGTGGTGAATTACCGGGTGTTGTAAAAAAAGTAATGCAGGATACGGTGATCATTGATTTTAATCACCCACTGGCGGGCAGCGATCTAACTTTTGATGTGGAAATTATTAATGTGGTCGATGCATCGGCGCAGCCCGTTAAGCTTCAACCGGAAGGAAAAGCCTAGTGGAAATTAAAATGGCCAACCCTCGTGGTTTTTGTGCCGGTGTCGATCGCGCTATTGCCATTGTGAACCGAGCACTCGATGTGTTTGGCGCACCCATTTATGTGCGCCATGAAGTGGTACACAATAAATTTGTCGTTGATGGTTTGCGTGATCGTGGTGCGGTATTTGTCGATGAATTACACGAAGTGCCCGACGATGCCATTGTGATTTTCAGTGCTCACGGTGTTTCCAAACAAGTCCAGAATGAAGCCAAAGGCCGTGGCCTGAAAGTATTTGATGCAACCTGTCCACTGGTAACTAAAGTTCATATGGAAGTGATGCGCTACTCTCGTGATGGCCGCGAGTGTGTGTTGATTGGGCATCAGGGTCACCCCGAAGTGGAAGGCACCATGGGGCAATATGATACCTCTTTGGGAGGAGGTATTTATCTGGTGGAAGATGTCAGCGATGTGCAGCAGTTGGAAGTGAATAACCCTGATGCACTGGCCTATGTGACCCAAACCACTTTATCGGTAGATGATACTTCGATTGTGATTGACGCGTTGCGCGATGGATAAAAATGTTTTGGAAAAGGTTAAAGTCATCGGTGTTAGTGCCGGAGCATCAGCGCCAGATGAATTAGTGCAGCAGGTTGTGGATCGCTTACAGGAGTGGGGTGGCACAACCCCGGCTGAACTTGCTGGCCAGGAAGAAAACATCGTTTTTTCAATGCCCAAAGAGCTGCGTTAAAAAAGCTTGATTTAAGGACAACACTATATATGGATATTGAAAACCTTCGAGGTTTCACGTTACTTGAGCTGATGGTGGTGCTTGTGATTATTGCTGTGCTGGCGGTAATGACTTATCCATCTTATCTTGATGCTGTGCGTAAATCACATCGCAAAGAAGCTGCCGGCGAATTACTAAAAATTGCGGCGGGTATCGAACGTGTTAAGGCACAACGCTTTAGTTATATTTCTGCCAATGGAATCACCCACACCTTACCCCGTTATCAGGT
>PDSR01000089.1 GCA_002748575.1 Gammaproteobacteria bacterium
AACGCCAACAAGATAAAACCAGCTTTGTGGATTGGTTCGCACCTGATTACGTGTTTACCTATGATGAAGTGACCAACCCTCCAAACGGCAAGCAGCATATTGATCTTTTAAGTAATTATATGATGCGCCAATGTAACAGTACCCAGTGCCCGACAACCACCAAACTTATGGTGGGAGCATTGGAGCGGCATCTAAACGGTAGCAGCTTTTCCTGGTGGGAAGAGCTTAAAATAGCAACAATCACCGGCTATGCGGCGATCAGAGACTTAATTTATTGGGCGTTGATTGCACCTAAGAATGGTGCGGATACCGGTAATGCTAACTAATCAGATGACTTACCCTGAAAGGGCGCTGCAGGAAATATTTGGCCAATAACCGCTAGCGCCAACGCTCAACGCCTTTTCCCTTTTACACCGCTTGCCCTTTTGGTTGCCGGCCTGTTGCTGGTTTTGACTTTTTTCCTGCGTCCTGTGGTGCCTTCCCTGGGCGGTAATCCTGTGTGTTGTGTCAGTATCTGGCCTTTTCGTGGCGAACTGGATTTCTTAGGCGCATGGGCTTTTTTCGATGTATTTGCTTTTGCGCTCGGATGGTTAGCAGGCTGCGTGGGCGGTATCAGATGCCTTTTCCCATAACCGATTAAGTGCGATTTACCCATTCGGGTTAAAGCATCGCGTAGCAGTGGCCAGTTATCAGGGTCGTGATACCTTAAAAAAGCTTTGTGTAAGCGCCGCTGGCGCAAACCTTTTGCTGAACTGACTTTTTCAGATTTGTAGGCAACCCGGTGAATAGGGTCGCGCTCAGAATGATACATGGCGGTGGCCATTGCCATCGGCGAGGGATAAAAAGTTTGCACCTGATCCGCTCTGAAACCGTGGGATTTTAGCCACATGGCCAAGTTCATCATATCTTCATCGGTGGTGCCGGGGTGTGCCGCAATAAAATACGGAATCAGGTACTGTTCCTTGCCGGCTTCTTTAGAAAACTTCTCGAACATTTCCTTAAAAGCATCGTAGGTGCCGATACCCGGCTTCATCATTTTTGATAGCGGCCCGCTTTCGGTATGCTCAGGCGCAATTTTTAAATATCCGCCCACATGGTGTGTTACCAGCTCTTTGACGTATTCAGGATCTAATACCGCTAAATCATAACGCAACCCCGAGGCCACCATAATGCGCTTAATACCATCGAGTTTACGGGTGCGGCGGTATAGTCGTGTCGTGGGTGAATGATCTGTTACCAGGTTTTTACATACCGTAGGGAATACGCACGATAGCCGCCGACAGTTTGCATGTATCAATTCACTTTTGCAGTTGAGCTGGTACATATTGGCGGTCGGGCCGCCTAAATCGGAAATGGTACCGGTAAAGCCGGGGGTTTTATCACGAATGTTTTCCACTTCACGAATAATGGAATCTTCAGAACGGCTTTGAATAACACGGCCCTCGTGTTCGGTGATGGAGCAGAATGAGCAACCGCCAAAGCAACCGCGCATAATGTTCACCGAAAACTTGATCATGTCATAGGCCGGTATGCGGGCATCACCATAAACCGGATGGGGTATCCGCTGAAAGGGTAATTCAAAGACATCGTCCAGCTCTTCCGTTGACAGGGGAATCGCTGGTGGATTAATCCATACATAGCGGTCGCCGTGTTTCTGGATCAGTGGCCTGGCATTGGAAGGGTTTGTTTCCAGATGCAGCACTCTGGATGTGTGTGCGTATAATACCGGATCGTTTCTCACCTTTTCATAGGAAGGCAATAAAATCGCCGCGTCTTTATCACTGGCCGCTGGCTGAATATGTACTACCTGTGCGGCGGCGGGTGCTTCAGGCTCGTTTAAACACTGGTTGCTTTCACTTTCAACTTCGTAAGGGTTTTTGTGGTAATCCACTCTACCGGGGCGATCAATGCGTGTGGAATCTTTCACTTTTAAGCCCGCCGGAAGCTCCGACAACATACAGGCCGTACCACGCAAATCCGTCATTTGCTTTAAAGGTTCACCTGCTGCGGCCCGATGGGCAATTTCCACCACAGCGCGTTCGGCGTTGCCATATACCAGCAGGTCAGCTTTGGAATCCTGAAGGACAGAACGGCGCACCTTATTCGACCAGTAATCATAATGGGCCATGCGCCTTAAACTGGCTTCAATACCACCAATCAGTACCGGTGTTTCCTTGTACGCCTGTTTGCAGCGTTGGGTATAGATCAGAACGGCTCTATCGGGGCGCTTGCCGCCTTCGTTATTGGGCGTGTAGGCATCATCCTGACGAACCTTTAAATCGGCGGTGTAGCGATTAATCATGGAATCCATATTGCCCGCAGAAACCGCAAAAAACAGGTTCGGTTTGCCTAAAGCCCTGAATGATTCAATATCGTTCCAATCAGGCTGGGCGATAATACCCACGCGAAACCCGTGGGATTCCCACAAGCGGCCAATCACTGCCATACCAAAGCTGGGGTGATCCACATAGGCATCGCCGCAGACGATGATAATATCGCAGCTATCCCAGCCCAGCGTGTCCATCTCGGCGCGAGACATGGGCAGGAATTCAGCGGTACCGAAACACTCGGCCCAATAATGTGGATAGGAGAACAGCTGTTTGGCAGGTTGCATGATGGTAATGTCCCGTGAAACTGGCCGCGAATTTTACCCCAGACAAGCGCAGGGCGCACCCGGAAATCTCAGGGGGTACGTACAGTAATATTCGTAGTGTTCACTTGCCTGTAAGGATGAAAGTGGCTCGCGGTCTATTCCGCAAATCGTTATAATCGGCCCCCGTTTATTGTGCCATCTGAATGATTAGGAAAATTGCATGACTGTTCGCACTCGCGTTGCGCCTTCGCCTACCGGAGATCCTCACGTAGGCACCGCCTACATTGCTTTGTTCAATCTGGCTTTTGCCCGTCAGCATGGGGGTGAATTTATTCTTCGTATTGAAGATACCGACCAAACCCGAAGCACCGATGAATCAGAAAAAGCTATATTAGACTCGTTGCGCTGGTTGGGCCTGAGCTGGGATGAAGGCCCGGATGTGGGCGGTGATTACGGCCCCTATCGCCAAAGCGAGCGGCAACACATGTACGCTGACTACGCCAGGGATTTGCTCGAAAAAGGTCACGCTTTTTACTGTTTTGCCACGCCAGAAGAACTGGACGAAATGCGTAAGCAGCAAATGGCCAACGGTGAAGCACAAAAATACGATGGTCGAGGTTTGAAACTCTCCCAGGAAGAAATCGACGCTAAATTGGCAGCGGGCGAGCCCTATGTTATTCGCATGAAAATTCCGCAGGAAGGTGTCTGTGAAGTTCAGGACAGGCTGCGGGGCACCATCGAAATTCCCTGGGAACAGGTCGATATGCAGGTTTTGCTGAAGGCTGATGGCATGCCTACCTACCACCTGGTGAATGTAGTGGATGATCATCTGATGAAAATCACCCACGTGATTCGTGGTGAAGAATGGATTAACTCGGCCCCCAAACATAAGCTGCTGTATGAATATTTTGGCTGGGATATGCCGGAATTAATCCATATGCCGTTGTTAAGAAACCCCGATAAAAGCAAACTCAGCAAGCGCAAGAATCCAACCAGCATTCTGTACTACCAGCGCATGGGCTTTTTGCCTGAGGCGGTGGTGAACTATCTGGGGCGAATGGGCTGGTCGATGCCTGATGAGCGTGAAAAATTTACCCTGGATGATATGTTTAAAGCCTTTGATATTGGCCGTGTATCCCTGGGTGGGCCGGTATTTGATACTGAAAAGCTGAGTTGGCTGAATGGTTTATGGATTCGTGAAGATCTGACCACGGATCAACTGGCCGATAAATTCGTTGAATGGGCGGTGAATGGCGACTACCTGAAGCCGATTCTGCCGAATATACAACAGCGCATTGAATTGCTCAGCGATGCTGTTGGCCTAGCGGGCTTTTATCTGCAAGGTATGGTGGATATTTCAGCTGAAAGCTTTGCCCATAAATCACTGACCGATGAGGACACCAAAAAGATTCTGCAATTCAGCCTTTGGGCTTTAGAAGGGATTCGTCACTGGACAACAGAGGAAATCCAGCAGGCGTTGTCGGGACTGTGTAATGCTATGGGCTATAAGATGAGGGATTTTATGATGCCGTTATTTGTGGCGGTCTCAGGCAAGCAGTCAGCCCCCTCGATCATGGACGCGATGGCACATCTGGGGCCGGATATGACCCGTGCCAGAGTGCGCCATGCCGTGTCTGTTTTTGGTGTGCCAGGCAAGAAGGCGTTGAAAAAGCTGGAAAAAGAATACCAGGGGTTGTTACGAGCAGTTGACAGCCACCCCGAATCTCAATAGAATGCGCAGCTCTTTTCAGCAACTGCTGAAAACTTGGGGCCTTAGCTCAGCTGGGAGAGCGCAACACTGGCAGTGTTGAGGTCAGCGGTTCGATCCCGCTAGGCTCCACCAAGTTTTTTTGATCATATGATCAAGCTGTGTCCCGTTCGTCTAGTGGCCTAGGACACCGCCCTTTCACGGCGGTAACAGGGGTTCGAGTCCCCTACGGGATGCCACCTTTATTAAAACCGAGTTAGCAATAACTCGGTTTTTTTTTGTCCGTTCGTTCTAACGGGAATGTCCTTTACCCTGGTTTAGGGAAAATCAAATGACGCGATTTAGACATCAGGCCCGCTAGTATTGCATTAACAGAAAAGGATCCTGTCATTTCTGCCAGAATTTGGTAATGTTCCCTGTTGATAGGGGTTATTGCTGTTTTTCTGAAAACCGGGGTTTAGTTTATCGCCATTGTGGCTGGCGACCATAAACATTATTACGGGTAGCATTACCATTAAAGCTTCTTTGTGAAATTTGGAGTGGCAAATATGTCTGAAGCATTATCGTTTTACAGGCAAGCTGTTTTGAAACCGGGTTTCAAATCCAAAGTATTTGATTTTAAGGCTGGCACCGCTTTTGTGGTCAATTTTGAAGGCCATTATGTTTTGCTAACCGCCATGCATTTGTTTGGTCCTGCTGGCGGGCTCAATAAAAAATACAGTGGTGAAGAATTAGCGGCTTTAGATATTACCGTGACTGCCAGAGCCTGCGATACCCATGAGGTGATATTGGCCAGCAGTAATGTGTTGACGTTTAAGGGTGCCAAAGGCCGCCAGCCAGCTACAACGGCCGATGATCTTTTTGCTGTTAGCGTTGTTGAATGCAGTGCCTTTAAACTTGCAAAGAAGCTGCCATCAGTCGGTGACAAAGTGTCTCTGGTTGCCCGTCTAAAAAAACAGAAACCAGGCGATACCATGCTTCATCCGGCTACAGTAGTGGCCGTTGCTAATGATTATATTGAATACAAATTTGATAATAAGCGGTTAAATCCCGGAGGCGCATCGGGTGCACCGGTGATTAATGAAGCAGGAGAAGTTATCGGTATGAATCTGGTATCTGCCGGTATTCCCATGGTGAACAGAAAAGGCAGGGCTAATACGGCATTGAACTTGCGCCAACGTTTACGTAGCGCTTTAAGTTGAAGTGTGTTGTTTTAAAGGGGTTGTGGCGGGTAACGAGACAATTTGGTAACGCTTCGCAAATTTGCTTGTTTTGAGCGGCAAAACACTGGAACAGTGTGTTTGCAAAGCGTTACGGTACATACTAATTAGCTGGTAGCGGCCTCATGTTCTTTGATCATCGCGAACAGTTGATCCTTCAAGTTTAGGCGCTCTTTCTTTCTAGCTTCAAGGTACTCATCGCTGGTATTTTCGGCGCCAGTTTCAATGCGGTGAACTTCGTGGTCTACTTCGTGATATTCATCGAACAATCTAGAGAAGTGATTATTGTTCATTTTTAAACTGTGAATCGTCTCCTTTGACTCTGGTAGTTCGTGTAATAAGTCGTGTTTCTCTAAAGACTGTAATGACATTCGTATTTCCTTTATAAAACGTGGTTTTTTTAACGATAAAGCGAGTATAGGTGACACCTTAATACATCATATTGATGTTGGTCAAACAAGTTACAAGGCCATATTTAGCAAGGGGCTGTGGTAAACAGGGTGTTCATAATGCAGCGTTAACAACGCTGTGATCGTTGCCGAGTCGTGGTATTATGCGCCACTTTTTAAAGCATTTGATCCCGGTTATTGAAAGAAAGTAAACGAGTTAGGAAGAGTTTCTATGCAAGTTGAGATTGATTTACACCTTATTCCCACCACATTAGATGCCGTTCACATTGGTTTGGGTGCGTTGGCGTTACTTTTGTTAGTTATTCTGCTGACCGTGTTCAGAAACTGCGGTGCCGAAAAAAATCAAAAAGCCTCTACGCCAGCGCCCAGGCCGGTAGAAAGTTTGAAAGAAGCCAAACCGGATGCCGCCTTGCAGCTGCTTGGTTTGTTTCAGCAGGAAGCCCGGCTGGTGGATTTTTTGAATGAAAACCTTACCGGTTTTTCAGATGCAGATATCGGCGCTACGGCCAGGGTGATACATGAAGGTGGCAAAAAAGTGCTTAATGAATACTTTGAGCTGGCCCCTGTAAGATCAGAAGATGAAGAAACCCAGGTGACATTGCCTGAGGGTTTTAATGCTGCCGAAGTACGTTTAACCGGCAACGTTGTTGGCCAGGCACCTTTTACAGGTGTGTTGGTACACAAGGGCTGGAAGGTAACTACCACAAAATTGCCGAAACTTGCCCCTGATCACGATGCTGCCATTATTGCCCCGGCAGAGGTGGAGCTATGAGTACAGGTGAAGCTTTGGGTGAAGAAACAGGTTCGGTGCGTTATTCAATCGGCATTGACCTTGGAACAACCAACAACGTTTTGTCGTTTGTCGATTTACAATCAGACGAAGACAATCCGGTTCATTCGGTATTTTCCATACCTCAGCTGACTGCGCCCGGAGTGGTTGAAGAGCATCCCCAGCTGCCTTCGTTTCTGTATCAGGCTCATGAGTCTGAATTGAATGAAGCAGACAGGGTATTGCCCTGGAGTAATAATGCCGAGGCATTAGTTGGTTATATTGCTCGCTCCATGGGTAGCAAAACCCCTCTTAGGCTAGTGGCCAGTGCCAAAAGCTGGTTGTGTCATGGAGGGGTTGATCGCCGCTCTGGGTTTCTGCCGCTTAACAGCCCTGATGAAATCGTCAAAGTGTCGCCTTTTGATGCGACTGTGCGCTACCTTGAGCACCTGCGTGGTGCCTGGAATCATCAGTACCCGGATGCGTTGATGCAAGATCAGGATGTCACCATTACCATTCCTGCCAGTTTTGACCCGGCAGCACGGGAGTTAACAGCAGAAGCAGCCAAGGCCATTGGTTTGCAGCATTTAACGCTGTTGGAAGAGCCGCAGGCGGCAGTTTACAGTTGGGTGAAAGCCCTGGGAGACGAATGGCGCGAGCAATTACAGGTTGGTGATATTGTGCTGGTGGTTGATGTAGGTGGTGGCACCACAGACCTTTCACTGGTGGCAGTAACTGAAGAAGAGGGCAACCTGGCGTTAAACCGCATCGCGGTGGGTGATCATATTCTTCTGGGCGGCGATAACATGGATCTGGCGTTGGCGTATCGAATTAATGCCAAGCTCAATGCCGAAGGCAAGCAGTTACAACCCTGGCAAATACAGGCGTTGACTCATGGCTGTCGTGATGCCAAAGAACAGCTGTTATCCGATAGCCATACAGAATCGGTGCCGCTAGTGGTGCCTAGTCGTGGCTCCAAATTGCTAGGAGCAACCCTGAGAACCGAGCTGACCCGTCAGGACGTGGAAGAAACGCTGGTTGATGGCTTTTTCCCTTATGCAGGGGTTGAAGAACAGCCGGTGCAGCAACCTAGAGGGGCGTTGACGCAAATGGGCTTGCCCTATGCTCAGGATGCCGGTATCACGCGACATTTAGCAGCGTTTCTTAGCAGGCACTCTGGCGCCGCTGATGGCTTGTTATCAATGGCGGCAGAGGGCTTTATCAAGCCAACAGCGATATTGTTAAACGGCGGTGTGCTTAAAGCGCCGGTGCTGTCTGAACGGTTAATGTCGGTAATCAATGGTTGGTTAGTGGCATCTGGTGCTCAGCAAGCGCGATTGCTTTCCGGTGCCGACCTGGATCTGGCCGTTGCCAAAGGTGCGTCCTATTTTGGTTCAGTCAAACGGGGGAAAGGTGTGCGTATTCGCGGCGGTATTGCCAATGCTTACTATGTTGGTATCGAAAGTGCTATGCCTGCGGTGCCCGGTATGCCCCCGCAAATGCAAGCTTTATGTGTGGCACCTTTCGGCATGGAAGAGGGAACGAATACCGAGGTTCACGAGCGCACTTTCGGCCTGGTGATTGGCGAGCCGGTGCGTTTCCAGTTTTATGGCTCTGCGGTGCGGCGTGAAGATCAAGCGGGTACTTTATTGGATTTCTGGCAGCCTGAAGAGCTGGAAAGTTTGCCTGATATTGAAGTAACCTTGCCTACAGAAGGCCGCGAGGCGGGGCAGGTGGTGCCTGTTTACCTGGCAGCCAGTGTCACCGAAATCGGTACATTAAAGCTGGAAGCAGTATCAGTAGAAAACAGCCACCGCTGGCAGGTGGAGTTTGAAGTAAGAACAAACTGAACATGATTAATGCACGCTATCTGATCGGAATTGATTTGGGCACCACCAACACGGTGGTAGCCTACGCT
Source organism: Gammaproteobacteria bacterium (assembly GCA_002748575.1). Classification (GTDB taxonomy): domain Bacteria; phylum Pseudomonadota; class Gammaproteobacteria; order Pseudomonadales; family Ketobacteraceae. The sequence continues at coordinate 8,619 of PDSR01000089.1, forward strand.
GATTTGGAAAACGGCCTGCAACAGGCCAAACCGCAGATTTTTCCCATTGAGCAGTTGGTGGCGTCGGGTACCGTTGCCCCAAAAAACCAGCTTCCCTCGTTTCGTTATCACCCTGCTGAACAGGAAATAACGGACGGTGAATTGCAGTTGTCCTGGTTTGCAATGCCGATTCGGGGGGATATTGACCCGCATATTGTTGGTGCCTGGGGGCGTGATTTAGGAGCAAAAGTTGATGGCAGGCTGGTGGCCTCTGCAAAAAGCTGGCTATGCCATAGTGGTGTAGATCGTACTTCCCCGATTCTTCCCTGGGGCAGCGAAGGGGTGGAAAAAATTTCGCCGTTGGTAGCCAGTTCCAGTTATCTGGCCCACGTTAAATCCGCCTGGAATTGTGTTCACCCGGAATACCCGCTGGAACTTCAGGACGTGGTTATCACTATCCCGGCATCTTTTGATGAAGTAGCCCGTTCGCTAACCCTCAAAGCCGCTGAAATGGCGGGTTTTATGAATGTGCATTTAATCGAAGAACCTCAAGCTGCTTGTTACGACTGGTATTTGCGGCATCAGGAGCAAGCCAGTGGGATTCTGAAAAATACCCATCTGGTGCTGGTGTGCGATGTTGGCGGTGGCACCACTGATCTTAGCCTGATTAAAGTGGGTGAGCAGGGTGGTGAATTAAAACTGGATCGTATCGCCGTGGGCGATCACTTAATGCTGGGCGGTGATAATATTGATCTGGCGCTGGCACATCAGGCAGAGCAACAGCTTGGCGCACGGCGATTAAGTGCCGGTGCATTGTCTCAGCTCATACAGCAATGTCGGCAGGTAAAAGAAACTCTGCTGGCATCGGTTGCGCCCGAATCGGCAAAAGCGACCATTCTTGGTGCGGGTGCCAGGCTGATCGGGGGTGCTAAAAGTGTCGAGTTTCAGCAGCAGGCTGTCAGGGCTTTAGCCGTTGACGGGTTTCTGCCGCTCACAGAATGGGGCGATATGCCGCAACAGCGGTATTCAGCGGTGGTTGAATTTGGCCTGCCTTATGCTTCTGACCCAGCCGTGAGTAAGCATATCTGTCAGTTCCTGAATCATCATCAGGCATCGGCAAAGCAGGCTTTCCCCGAACAGTCACAAGGGCCGTATCTGCCCGATGCCATTTTGTTTAACGGGGGCTTTTTCAACAGCGATCTGCTGCGTCATCGGGCACGGGATTTATTGCAGTCGTGGCGAGATGGCGCCGTTAAAATCCTTGATAATCAACACCCTGATCTGGCCGTTGCCTATGGTGCGGTTGCTTATGGCCTGGCCCGTCGTGGTGCATTTCTAAAAATTGGTGGTGGCGCACCAAGAAGCTACTTTCTGAAGGTGGAAGATGCATCTTCCGAGCACGAGACTGGCGTGTGTCTGTTGCCAAAGGGGACTGAAGAGGGTGCCGAGATCAGCCTTCAGGACTCACGTTTTTCACTGAAAGTAGGGCAGCCTGTGAGCTTTCAGTTGGTGACTAACAGTGGCGACGAAGGCTTTGTGTCCGGCCAGGTTGTTCATATCAACAACGATGACTTCAAAGCGTTGCCACCATCGAATGTCAAGATTACCGCATCGGGTGGTCAGGAGGTTGATGTTGCCCTGGCGTGCCAGTTAACGGAAGTGGGCACCTTGAATCTGGATTGCGTCAGCACGGTTAACCAGCAGCGTTGGAAGGTTGAATTTGATTTGCGTAAGCCTATGCATTCGGCATTGTCAGATAACATAGAAGAAGCACCCGTCGCATTGCCGGAAAATTTTGCCAAAGCCCGGGATCAGATTCGCAATTATTATGGTGGAAAAGGTAAAGCCAATGTTGATGTTCGCAAGTTGCGCTCAGAACTGGATGCCTTGCTGGGTAAGCGTGATGCATGGGACGTAGCCCTGTTGCGTGCAATTTTTGACATATTGCTGGAATCTGCAAAGCGCAGGCGGCGCTCCGAACACCATGAACGGTTATGGTTCAACATCGCCGGGTTTTGTATGCGCCCCGGAGTGGGTTTTAGCGGCGATGAATTCAGAATTGATGAGGCCTGGGCGCTCTATGCTCAAGGGCTTCAGTACCCTAAAGAAACCAGAGCATGGGCAGAATGGTGGACATTTTGGCGTCGCCTTGCGGCAGGATTGAACAAAGATCAGCAAGCGCAACTGTTTTCCGATGTGGCCGAGTTTATCGATCCTGCTAACAGCAGGAATAGCAAAATTAAAACCCAGCTGAAAACCAGATCCTACGATGATATGGTGCGTTTGGTTGGCGGCCTGGAAAAGTTGGCACAGGCTTCAAAAATTCAGGCTGGAGACTGGCTCGCACAGCGGTTGACAAAATCCTCGGAGCCAGTTTCCAGCTGGTGGGCGCTGGGCAGGCTGGGGGCGAGGGAGCCTTTTTATGCTGGCATTGATACCGTGTTATCGCCGGAGCGGGTAAGTAGCTGGATTGAACTTTCACTGGCCCAAGACTGGGTCAACAACCAGCAGGCAGCGCTGGCTTGCGTACAAATGGCCAGGAAAACCAATGACCGCAGTCGTGATATTCCAGAAGGCTTGGCATTGCATATTATTGATAAGTTGCAGGCATCAAAATGTGCTTCAAGCTGGGTTCAGCTTATTCAAGAGCATGTGGTACTTGCCAGCAGAGACACCCAGTCTATGTTAGGCGATGCGCTGCCGGTGGGTATCAAAATACTGAAGTAGCTCAAAATCTTTTCTTATCCGAACCTGAATTGTTGCTAAGCTTAAATCAAGTGGTTGTGCTTTGTCGGCTCTGGTAATAGTGATGTCTTTTTTTCTTAAAATTAGCTTATTGATATTATTGGCTTTTTCCCATTTTTCATATGCGGAAGAACCTGGTGTTCTAGTGGTCTCCAGTGAACAGATGCCATTCAATCTTGGTTCTGCGGGGGAGTATTTGCGTGATCCCAAGGGTACATTAACCATCGACGATATCATTGGTGATCAATCAGATGCAGGCTGGCAGCATAGTGAAGCCGCCGTACCTAACTTTGGTTTTACGGAGGATGCGGTGTGGGCCAGGTATAAGATTATGCCGGTAGATGATAGTTATTCTCATGGTGTAATGGAGTTTGCTGCTCCTCTGGCAGATTATGTTGATGTTTATGTATTGCTTGATGGCGTGATACTCAAACATTATCAATTAGGTGATGCTTACCCTTTTTATCAGCGGCCTATTGAGCACCGACACTTTGTTGTTCCTGTGAGGCTCTTTGAAGGTCTTCGTTACGAAGTTTATATTCGCGTTAAAACAGTGAATTCTTTACAGTTTCCCGTTGTTCTTTGGAATCAGACCTCCTTTTGGGAAGCTGATTCTGCTCAAATTATGGCGGATACCCTTTATATTGGTGCTATGGGTGCAATGATATTGTATAACTTTGCATTGTTCATTTATCTACGAGAGCGTGTATACCTTTATTATGTGGCACTGGTTGCCAGTACCATGGGTTTTCAGGCGGGTTTGGAAGGGTATGCATACCAGTTCATTTTCCCTGAAATCCCTTTATTTGAAGCTAACATTACAAATTTTTTTATTGCTTTCCAAATGGTATTGGCAGCTTTGTTTGCAAAACATTTTCTGAATATTCAAAAGGAGCAAGTATTACCGCATCGACTTGAAAGTATGATGCTGTGGTTAAGTGTAGCTTTATTCTTACTGTCTTTCGTCATTCCCTACGAGCAGATCGTTAAGCCTATGATGCTTTCGGCTGTGATGATGTGTTTCGTTTTTCTCGGTATTGGCATAGCTGAGTGGAAAAAGGGAAATAAAAGTGCCGATCTGTTCGTGTTTGCATGGGCTTCGTTTGTAGCAGGTGTGGTGCTGCTGGCTTGCAATAAAGTTGGGTTGCTGCCAGCCATATTTGCTACCGAAAACGCCTTGATAATAGGTACGCTTGGACAGGCTGTATTGTTTTCTTTGGCATTGGCTTCGCGGTTTAACCAGGCAAAAGAAGATAAAAATAAGGCGGCAGAAGAAGCGCTAGAGGCTAATCAAAAAGCAGTTGAAAGCTTGGCTAAGTACCAAACACTGTATGAAGAATCATTGGAGGGCATGTTTAAATGTAACCAGAAAGGTGAGTTTGTACATGCTAATCCGGCATTGGCAAATATGCTGGGGTTTTCTGACGTTAAAGCTTTAATGATATCCCGATTTAGTTTTAAAGAGGATATGTTTGCAGATCTAAGGCAGGTTACCGAATTGTTTAAAAAGCTTCGTTCCGTGGGAAAAGTCAGTGAGTTCGAAGCTGAGTTACTTAACAAAGAGCGGGGTTCTTTTTGGGGGTCAATGACCCTGCGTATGGTAGAAGATGAGCAGGGCCATCGTGGATTTTTCGAAGGAAGTTTACGCAATATTACTGAACGCCGTGATAGGGAAAAGGCCGAGCTGGAAAAGAAAGCAGCATTTGAAGCAACTCAGGCAAAAAGTTATTTTCTGGCAAATATGAGCCATGAAATACGCACACCATTAACGGCCATTATTGGATTTGCCGAATCCTTGCGAGATGATCAGCTAAATAAAAGCCGGGCTTCCAGTTATGTGTCAACGATTATTCGCAACAGCCATCATCTGCTGCATGTGATTAATGATATTCTTGATATTTCCAAAATTGAGGCCAATAAAGTTGATATAGAGCTGTTGCCTGTTGATGTTTTTTCTCTGGTTAAAGAAATACAGTCCTGCTGGGAAGTTAAGGCCCGAGAAAAAGGGTTGGATTTTAATGTGGTGTATGAGTTTCCCTTACCACGGAAAATAATTTCAGATCAAACCCGTTTAAAACAGGTATTGCTGAATTTGACCAGTAATGCTTTAAAGTTTACGGAAAAAGGCAGCATTACACTTTCAGTCTTTTTGAATAAAGATAAAGATCAGATCGGGTTTAAAATCCAGGATACCGGGGTTGGAATGTCGCAAGAGCAGCAGAGCAAGGTGTTTGATGCTTTCACTCAGGCAGATGTTTCAACTACCAGGTTGCATGGCGGCACTGGCTTAGGGCTAAGCATTGCAAAACAACTGGCTGAATTGATGGGTGGCACCTTATCTGTTTCCAGCGAATTAAATAAAGGCAGTTCGTTTGCAGTGATGGTAAACACTGGGGATTTAACTAATGTTGAATGGATTGAAGATATTGCTGATGCAGGGTTACAGCAGGAAGATCAAAACTCTCCCGTTACTATTCCATCACTGGTTGGCAGCATACTGTATGCAGAAGATAATATTGACAATCAAGATCTGATTTCAATGTTAATTAAGCCAACCGGTGCCAGCTTAACAGTGGTAAATAACGGTGCAGAGGCCATGTCTCAGGCTTTGGAAAAGACATACGACCTGATATTGATGGATATTCAAATGCCAATGATGAGCGGAACGACTGCAACCCAGTTGTTAAGAGAAAATGGCTATGAAAAACCAATAGTTGCCATTACCGCAAACTTAATGGACTACGAGATAAAGCAATATTTAGAGGCAGGTTGTAACAGTTATCTGGCAAAACCCGTTAATAAAGCTCGTTTTTATGAAGTACTTTCTTTGTACTTAAAAGAAGCAACAAAAAAGCAGCACGCCGGGCAACCAGCCAACAATCTTTCTG
>PDSR01000090.1 GCA_002748575.1 Gammaproteobacteria bacterium
CTGCTGGCTATAAAGGGCGAAAAAAACTAACTGATGAGCGTTTTATCCACTTAAACAACGGGGAGCGCGTCTACCGCACCGGTGATCTTGTTCATTTAAGCCCGGACAATAAGCTGTTTTATCACCAAAGAGTTGATGATCAGGTAAAAATTCGGGGCTATCGTATTGAGCTGGGTGAAATTGAAGCATCACTGCTGGTTAATGAGCCAGTTATTCATGCGGCCGCAGTGGTGGATGATACTAACGAAAAAGATCCACAACTAGTTGCTTTTATACAGATACAAGGGAAAACAGCCGATTTTGATGCCCTTGATACCGTGTTAAAAGCACGCTTACCCGACTATATGATGCCCCGGGAAATAGTTGTTGTGGATGAGTTTCCTCACACCTCTAGTGGCAAGGTAGATAGAAATGCCCTGAAAGAAATGCTGGGCCAGAGAAATGCCGTTGCAGACATCGTTATAAATCATAAGATGACGGCCTTTCTAAAAGCGACTGATGCGCTCGAAGAGGTCCTGGTAGTGGCGATCAATGGGCAGCCCGAAATTTGCTTTTACCAATGCAAACAAGATCACTATGTTTCACTGCCAATGCTGCGTGAGTCGATTCGTGATCACGCCTCTTGGGCTATGCCGGAAAGATTTATTGAATTGAACCGTTTTCCAAGGTCTGCTGGTAGTGATATTGATGTTCAATTACTACTAAACCTTGAAGAAAAAGACTATTACCATTTTACATCTGTTGAGCAAACGATTGTCGATATTTGGAAACGGGTGCTGGGGCGAAACAATATACAAAAAAGAGATAAAGTTTTTGATATTGGTGGGTATTCATTATTGGCCGTGGAAGCTCGTCAGAAAATGCAGCAGGTATTTGGCCTGGAAATATCCCACGACGACCTATTGCTTAATACGGTTGAAATACTTGCAAAAAACTGCGAAAAAACAAGTCGGCAGCAAGACGATACCAGCAAGCACAATCATCAGGATGCAACCGATAACAGCATTCAAATAATTGATAGAGGCATGCACCCTTTTTACTTTGGTAAAGCGCCCAATTTATTATATGGCGTGTTTCACCCGGCAAAGCCGGATGTTAAAAAAAATGAAGGTGTTGTCTTATGTTGCCCTTTTGGGCAGGAATATGAACGCAGCCACCGGGCTTTCAAGATCCTGGCAAATGAACTGGCTAAGATGGGTTTTGATGTGCTGCGTTTTGATTATTGGGGGACCGGTAATTCCGCTGGGGAATCTGATAAAGTCAGCCTGGTTCAATGGCAGGATAACATCGTCGTTGCAGCCAATGAACTACGCTCATTAATAAGTAGTACCGCTGCTATTAATTTGGTGGGATTACGTTTAGGCGCTACTATGGCCATGAATGCAGCTGCCAATATTGGTGGGGTTAACCAGTGTATTGCCTGGGACCCATTGTGGAGTGGTGAGTCTTATCTGAAAGAAATTGAAGCTTATCTGGAAGCGCAATACCTGCCAGTGTTGAGAAACGCTGCTGATCAATCAACTATTTATCTGAATGGGTATCCGCAAAGCTGTTCCTTCCGCAGTGAGTTGCGCCAGCTGGATGCGCGAAAAGCCCCTGTATCTGATCAGGTGAAATACACTGTTGTCGCCTCCCATAATCATGATGGATTTAGCGGTATAGTTAATGCTTTTTCGGTATCGACAGCTAATGTCCGGCTTAAAGTGATTCCCTGCGAGGCGGATTGGAATTATTCCGGGGGAAATGGGGGGATCTTGCTGCCGCAGCCGATTATTGCAGGAATTTCATCGCTTTTTAGCGGGGGTGAAGCGTGAAAGAGATTGCACAGCAGTTTGGAAGCCAGGCGATTTTATCGGGTGTGGTTACCATTCCTGAAAAGCGTGATAAAACCAGGCCCGCTTTAATTATCTTGAATTCAGGTGTAAGGCATCATGTCGGCTGTTGCCGAATGTCGGTGAAGCTGGCAAGAGCAGTAGCAGAGCATGGCGTATTAACACTCAGATTTGATTTGTCTGGTATTGGCGATAGCCCGTTGCGCAACGATTCACTGCCCTATGAGCAAAGCAGCGTGGAAGAAGCCATCAGTGCCATGGACTTTTTAGAGCAAACTCTGGGTATCAATAAGTTTGTTTTTTATGGGTTGTGCTCGGGGGCTTATCTGGGTTTTAAGGTCGCTCAGCTTGATACCAGGGTTATAGGTGTGGCTCAGGTTGATGGTTATGCTTACCGTACACCCAGGTTCTACTTCAAACATTATACTCCTAGGTTGTTCGATAAGAATGTTTGGCGAAACCTGATCTTTCACCGCATTCCAAATATGATAAGGAAATCTGCCGGAGTAAAAGCTTCGCGGCCGGAATTCGAGATTCAGGAATGGCCGGATCCACCTTCAAAAGCCATTGTTGAAAAAGGCTATCGGCTACTGGTTGAGCGGCGTTTGAAAATGCTCATGTTTTATACAGGTGGTGTTAAATACGAATATAATTACCAGAATCAGTTTTTTGATATGTTTTCGAGAGTCGATTTTGCTGATCTGGTCACGCTGAGCTTTTTACCAGATGCCAGTCACATATTGCGAGAGCAGGAAAGTCAGGATCATGTGACCGATTTCTTGGTAAGATGGATTGATGAGTTCCATTGCTGCTGATCATTGATCGGCTTAAATATGCTCATATATCGGCGCTTTGCTACAGGTCAGCAAGTGTGTGATGATGTTTTATACAAAGTGCCTGTGATAGACCTCACGGTATGAGTGATTCGTCAAAATGTACACTGTACGTGAATGCGGTAAGTGGCTAACATTTACCAAAGCACTTGTAGTTCCCGGCTTCAGGTATTGGAAAAAGCTCGGAAACCACTGTTAATCAATGCGTTGAAACACTGGAGGCGCCTATGTTCGGCCGGTTCTTAATTAAAATTGCAGTTTTATTGGTGGCGTTGCCCGCTTTCGCTGATTGGAGTCCTATTCAGGGTATACCTGAGCCCTCGTTTGGGGTCAATGAGGTGGCTCCCCCTGTTCCAGATAGCTGGAATTCACAGGTTGCAGGGTTTTATTATGTTGACCCAACGCATCCGAATGCAACAGACTCCAATAATAGTAATGGGTACCCAGACAGACCAAGAGTCAGAGTGCCAAGCAGTATTCCAGCAGGAGCGGTTGTTGAAGTGCATGGTACTATTTCCCGTCGAGTCACCGTTAACAGCAGTGGTACAGCGGACAAGCCTATTTTTATTCGTGGTGAGTCCTATGAAAAGCGTCCGACTTTTCAGTATTACCTCTATCTTGAAGGAAGTTATATCATTGTAGAAAATATCAAGACCCAGCCAACAAGTAGCCAGGGTAATGGTTCTTCCGGTTTGAAAATTAAAGAAGGCGCCCATCATATTGCTGTACGGGATGCTGAAATCAGTGGCTCTGGTAACAATTATAAAACCGGTGGTATTGGTATAGGTAGCTGGGGTTACTCTGGTTCTGAAACGGTAGACAATGTGCTGCTTAACCGCCTTGATATCCATGATATCGGCGATATGACTGTAAATTTCGACCAGGATGGTCATGGTGTCACTGTTTCGGGCAATTCACAGAATATCTGGATCGTTAACAGTTCTATGCAGCGATTCTCGGGTGATGGCGTTCAAATAGAGGCACAACACAAAAGAGGTGCGGACTCTATTCACCATGTCTTTATAGGCAATAACACCATTTCGAATAATAAGCAGACTGCTCTTTGGGTTAAGCACGCCCGTGACGTTGTTTTTTCCAGCAACCATATGTATGGAATGCGTCGTAGCGACTCATCTAATGGCCCGTGTGCCGGTTATCAGTATTCTGCGCTGAATGTCTGGTTTATTCACAACAGAGTCCATGATTGTGAGCAGGGTATTGTGGGAGTCAGTGGTGATAGTGGTGAGCAAGGCAGTGTGTATCATGTGAATAACACCATATACGACATACATTCAAGTATGCCGAATAATCCGCATCAGTCTGGCGGTATCATGTTGCGAATGAGCAATGTTGATCAATATGTTATTGGTAATACCATAGTGGGTTCTGATGTGGCGATTTCTGCACCAATACGTTCAGGCAACTTGAAAGTTATTGGTAATGTTCTTGTGGACAATGGTAAAGAGTTTGGTAGCGATGTTTATTTTGAGCGAATCGTTGACAATATGGTTTTCGATAATAATATCGTTTACCGCAATCCTAATATCCGCTTAAACTGGAACGGCACTATCTATAACTCATTAGCTGCACTTTATAATGGCAAATCGCAGTGTGGGAATTGTACAGAAGAAGCTCCAACCTTTGTGAATCCAGGTGCAGAGAATTTTAGTCTTGCTGCTGGCTCGATTGCACCTGATATGAATCACCCTGTTATTCAAGAAGTGTATAACAGGTATTATGAGCTTTATGGGGTTCCGTTGGCAGGGGAAGGAGAAGTTCCAGCGCCAATGCCAGCGCCAGCAACTAGCAGCCCACCGGAAGCACCTTCTAATATATCAATTCAGTTTTTAGGAAACTAAGCTGAAACTCTCTCTAAAAGGCCCGATATCAAATAGATATCGGGCCTTTTCTTTATACTTTCTGCCTGGATAGCCCCTTTATCCAAAGCTACAATATTTAGTAACACCGTTGAAAACAGTGTTATTGCGCGTATTAAGTAAACAAAACAAGGGATAAGAGCATTGATATTAGTAACAGGTGGCACAGGGTATATAGGCTCACATACAACGCTTCTTTTGTTAGAGGCAGGCCACGATGTGGTTGTTGTCGATAACCTGTCGAACAGTTCTTATGAATCACTACGGCGGGTATCCAGACTGTGTAATAAGAATATTACTTTCGTTGAAGCGGATATTCGTGATTCAGGCGCTCTTGAAAAAGTATTTGAGCAGTACCCTATTGAATCGGTTGTACATTTTGCAGGCTTAAAAGCCGTCGGGGAAAGTGTCTCTGAGCCACTTAAGTATTATGATAATAATGTAACGGGCAGTGTGGTGCTGCTGGAAGCAATGGACAAAGCCAATGTCAGAAACATTGTTTTTAGTTCATCGGCCACTGTTTATGGCGAGCCAAAAGAAATTCCAATCAGTGAAAGCTGTCCCACCGCCGTGCCAACTAACCCCTATGGGCACTCGAAACTGATGGTTGAACATATATTGCACGGTGTTTGCGAATCCAACCCTGAATGGCGAGTGGGTGTATTGCGTTATTTTAACCCGATTGGAGCCCATGAAAGCGGAATGATCGGTGAAGATCCCGGTGGTATTCCGAATAATCTGATGCCTTACATTGCCCAGGTGGCAGCCGGCATAAGATCGGAATTGTCGATTTTCGGTGATGACTATCCCACCCCGGATGGCACCGGCATACGTGACTATATTCATGTGGTTGATCTGGCCCAGGGGCATCTGAATGCACTGGGTGCGTTGACTGCCAAAAAAGGCATGCAAATCTGGAATCTGGGAACAGGGAAGGGCTATTCCGTGTTAGAAATGGTGGCTGCTTTCGAAAAAGCCAGTGGACGAAAAGTGCCCTACGTTATAGCTCCTCGGCGAGAAGGTGATGTCGCTGAGTGCTGGTCTAACCCAGCAAAAGCAAAACAAGAGCTAAACTGGGAAGCTGCCAGGGGGCTGGATGAAATGGTTCGCGATGTCTGGAACTGGCAGGCGAAGAACCCGAATGGTTATGAGACGTAATTGCGAGCCTCAAGGCTGTTCGCGTTCATCTTTCTCCGGCAGGGCTATAGACAGGCTTAATTGATGTAAACAGCTCCGCAATGGTGCTTGAAGTGCCTTGGCAGGCTGTTGATTTACTATCCCTAAAAAGAGAATCAACAGTCTGCCAGGTTTTATGATTATGAATAAAGCTAATAGCTTTATGAATTCTTACCATTTTTGTTCATTTCAATGGCGAACTATACTGGCGCCAATTTAACTCCCCCCTATTAACATCCAAGTAGTAGCAAATAAATATCATGGAATTTATAACAAGTAATATCCCGGCGTTTTTATCACTGGTCGCCACAGGTATATTCGCTGGCATTCTGGCAGGTTTGCTGGGCGTGGGTGGCGGTATTGTCATTGTGCCGGTGCTGTTTTTTCTGTTTCAGAGCTTTGGTGTGTCAGCGGAATCAGCCATGCTGGTGGCAACGGCTACTTCGCTGGCCACTATTGTGCCTACGTCTATCAGTTCTATTCGTTCTCACAACCAAAAAGGCAATGTGGATTTTGATCTTTTAAAACGCTGGGCGGTGTTTATTCTGCTGGGGGTATTGGTGGGCAGTTGGTTAGTAACCCGTGTTGATGGCACCTGGCTGACGATGCTGTTCGGGATAATAGCCACCCTATCGGCACTTAATATGCTGTTCAGAACCGGTAAATCGGCGCTGTTTCAGCAACTACCCGGTAAAGCCGGGCAAACGGTTATGGGGGCATCCATTGGATTTTTCAGTTCTATGGTGGGTATCGGTGGCGGTACTATCTCGGTGCCATTACTGACGCTATATAACTATCCGGCCCATAAGGCGGTGGGCACTGCGGCGGCCATTGGGTTGATCATTTCCTTGCCCGGCGCATTAACCATGCTGGTTTTAGGTACAACACCTGCCGATGCACCTGCGGGAACATGGGGCCTGGTTAACCTGATGGGGTTTATTTGTATTGTGCCGCTAACGGTGTTATTTGCTCCGGTGGGTGCATCTTTGGGGGCAAAACTGGATGCGGCAAAACTAAAGAAAGTATTTGCGGTGGTGTTGCTTATCACTGGCTTGCGAATGCTGGGGCAACTGTTTCTGTAAGCCGTTTTCTGTTCATTGGCTATTGATATAAAAGTTATTGAGATAAAAAAGCCCCCTGGCGTGAATCGTCAGGGGGCTTTTTGCAGTATGAAATTGAAACCGGGCAGTGCTATGCCGTTAATTCCTTACGCACGATGGCAGCACCATCAGCCAGGGCTTTCAGTTTGCCTCTGGCGACTGCACGCGATAGCGGAGCCATACCGCAGTTAGTGCAGGGGTAGAGCTTGTCGGCATCTACATAGTTAAGTGCTTCTCGCAGTGTTGCCGCAACTTCTTCGGGGGTTTCAACGGTATCGCTGGCCACATCAATGGCACCTACCATCACCTTTTTACCACGAATCAGTTCGATCAGTTTAATCGGCACTCGGGAGTTGTGACATTCCAGCGAGATAATGTCGATATTTGATTGTTGCAGCTTGGGAAAAATTTCTTCGTACTGACGCCACTCAGAACCCAACGTTTTTTTCCAATCGGTATTGGCTTTAATACCGTAGCCGTAACAAATATGTACCGCTGTTTCACAGCTAAGCCCTTCGATGGCTTTTTCTAAACAGGCAATACCCCATTCATTCACATCATCAAAAAATACGTTAAATGCCGGCTCATCAAATTGAATAATATCAACACCGGCGGCCTCTAATTCTTTGGCTTCCTGATTAAGAATTTTGGCAAATTCCCAGGCCAGTGTTTTGCGGCTTTTATAATGATCATCGTACAGCGTATCGATCATTGTCATTGGCCCTGGCAATGCCCATTTAATCGGTTGCGTGGTTTGTTCACGTAAAAACCGGGCGTCGTCTACAAATACCGGTTGTGGGCGGCTTACCGGGCCAACCACTGTGGGTACGCTGGCATCATAGCGATCCCGGATTTTAACGGTTTTACGCTGTTCAAAATCAACGCCGTTAAGGTGCTCAATAAAGGTGGTTACAAAATGCTGCCGGGTCTGCTCGCCATCACTCACAATATCAATGCCCGCATGTAGCTGCTCTTGCAACGATACCCGCAGAGCATCCTGTTTTCCGGCAATTAATTCTTCGCCTTCCAGTTTCCAGGGCGACCACAGGGTTTCAGGTTCAGCAAGCCACGAAGGTTTTGGCAGGCTGCCGGCGGTAGAAGTCGGTAATAATTTCTTCATAGTAAATACTGCTTGTTATTCTGTTGAAAGCATCAGGCGTAATTGGCAGACCAATTTTCCAAAATGGTGTGATAGGGCTTAATAAAGTGCTCGTTAGCAAACTCGCCCTGCTTAATGGCCAACTTGCTGCGCTCTTCACGGTCATACACAATTTGAGTTAATGAATGATCCTGGTTTTTTAAATCCGGCTGATACTGATTCCCGGCAACCGCATTGGCATTATAAATTTCTGGCCGGTAAATTTTTTGGAAAGTTTCCATGGTGCTAATGGTACTGATTAGCTCAAGGTTGCTGTAATCCGTTAGCAAATCACCAAAAAAGTAAAACGCCAAAGGAGCAACACTGTTGGGCGGCATAAAGTAGCGCACCTGTAAGCCCATTTTCTTGAAATACTGCTCGGTTAAAGAAGATTCATTCGGCAGGTATTCCACGCCCAATACCGGGTGTCGATTACCGGTACGAGAATAGATTTTGTTATCGGAAACACTCAGGCAGATCACCGGTGGTTTCTTAAAATGCTCTTGGTATGTGGTTGAACCGACAAAATCTTTAAAGAGCTTGCCATGTAAATCACCAAAGTTTTCGGGAATGCCGAACTGGGCTCGCCCTTTGTTATAATCCAGCAGCCGTACACTGAAATCATAATCCCGCACGTAAGAAGAAAAATTATTACCAACAATCCCTTCAATACGCTTATTGGTTTTGTGATCAATAATGCTGGTTTGCAGGATCTCAATGGATGGAAAGGTTTCGCCGCTGCCTTCAATATCAATATCAACAGAAATAATGTCCAGCTCAACAGAATAGCGATCCCCTTTGGGGTTATCCCAGTTCGCCAGCGCATTGAAACGGCTGTCTATCATTTTTAAGGCATTGCGTAAGTTCTGCTGGCGGCTTTCCCCTCTGGCCAGGTTAGCAAAATTGGTGGTGATCCGCGTACTATCTGAAGGAAGATAGTTTTCATCAAAGCGAATGCTCTTAATGGTATAGGTAAAGCCGTTACTCATGGTGATCCGGTATCCTGTTTGCTGATATAAAGCTGAATTTGTGCTCTTTTGTGGCTGTTGCAGTGTCGGTTGCTAACAGCAGGGGCACTTTATACAGGGATCAAAATATGAATAAAATTGATTTTATCTCATAATATTATGAGATTTGTTCATGAATGGCTTCTGTGGGGTGATTGAAACTGCGTGCCAGCTCAATAAAGGCCGAAAGGTATTCAATATCTTTATCGCCTTCACGGGTGCCTAAATAAATCTGCTTGGCAACACCATCTTTACCCAGGCGCACCACTGATAAAGGTAATTTTTTACAGAATTCTTCTGCCAGCCAGCGTGGCAGAGCCGCGACACCGCGATTACAGGCCACCATTTGCAGCATGATTTCAGTGGTTTCACTGGTTTTATGAAGTTTAGGCACCACACCCTCCTGGTTCAGGAACTGGGTGTAAATATCCAGGCGGTCAGTCGCTACCGGGTAGGTGATCAAGATCTGATCACGCAGATCTTCTGGTATCACGTATTGGCGAGTCGCCAGGGGATGATGCCGAGGCACCACCAGCACCTGCTCGTAATCAAACACCGGACTGAAACACAGGCCGCTTTTATAAAACGGATCAGGAGTAACCAGCAGGTCGATTTCATAATCCAGCAGCGCACCCACACCGCCGAATTGGAATTTTTGGATCACATCCACATCCACATCGGGCCAGGCATCTAAAAATGGAGATACCACATTTAATAACCACTGGTAACAGGGGTGGCATTCCATACCAATTCGCAAAGTGCCGCGCTCACCTTGGGCGATCTGTTTGAGCTTGTCCTCGGCGTGATCCAGCAGCGGCAGCACCCGATTGGCAATATTAAGCAGATACCGCCCGGCCTGAGTCAGCCGCAAGCTGCGCCCCTCACGCAGCCAGATTTCAGTGCCCAGGTTATTTTCCAGCTTGCGCATGGTGTGGCTTAATGCGGATTGCGTTACGCAAAGCGCTTTCGCTGCAGCGGTGAGCGAGCCGTGCTGTTCAACGGCCTGCACAACCTTTAGGTGGATACGTTCAATCATAATAGGGCATGAAAAAAGCTAATGGATAGGTGAAAATATATTGTTTTTATTCATTATGGAAGCGGTTTTCTTTGGCGGGTATTCGGGGTTAATCCTGATTGAGAATGTCGATATAGGCGCTGTAGGCAAATACCCGGTTACGCTTTTGGCCGGTGATTTCATGCACCAGGGCAAGCCCCGGTTGTGCCAGTTTATCCATTACTTTGCCAGCGGTTGCCGCCGAAATGCCACCCTGCTCCACTAATGTGTTGATGTTGGCGATGGGGTATTCGAACAAAACATCCAGTGCTTGCTGGGCTGATGAAGCCATGCGCCCTAATTTGGTGAGCATAGCGCGATGGGTATTGCGCAAATCATTAAGCTGTTGTGCAGTGCTGACCGCCTGAGTCGCGGTGTCGGTCACTGCATCCACAAAAAATAGCAGCCAGCTTTCCCAGTCGCCGGTCAGGCGCACCTGTTGCAGGCGCTCGTAGTAAACCTGCCGGTGTTTTTTGAAAAATACGGATAAATACAACAACGGCTCTTTGAGTACATTGGCAGCAACTAATATCAAAGGAATTAATAAGCGACCCAGGCGGCCATTACCATCCATAAAGGGGTGAATCGTTTCGAACTGCACATGGGCTAAAGCCGCTTTAATGAGCGGGTCAGTCTCCTCGGGAGAGTCGTTAAGAAAGCGCTCAAGATCGGCCCAGCATTCCGCCAACTCGTTTGCCGGAGTGGGGACAAAAGTAGCTTCATCAGCACGATGGCCACCAATCCATACCTGATTCTTGCGAAACTCCCCAGGGCGTTTGCTAACACCTCGTCCCGAGGTCATTAAGGCTTCGTGCAGTTCGGTGATGAAGCGAAAGGTAATCGGGTGCCCACTGCGAATTAACTGTACCCCGCGCTCTAAAGCACTGACATAACAGGATACTTCCTGAACATCGTCCATAGGCACACCAGGCAAGCCTTCCATTTCAAAGAGCATTAAATCATGGAGTGAGGATTGCGTTCCTTCGATCTGAGAGGACATAACAGCCTCTTTGCGCACGTAGCTATATAGAAATAATCGGGCATCTGGCAGTAAGGTACTAATCGCGTCAAGGCGTCCAAGTGCCAACATGGCTTTATTGATACGGCTTTGTAGTTTGTTGTCTAAATGTAATGGGGGGTGGGGCGGCAGGGGTGCCGGAATAAATGCATTGCATCTTACGCCCCCAGCAACGCTCGGCATATAACGACCGGTTACACCACGCTCCATAATATTGCCCCGTTAATAAAAGTGAAAATATATAGAAAGTTAAAATAACCAAAGCCCTTAATTTAACTTAAAGCCGAAAGTAAAATAAGAGGCTGCCTTAATTTAGTTTCAGAAACTGACTAAAAGGCATCGTTGGCTATACCTGGATCGCTTGTATGGCGATAGACATCCTTGTACTATCTTGGCATCGTGAGCCAGCAACACAGCGAATAATACGATCAGCAAGGGAAGCAGGATTAAAAGATGCCCCAACAATTTGCACCAGGCGCAAGAGTAGAGATCAGAGATGCCGAATGGGTGATTCGCCGCGTCGATTTAACCTCCGGCGATGGTTATCAGCTAACATGCGATGGTATATCAGAGCTGGTCAGAGGCAAAGAAGCGAGTGCACCACCGATGAGCGAAAAACCAGCGACATACAAAGCGGGGAACGTGATAACAGTGCTCACAAGAAGGCCGTTGACGACCTATACCCCCCCCCCGCGACCTTACTTGATAAAGCAGCAAAAGAGCAAGCCAGAGGCCATTTCAGTATCGACGATACAGAAAAAGAAATAGGCAGCCTGCCCGGGAATCCTTGTCAGGTTTTCAGCTGCCCCAGCTCTGTATCAAGAATGGCAACCTGTTCACCCAGTGCCTCTCCACTGCCGCGAACCTTATTTGCCAGCTGTTGCACATCCCTGGAGCTATCGTTAATTTGTGCAAGGCTGCTATCAATTTCTTCACTCATGGCGCTTTGCTGATTGGCAGCAGTGGCAACCTGGTCAATACTGACAACAATCTTGCCTATCGCTTCGACCACAACAGATAGCGCTTCATTGGCTTGCATGGTGCCTTTAACCGCCAAACTGGCTCCTTCTTCCCCTGTGTGAATCGTATCCACGGCGCTGACGACGCCTTCTTTTAAAGCGTCTATCATTTTTGTGATTTCGTCTGTTGATTCTCGTGTCTTGGATGCCAGGGAGCGTACTTCATCTGCAACCACGGCAAAACCCCGGCCTTGCTCACCAGCCCTGGCGGCTTCAATGGCAGCATTTAAAGCCAGCAAATTTGTTTGTTCTGCAATGCTTCTGATCACGTCTAAAATACTGTTAATTTCTTCGCTACGTTCAGCAACACGCTTAATCGCATTGCTGGCTTCATTCATATCGTGTGCCAGCGCATCTACGCCATCAACAGCACTGCCAAGAGTTACCTGGGTATCAAGTACGTTTTGATTTGCACTCACAGCATTTCCCGAAGCATGGTTGGCAATTTGTGCTACTTCGATAGCGGATGTCGACATGGCATTCATGGCTGCTGCAACACGTTTAATATCTTGACGTTGGTGCACGGTTTTTTCTTCTGTTTCTTTTGATATCTGACTCACGCCAATCGACTGGGTGTTGACCTGTTTTCCCACATTTTTTAGATCATCGACCATGCCGCGCAACCGTTTCAGGAATAAATTGAACCCCTTCGCTAATTCAATCAGTTCCGCATGGGTATCAATATCAAGCTCCAAGGTTAGATCACCTTCAGTGGTCGCTAAGTTGTGCATGCGTATGTTAATTTCATCCAGTGGTGTCACCACCGAGCGAACTAGCAGCATGATCACACCCAGCGCAATCAGCAGAATGGCCCCGCCAAATAAACTTTGTTCATAGGCCGAAGCAGATATAGCATTCTGAATACTTTCTGACAGGGCTGCCACATCTGCCAAAGCCACATCCGATGGCAGCTCAATTAATAACGACCAGACGGTATCCGTAACGCCAACATCAATCTTATAAGCCACGTACAATGCATTATCATCGCTAAAGTGTTTGTCATTTGTATGCAGCTGAGTTAAAAGCTCGGCCTTATCAGGTATCGCTTCTTTTAAAGGCTGCAAAACTTTATCGTTGTAATGACTGGACGCAACAATACGCCCCCTTTGGCTGAGTAAAGTGACTTTCGATTGACCATCAAATAAAGACTGGCTGATTGTTTGCATCATGCTTTTTAAAGTGGACAGGTTAACATCTGTACCGACAACACCTGCAAAATCACCATTGTCCAAAATAGGTACTACCAGGCTGGTCATTAGCTCGTTGTAACCTTCTTTAACTTCGTAATCATAAGGCTCTAAAAGGCAAGCCGCTTTTTTGTCGCGTGCACACAAATACCATTCGGCCACACGATTACCAAATTCATCCAATGTGGCGTCATATTTCACCGAGGAATCTTCAGTGGCACCAAATTGAATATTGCCGTCCGGGTCACGATAAAAATATAATTCCAGCTCACCGGTGTTGCTGGAATGGTCTGCCTTGCCCGCAAAGAAAGCATCATTTCCATCGTACTTGTTCGGTTCAAAGTTGGCATAAATAGCGCTGACAGCATTACTATCTACCATTATTTTCTCGATGGTATTTTTCAGCTCTGAACGACTCAGGCGCACATTGTCGGTTTGCGACATGTTGTATTCAATGATGCTTTTCACTACTTGAGAGACTTGAAATGCCTCATGCAGTTTTCCAGCAACTTTCTCGCCATATTGGCCTGCTGTCGCTTCCAGATCTACAGAAACAATTTTTCTGATGATCGTTTACAACTCCAATAGACTGCAAATAGGCATACATAATCGTTGATCCAACAAAACTCATTCCTCTTCTTTTT
>PDSR01000091.1 GCA_002748575.1 Gammaproteobacteria bacterium
TGTGAAAACCTATCGTGCCCTGGTAAAAGACAGCCTTGAAGGAAACATCGAAGCCATTGATCAACACCTGTTTAATATGGGTGTTCGCACTCCCGGCAGCGGCCCCATTAGCAGCGATTATTATCAACAGTGGCTGGATATTATTATGGTACCGTTTTCCGGCTATGAGCCTTTTGACTTTGGCCAGTCGCGGTTACATAAGGACGCCGCAAAAAAAATGCGTAAAGAAGCCATAAAGTATCTGGGCTATTTCCAGCCTTCTCCCGATACCATGCAGGTAGACAGGGTGCTGACAGGTCACTACTGGACAATGGTGGAAATGGGTGTCAACGTATCTTTCCGCCCATTAATTGATGAGATTGTTTTACAGCAGCCTGCATAGCAGGCCGCTACAGCGAATTATTATTGTAGATGAGCCATATGCCCTAAATACCAGGCGGTTGGCTCTATTTTAAGCGACAGCTGACTTGTTTCAATATTATGGCGTGGCAATGGCTGTGAAAAACTCAATACGGCCTCACCATTTTCTACCCGCTGAATATAGCTCATCGACCCCAGCTCTTTGCCTGCTTCTGCAAAATTCAGCGTCCATTCCACAAAGATCAGATCAGGCTTTTGATCACCAGCTATTGACAGTTTGGCTTCACCCATTAATAAAGGCTCGAATGCCTTTTCTATCAATTCATACTGCACGCCATCCACCACAAAACGAATATCCTGGTATTCACTAAGTTGTGTCTGTAATTTTCGCTGGGACTTTTCCAGGTCATTAATAGCTTTACTTTGCGCCTTAACAACCGTTTGCAGGTTGTCTAACCGGGCCAGAAGGTCATCATCAACCTGATTGCAACCACCAAGCAACAAAAAAGCCACAGCCACCCCCAATAGGAGCCAGTAATGGCGTATGTTGACATAAAACTTTATAAGAGCCTGCTTCAGGGAGTGCATGTTTACCACCTAAAATAACCTGCAACTCCTTAAGGCTAACCTATACGCGGCGATAATACGCTCGATGCTTTAACACTTTTTTCACATATTCGCGGGTTTCTTTACGAGGCAACTTAGTCAAAATTCTCTTAAGCACCTGGTCCGGTGTCATTTTATTAATAACCGGAATCGCCTTTTGCAAACTGGCCTGACTAATAAAGGCTTTGGCAACCGCTGAGGCACCGGCATTGTATGCAGCAATACTGTAATACAACCTGCTTTCAGGGTTTTTTATACCTTTTAAATAGTCATAATACAGCATGTTAAGGTAAGCCGTTCCCACTTCAATATTACGTTTTGGGTCGTACAGATATCGCGCCGACAACAGTCGGGGCTTGTTAAACAGTTTACGGGTAGCGTCTCGCCCTGCGGTGGAAGGTACAATCTGCATCAGGCCAAATGCGGGCACATGAGAGCGTGCCAGCGGGTTAAAATGGCTTTCTGTATGAATAATTGCCATAACAATATCTTCAGCCAAAGAAAACTGCTCAGCTTGCTTACGCACCAATGGCGTGTATTCTTTGACTTTTTTACGAATACGATTATCGGGCAATGGAATCACGTACGTAATTTTGCTGTTTGTTTTAACTGGCAACGCTGCCAGACTGGCAGTCTGGGTTTGATAGCGAACACTCGCGCCCTTCATTAACTTCATTGCATAGGCACGAATCTCTCGCTGCGTTGGATTAGCGTTTTTAAACAGTTCAGGCAGCACCAGATCATTATTTGCCTTCTGTTTTTTTGCCCCCAGATCAGCCAGTTTTTTATTCAACGCTTTGTTGATCGGGTCACTGTTAACGGCTTCTGATACCCGTGAGCCAATTACATCCTCTACATGACGGCGCACCACTTTTGACAATGCGGCAAAGTTAACCCGCTTGCCTTTAGCCTGATTATCGACACTGATCTCCATACGGTTGTATTCAAAATCAACAACCCGTTTGGCTTCCCAATCAGCACTGTAAGACACCCAGCGGGACTTGGAGCTGACTTCACCAGCAGGCCAATAAGCGCGAACCTGGTCGCGGTATTCATCTAATGCCTTTACATACGTGCGGGCAAGCAACTGCTGTTCTTTCTGCTCAGGGGTTAACTTATGAGCAATAGACTGGGTATTTTTGAACAGCGGGCTTTTCGGTTTTTCTTCCCGCTCAATCACCCAGCCACCGTTGGCCTGCGATATTCCAGTAAAAATAAATGAAACCCACAAAACAGTGGCCAGCCAACGCCCCCAAATAGTCATTCTATTTGCCTTCATTATAACGTAGTATCTTGTGACAGCATCAACCAATCCCTTTAGCTATAACCCACTGAATTTACGTATTTTTCATTTAAACCAGGCACTTAAAAAACTGCCTGATCGATGTATTCAGTGAAGAAATGCTCTTTTTCGTAAAAGCTACTCCTTAAAGATAGACCAAAATTCTCCAAACAATCTGATAAATACCTAATTTAACAAGGAAACCTGCAATATTCGAGTTAGCAATGGTGTCTGCACACTTACCAGTGAATACCCCGCATTAAATAAGCAAAGATCATTTGTTCCGGTGATACATCAGGTACGGATTTTTCTTTAGCATCATCGCCACGGGCAGCAGCAGAGTCCGGGAACATACGAAAACCTGTATTGATGACAGTTTCAGCAAACTTGGGAGCCACCGCATGTACCACCTGACCAAACACGCCCAGCTTGGTCACTATGCGCGTCTGGCGGTGAAGCAGCGCATCACACACCTTATCAGCGGCTTGTTCCGGGCTGATGGTAGGCACATGCTCGTATATTTTGGTGGGAGCAATCATGGGTGTGCGCACCAGCGGCATATTGATCGTTGTAAAATGCACATTGCAGTCGGAATACTCCGACGCCGCGCAGCGGGAAAACGAATCCAGCGCTGACTTCGAGGCAACATAGGCGCTGAAACGCGCAGGCAGTGTTAATGTGCCAATGGACGAAATATTAACAATATGTCCGGTTCTGCGTTGTTCCATTACTGGCAGAAAATTCAACATTAAACGCAGTGCACCAAAGTAATTCAACTGCATAGTGCGCTCAAAGTCGTGGAAGCGATCATAAGACAGGTTGATGGAACGGCGAATCGAGCGGCCTGCATTGTTAATCAGCACATCCACATGGCCAAAATCTTCAAGCACTTTACTTGCAAACTGATCACAATCAGCGAGATCAGAAATATCAACACTGTAAGTAAATGCTTTACCACCCAGCTTTTCAATTTCTTTTTTTGTTGCCGCCAGTTTTTCAACCGTACGCGCTGCCAGCACTACCCTGGCACCTGCCGCCCCCAGCTTCAGTGCCGTCGCTTTACCAATACCTGAAGTTGCACCGGTTACCACCACCACTTTGTTATTCACACGGCCCTTTAGCTCTTTGTCAATAAACAGATCCGGGTCCATGTAATGCTCCCAGTAATCCCACAGCTCCGAGGCGTAATCTTCCAGATCAGGGCATGTAATACCACTGCCATGCAGTTGCGTACGGGCTTCACGATCATCAAATCGGGTGGCGTAGGTGGCAAATTTCATTGCGCCTCCGGGAATACCCAGATCATTCAACACGGTATTGGTGATGTGCTTAACCGCGCCCAGATTGGTGAATGTATGACGTACAAAAGACGGAATAAAATTAAATGTTCGTGTGTCCACCCGCATAGTCATTTGCGGTGCGTGGCCTGCTCGGGCAAAAATGTTAACCAGCTCGCCCACCGAATAATGCTTCTGACTGATTAAGTGAAAACAGGAGCCATCCAAACCCTCTTTATGGGCAAGAAAATCCAGGCTATCAACCACGTAATCTACCGGCACAATATTGAAATGACCACCATCTATACCCACCACCGGTACCCAGGATGGCAATATCTGCCGCAGTCTTTTAATCAAGGGAAAGAAATAGTAAGGCCCATCGACCTTATCCATTTCACCCGTTTTTGAATGCCCAACCACCATTGATGGCCGATAGATACGATAAGGCACTTTGCTATGAGCACGCACGTAGCCTTCAGCAACGTGCTTGGTCTTCATGTAGGGGTCGTGGAGTTTTTTGGCTTCCTCGAACATATCTTCACGGAAGACACCGTTATACATGCCTGCCGCCGCAACCGAGCTGATATGATGAAAACAGCCTGCATTAACAGCCGCCGCTACCGCCACCGCGCCTCTTGTGCCGTCAATATTGGCCGCTATCTGCAGGTTTTTATCTGCTCTTAGATCATAAACCGCCGCAAGGTGGAAAAAGTGCGTAATATTCCCTTTCAGGGTTGCGATATCCGCATCAGAGATACCCAGCCCAGGCCTGCCAAGATCGCCAATAATGGCAACCACTTTGTCATCGGCAACGCCAAGCTCCGCCTTTAATTTTGGTAACTTCCCCAGTGATTGCTCACGGATCAACACATAGATTGTGCCTTCTCGCTTTACCAGTTTTTGCATTAAATGGCGGCCGATAAAACCGGTAGCGCCTGTCACAAAGTAACTCATAAGAAACCTCAATCAATCCCCAAATTGCCAAACATCTGCAAGCAAACCTCATGCACAACCCACTTCATATAATCAGAAAAGCCCTCTTCCCTGGTTAACAGGCAACCCTCTATCATGCACCCTTGGTTAACACGCGAGCCTTTAATTGCTCATACTGATCAATAAAACCCTCTACCACATCCTGCGGGTTTTCCACCAATGCAGTATCGGCAATCAAACCGAACTCAACTTTATTATCGTAACTTAAAATACTGACACCCATTCCAATCTCGCCGGACTGCGGTACCCAGAACATCGGTTTAACAAGCTTAGTGCCACTCATCATTACCGGTTCTGCTGGCCCAGGCACATTAGTCATTACCGCAGAGGCTTTATGGCTGAAAAAATTTAACGCAAAACGCTCTATGGCCGGCGAAAAAACACCCAGAATGGCTAATACATTGTATGACATCATTGCCTGAATACCATTTTTCAGTTTCAGCATCGACTGGCGTACGCGTTTAACCTGCTGTATCGAATCAGCCACCCCAACGGGCAGATCCAAAAACACCAACCCAAAGCGATTGCCCAATTCCATGGCTTCTGACAACGGACGAAGATTGAACGGCACCATTGCACGAATCACCACGCCATCGACTGAATCCCCCTGCTTAATCAGATTTTGTCTCATACTGCCCGCAACGCACCCCAACAACACATCATTAATGGTGCAGCCCATCGCTTTCCCTACCTGTTTTACCTCATCCATATTTAAAGAAGGTGCCCACGCCACTTGCTTTTGTGTGGTTAATGGTCGTTTAAAAGCCGTTCTTGTATCCGATGACAAAAACAGTATTCTGGTTGCCTCGTACAACCAACCCAAACCAAAACCCACGCCGACCAAGGCCGATTGCAAAGCACGAACAACGACATTAGAGCTGTTTGCGACTGGCCCCGCACCAGCACGAGCCGCAGGAGAACTGTGCATCACGGATTTATCTGCAACAGCATCCAATACCGCCATTAAAGCCAGGCCATCGGCATAACTATGATGAATGCGCAGCACAACAGCTGTGCCGCCTTTGTAGTGATCCACATGATAATAACGCCACAGGGGGTGCTGCGGATCCAGCGGCGTAGAAATCAACCCGCTGACGAAATCCCGTAGAGCGGCTTCCTCTGCGACAGCATTTTCAGTTTCAGGCAGCTGAACTGGTGTAATATGGTAGTCGGCATCAAACTCTGGGGGTTCTTCCCAGCAATAGTGCTTACCCCGAATTGCCGAGCGCATTCGAAAGCGCGGTATCGACAACAAACGTTCCTTTATTAAGGCCACAAAACGCTCACGGGAAAAATGTTCCTCGAAGAGAAAAAGACTGTTAATCACCATCAGATTTTCAGTCGAATCCATACGTAACCAAGCCGTATCAACTACGGACATGGGCTCTCCGGCACTTCCCTTATTAGAATTGCCCCTCATCGCTGCTTCCTTATCTTATTATTTCTTCTTATTATTTCAGACGCCACTGAATGCTATATTACGCGTGGGTGCCAGTAATGCAAACACAAAACCCAGCAAGCAAATCCCTTTGAACTCCTCTCACGCCATCATTAGACTATATCTGGCCTGAACCTGGCGTGGCTTCAGCCAGGTATTGCAGTCACCAGCCCATGACACAGTATTTATATGAAACAGTATTTAGTAGGCGGCGCTGTTCGCGACAAACTTTTAAATTTACCCATCAAAGACCGGGACTGGGTTGTGGTTGGGGCAAGCCCTGACGATATGCTGCAACAGGGGTTCCTTCAGGTGGGAAAAGATTTTCCGGTTTTCCTGCACCCCGATACCAAAGAGGAATACGCCCTGGCCCGCACGGAACGCAAGCAAGGGAAAGGCTATACCGGCTTTGCCTGCTATGCAGGAAAAGATGTATCCCTGAGTGATGACTTACGCAGAAGGGATTTAACCATTAATGCCATGGCCGAATCGGACACCGGCGAAATCATCGACCCCTACAACGGCCAGATAGACCTGCAACACAAAAAACTAAGGCACGTATCAGCAGCTTTCAGCGAAGACCCGTTAAGAGTGTTGCGGGTTGCCCGCTTCTGTGCCCGCTATCAGCATTTGGGCTTTACCGTAGCAGACGAAACCCAAGCGTTGATGCAGGCCATAGCCGATAGCGGCGAACTTGCAGACCTTACCCCGGAACGGGTATGGCAGGAAACCGAACGCGCCTTACTGGAAAACACCCCCACCGCCTTTTTTCAAACACTCCAGGATTGCGGTGCCCTGCAAGTATTATTTGCAGACCTCAGCAACCTTTTTGGCGTACCACAAACCGCAAAACACCACCCGGAAATAGACACCGGCATTCATACCCTGATGGTTCTGGAGCAGGCGGTTTTATTAACCACTAATCATTCGCGGGAAGAGCAGTTGCAAGTACGCTGGGCCGCCATTACCCACGACCTTGGCAAAGGCAAAACACCGGAACACATTTTACCAAGTCACCATGGCCATGAAGCCATCAGTGAGCACCTGGTAGACAAACTGAATAAAAAATATCGCATTCCCAAATCCGCTGCCCGCATGGCAAAACTGGTGGCCAAATACCACACCCACAGCCACCGGGCATTTGAACTCAAGCCCGCAACCGTGATGCGTTTATTCGAGGCGCTCGATAGTTTTCGCCGGAAAGAATCACTGCCGCTTTTTTTGTTAGCCTGCAAAGCAGATGCCAAAGGCAGAGCCGGATTTGAAAGCAGCGAATATCCCCAAGCCGATTATTTGCAAGATTGCCTGACTGCCGCCCAACAAATTAACGCGCAGCAGATTATTCAAATGCAGGATTTACGCGGTGCAGCCCTGGGTGAAGAATTACGCAAGCAACGTATTAACGCCATTAAAAAAGTTAAACACGATTACGTGAGCGAACCATGACAACAGCATTACCACTTTCGAATAAAACCGCGCTTATTACCGGTGCATCGCAAAGGCTGGGGGCAGCTACCGCTCGCAAGCTTCACGAAAACGGCGCTGATGTCATTATTCATTACAACCAATCAAAAGCACCGGCAGAAAAACTGGTGGCGCAGCTTAACGCTCTAAGGCCAAATTCCGCCCACTGCCTGCCAGCTGATTTGAACGACCCAGCCGCAGTAACAACCCTGGCACAAAATGCACTGGCGATTGATCCCAACATTCACATACTAATCAACAATGCATCCAGTTTTTATGCCACCCCTTTTGGCACAGCCAACGATAATGACTGGCATGATTTGTTTAACAGCAATGCAAAAGCCCCTTACTTTTTAAGCCAGCAGCTTAGTGAAACCCTTAAAACATCGAACGGGGTGATTATTAATATGATTGATATTCACGCCCAGCGACCATTGAATCAATATACGATTTATTCAATGGCGAAAAGCAGCCTGGCCACGTTAACCAAAGCACTAGCCAAAGAACTGGCTCCTGATGTGCGAGTAAACGGCGTAGCACCTGGCGCAATCCTTTGGCCAGACAACGCCTCACCTGAAGATAAAAAGTCTATTCTGAAGGAAATACCTTTAGGAAGACTTGGCTCCTCCAACGATATTGCCAATACCATTTTATTTTTAATTATGGCGGATTATATTACCGGGCAAATTATCGCAGTGGATGGTGGGCGTTCATTGTAAAATGCTCAACAGGTTATAACTGAATCGCCCACAATTTTTGTTGCAACTTATCGTAAGCCGCCCATAAATCCTGGTAGCTTTCGCCAAGTTGTGGATGCAATTCACTTCCGGCAATTTCCGACAAAGGTAATAACACAAAGGCATTTTTGGTAATTTCATCGCGGGGCAGTTGCACACCGCTGTCTACACCCACAAAATCACCATAGGTTAAGATATCAATATCCAGGGTGCGGGCACTGAATTTCGGGCCATCTCGCAAGCGCCCGTTATCATCTTCAATCTGTTTGATTTGCGCCTGTAATTCGCCCACCGGCAAATCAGTATCAAAGCCCACCACTAGGTTATAAAAGTTATCACCGACAAAGCCAACCGCTTCACTCTCGTAAACATTGGATAAAACCAGTTGACCATACAAGCCGGATAACGCCTGCAAAGCATTGCGAATATGCGTTTCCCGCTCAATGTTGCTGCCTAAACTTAAATAAACACGCACCATCAGGGTTTTGCCCCTCTCTCAATCATCACACCAACATCTTTGGCACCACGAACAGCACCGGGCTTACTCAGCCGTAACTGCAACCAGGGCACAGCAAATTCCTGTTGAATCAACTCAGCCAGTTTTTCCGCCAGGGTTTCCACCAACTTAAAATGGTTGCCCTCAACAAACGCAACCACTCTTTCAGAAATAGCACCATAGTCCAAAGCATCGGCAATATCATCGCTGGCAGCGGCGCGTTTTATATCCGCCGCCATTTCCAGATCAACAACGACGGTTTGCTTAATGCTGCGCTCCCAGTCAAAAACACCGATAACCGTTTGGATTTTTAATTCCCGAATATAAACTCTATCCATTTTCCCGCACCGCTATAAATTTGTGGGCAGCCTACCATTTAGCACCTAATTGGCAAGTCCTAACTGGTCAACCCAATCAAGATGGTGCATGATTGCCACCAGCATCAACAGATTACCCACCTGGAAAGAACTCTGGACTCCTTACTTGCCGTTACATTATGGTTGACTTCATACTTGGTTGGCTCGGTCTCAACAGCCATTCTGGTGTGCCGCCTGTTGGAATTGCCCGATCCAAGAGCCGCTGGCTCGCAAAATCCGGGGGCCACCAATGTGGTTCGCCTGGCGGGTAAAACTGCCGGCGCCCTGACTTTTATCTGCGATGTCGCAAAAGGCATTATCCCTGTGTACCTGGCACAATCGGTACACCCATCAGGCACCGTTGCTGCATTGTGCGGCCTGTTCGCTTTTTTAGGGCACTGTTACCCGCTTTACTTTGATTTTCGTGGTGGTAAAGGCGTCGCCACGGCTTTTGGTGTGCTGTTAATGTTCAGCTGGCAAAGCACGCTGATTGTTGCCGGATTATGGGTAGCCGTTTTTGTGGCAACGCGCACCTCATCACTGGCATCTATTATTAGCTGGGCTATCGCACCGATTGCAATTTACGGGTTTGCCAGCCAAAACCTTAACCCGGTGCTGATACTAACCCTGCTGATTATTTACCGGCACTATCCAAATCTGTTTTTACTGGCAAAAGGCTCGGAAAACAAATTTCCGGAAGCCAAAGACTAATCCGCCAGTGGCCAGCGTGCTCTGGTTCTCACCGCCAGCGGTGCCTGCTCCCCTTGCAACAAACGCTGACACCCGGCAAACGCAATCATGGCACCGTTATCGGTACAATATTTCAACCCCGGATAAAACACCTGCACCCGCTCTTTTGCCAGATAAGCCTGTAATTTTTCACGCATTCGCAGATTAGCACTCACCCCACCGGCCACAACCAGGGTTTTTAAGCCCGTTTGTTGCACCGCCCGGCGACACTTAATGGCCACCGTATCAACCACCGCTTCCTGAAAAGCCGCCGCAATATCCGCTCTGGTGGCCTCATCCAGCAGGCCAGCGGCATCTTTATGCGCATTAATGGTGTTTAAGGTAAAGGTTTTTAAGCCACTAAAGCTGAAATCCAGCCCTGGGCGGTCAGTCATGGGGCGGGGAAAGGTAAACCGCTGCACATTACCGGTATCAGCCAGTGCTGCCACTCTGGGGCCACCGGGATAACCCAGCTCCAGCATTTTTGCCACCTTATCAAAAGCCTCCCCTGCCGCATCATCCAAAGACTCCCCCAGAATCTGATACTCGCCAATGGCATCGACACGCACTAACAAGGTATGCCCACCGCTCACCAGCAAAGCAACAAATGGGGTTTTTGGTGGGTTCGGCTCCAGCATGGGCGCCAGCAAATGGCCTTCCATATGGTGTACTTCAACGGCAGGCACACCCAGGCCATAGGCGATTGCCCGACCACAACTGGCACCCACCATCAGCGCACCCAGCAACCCCGGCCCGGCAGTGTAGGCCACGGCATCAATATCACTACGCCCCATATCAGCTTGATCCAGCACCTGCTTTATTAGCGGGATCAACTTGCGCACATGATCGCGGGACGCAAGCTCAGGCACCACACCGCCATAGGTTTCATGCAGCTCAACCTGGCTGTACAGGGCATCAGCCAGCAATCCACGCTCGCTACAATACAGCGCTACCCCGGTTTCATCACAAGAAGATTCAATTCCCAGAACAACCATAAAAGACCCTGTTTTCACTCATATTGGTGCTGCACCATACCAAGCTTTTTAAGTTTTGCAATTCCTCGCCGATAGCATTACAATGCGTGCCCTCTTGGGCTTAGCACCCAAAATTTAAAAGAATTTATGGATCATTTAAGTAAAAGGTAATCTGAATGCCACAGGTTAAGGTTAAAGACAACGAGCCATTTGATATTGCGCTACGCCGATTCAAGCGCTCTTGTGAAAAAGCAGGTGTTTTAGCAGAAGTACGTCGTCGTGAATTTTACGAAAAGCCAACTCAAGTGCGTAAACGCAAAGCTGCGGCTGCTGTTAAGCGTCACGCCAAAAAAGTAGCGCGTGAAGTACAACGTCGCAAGCGCTTATACTAAGCCACTGCTAAATAAGCTGCTACTAGCGCGAAAATAGTCGCACCAGCGGCTACACACTAGCAAAAGCCTTTTACTGTTTGCTTAAACGCCGATCAGGTTATCCTGAATCGGCGTTTTGTGTTTGTTTTAATTTTGCAGGACAACCCCCAAACCTATGGCAGGGAAAATCCCAGAGCATTTTATAGACGACCTTATTGCCCGCACCGACCTGGTTGAGCTGATCAGCAACCGGGTAAAACTCAAGCGTGCCGGTAAAAATTATGTCGCCTGCTGCCCGTTTCACCAAGAGAAAACCCCAAGCTTTACTGTTAGCCCGCAAAAACAGTTCTATTACTGTTTTGGCTGCGGCGCCAGCGGCAATGCGGTGGGCTTTCTTATGGATTATGAACGGCTGGGATTTGTCGATGCCATTGAACAACTGGCAAAATCAGCCGGTGTTGAAGTGCCCCGCGAAGGCGGCAATAAACCACAGGGGCCCAATCTTAAACCGCTCTATGAACTGCTCAATCAAGCCAGTGAATATTATCAATCCCAATTAAAAAATCCGCAGGTTAGAGAGCGGGCTATTTCCTATCTAAAGCGGCGCGGCCTGACCGGGGAAACCGCCCAACAATTTGCTATCGGCTTTGCACCCCAGGGCTGGGATAACCTGATCAAGCACCTGAATGCCAACGAGCGCCAACAGGAACTGCTGGTCATGGCGGGCCTGGCGGTTAAAAACCAAAAAGGGCGTATTTACGACCGCTTCCGCGACCGTATTATGTTTCCCATTCGCGACCCCCGGGGCCGCACCATTGGTTTCGGAGGCCGGGTTTTGGGTGATGAAAAACCCAAATACCTTAATTCCCCGGAAACGCCGGTTTTCCACAAAAGCAAAGAGCTTTACGGCCTGTACGAAGCCCGACAACAAAACCGCAAAATCACCCGCCATATGGTGGTTGAAGGCTACATGGATGTGGTGGCGCTACGCCAGTTTGGCATTTACTACGGGGTCGCCACATTGGGCACCGCCAGCAATCAGGAACACCTGGAAAAGCTCTTCAAGCAGGTTAACGAAGTTATTTTCTGTTTTGATGGCGACGAGGCCGGGCGCAATGCCGCTCGCCGCGCCCTGGAAGTAGCCATTCCCACCCTGAAAGATGGCCGCGAGATCAAATTCCTGTTTCTTCCCGAGGGTGAAGACCCCGACACCATGGTGCGTAAAGAAGGCCCGGAAGTATTCGAGAATATGGCCATTAATGCCCAACCATTATCAGAGTTCTTCTTCCAATCGGTTGGCAACGGCATCGACACCAACACCCTGGATGGCAAAGCACGCCTGGCAAAACTGGCCGCCCCCCATATTGAACGGATTCCCAAAGGGGTGTTCCGTCAGCTGATGCTCGATAAACTGGCCGCTATCACCGAGCTATCGAGCACCGCTCTTGAAGAAAACCTGATGGCAGCACCCACCCCTATCAGCGAACAGCCGGCAGCCGCAGACATATACGAAGCCCCCCCCTATATTGACGAACCAGCCAGCTTTGACCCATTTGCAGACTACGGCAATCAGAGCTTTCATCAGTCAGGCAACAGAAGTCAGGGCAAACGCAAAAACCCTACAAATCCCGCATTCACAACCGGCCCCAGATTTGCCGGCGCTCCCGTTACCACGCTGGTAGACAACATCATTCGCCTGGCGCTGCACTCCCCCCGCGAAGCCGCCCAATACCAGATCCCGGAGGAAATCGACGTTATCCAGTCCCCTTTTTCCGATTTACTGGTCGAGCTCTTCTCGGCGCTGAAAGATCGCCCGGAAATTTCTACCGCCAGCCTGTTGATGCGCTGGCACGACACCCAGGATGGCGAACACCTTGCCTCGCTGGCGGCAAAAGAGTTTTTGCTGGATGAAGAACAGCAAAACAATGAGCTTCCCCAGGCACTGAAGCGCCTGAACGCCGCCATTGTAGATGCGCAACTGGATCAAATTATCGCCAATGGTGCCCAGGATAAAGCCAGATTAAAAGAATTGCTGGACTTAAAACAGTCCTTATCAGAGAAGCCCTGAGCTAAAATGCATACTAATATCCAAATTGTATAAATCTTTTCACTGAAAGCGGTTGAAATTAACAACAACCGCCCAAATATCAGGCAAGCGGGGAAAATTACTCACCCCGGAATAAGGCAAACAAGCGCCAACCAGCACTTTGCCGGCATACAACTGGCATACAATGGACGATTCCACTATAATTTCGGGTTCGTTCGCGCACCTTAAATCTAGGAAACTGGACACTTCATGAGCGGTACAGAACAGCAAAAATCGCAGCTTAAACAACTAATTAATCGTGGTAAAGAACAAGGCTTTTTAACTTACGCCGAAGTTAACGACCACCTTCCTGCCGATATTACCGATCCAGATCAGATTGAAGATATCATCGGCATGATCAACGACATGGGCATTCCGGTTCAC
>PDSR01000092.1 GCA_002748575.1 Gammaproteobacteria bacterium
CCAGTGTTTTCCCGGCTTCAATCATGGCTTCCATTACCAGGAAGTAATACGCTGGCCCCGAACCGGAAACGGCCGTTACAGCATCGATTTGATCTTCTGAATCTACCCAAAGGGCCAGCCCCACCGCAGAAAGAATGCTTTTGGTAAGTTCTTTTTGGCGATCAGTTACATTGCTGTTGGCGTACATACCGGTGGCACCGGCTTCTACCAGGGCGGGGGTGTTCGGCATACAGCGAACCAGGGAAATACCCTGGCCCAGCCAGGATTCCAGTTTATCCAGCGTAATACCTGCGGCAATGCTGATCACCAGCGGATTGCGCTCCCTGACAATGTCTTTTAACGGTAACACCACGGTTTCCATAATTTGTGGTTTGAGTGCCAGAATAATCACCTCGGCTTTTTTACAGGCACCTACATTATCGCGGCTGGTGCTTACTCCCAGCAGGCTGCGATTGCTTTGCAGGGTATGCTCGCTGACATCTGTCATGGTGATTTGCAGAGGGTCATAACCCTTGGCAATCAGTCCTCCGGCAAGGCTGCTGGCCATGTTGCCGGCACCGATAAAAGTGATTTTTGCTGACATAAAGGTTCCTTATTGTAATGTTGTAGGTTGTTTTATATCCGTGGGCCAAAAAGGGCCGTACCAATGCGCACTATGGTGGCACCTTCGGCAATCGCTGCTTCGTAATCGTTCGACATGCCCATAGACAGGGTGTCGAGATCAGGGAAGTCAGCCTGTTTAAGGGTGGTAAATAAAGCCACGACTTTGCTGAAAGTAGCTCTTTGTGCCGCCAGTGAATCCTGTTTTTTGGGAATGCACATCAGCCCGCGAATTTTCAGCTGCGGCAATGTACTGATGGTATTGCACAGGCTAACGGCATCGGCGGGTAATACCCCTGCTTTGCCGGCTTCATTATCAATATTGATCTGAATACAGATGTTCAACGGGCTTAAGTTTGCGCTGCGTTGTTCACTGAGTCTGCGGGCAACTTTAAGCCGATCCACACTGTGTACCCAATCAAAGTGATTGGCAATACTTTTGGTTTTATTGGATTGAATGGGGCCAATAAAATGCCATTGAATATCGAGCTGTGCCAGCTGTTGCTGTTTTTCCAGCGCTTCCTGTACATAGCTTTCCCCAAAAGCCCGCTGGCCACACTGATACATGGCTTTAATAGCTTCTACAGAGTGTTTTTTGCTCACCGCAAGCAGCAACGGTGGTGCTGTCTGGTATTGTTGGGCAGCGTTGTGTAATCGCTGCATGATAATGTCAAATCGCTGTTGAATGTCGTTCATGGCCGGCGTACAGGTGTGACCTTTCGTAAATTAGACAGGAATTGGCAGAAAAATCAGTCATTCTATGGTAAAAAACATAATCCATTTAGGTTTTAGGTGGTTGCGGTGGCGGCAATGAAAACCCCGGCAATCCGTTAGACGTTCCCCATAAGGGTGCTAGTCTAATCTATATAAGCTCGAATTTCTGCTATTTGCGCAGGCTCCCTTGCGAATGAGTGAGTCGTACGCGGCACTAAAATGAAGGACTCCCATGGATATTACAGAACTTCTCGCCTTTGGCGTTAAAAACGGCGCATCGGATCTGCACTTGTCTGCCGGTTTGCCCCCTATGATTCGTGTGGATGGTGATGTGCGTCGCATTAACCTGCCACCTATGGATCACAAGCAGGTTCATGGTTTGATTTATGACATCATGAACGATAAGCAGCGTAAGGATTACGAGGAATTTCTTGAAACCGACTTTTCATTTGAAGTGCCCGGGGTAGCGCGTTTTCGTGTTAACGCTTTTAATCATAACCGTGGTTCTGGCGCGGTGTTCCGAACCATCCCATCCAAGGTGCTGACCATGGAAGATCTGGGTCAGGGTCAGGTGTTTAAAGATATTTCAGATACGCCTCGCGGTATTGTGCTGGTAACCGGCCCTACGGGTTCCGGTAAATCCACAACACTGGCGGCCATGCTCGATTACATCAACGAAACCCGCTACGAGCATTTGCTGACCATTGAAGACCCTATCGAATTCGTGCATGAAAGTAAAAAATGCCTGGTTAATCAGCGGGAAGTGCATCGTGATACCCTGGGGTTTGCTGAAGCATTGCGCTCAGCACTGCGTGAAGACCCGGATATTATTCTGGTGGGTGAGATGCGTGACCTGGAAACCATTCGCCTGGCGTTGACTGCTGCAGAAACCGGTCATTTGGTGTTTGGTACCCTGCATACCACCTCGGCGGCAAAAACCATTGACCGGGTGGTGGATGTATTCCCCGCAGCAGAAAAGGCTATGGTGCGCTCCATGCTGTCGGAGTCGCTTCAAGCGGTTATTTCACAAACCCTGCTGAAGAAAAATGGCGGTGGCCGGGTGGCGGCCCATGAAATCATGATCGGCACCCCGGCAATTCGTAACCTGATTCGTGAGGATAAAGTGGCACAAATGTATTCAGCCATTCAGACGGGCGCCCAGTATGGTATGCAAACCCTGGATCAGTGCCTGGCAGATTTGTTGCAAAAAGGGCTGATTTCGCCGGAAGCTGCTCGTGAAAAAGCCAAGACTCCGGAAAATTTCTAAACGGGTTGGCTGATGCCGGGTCCAGGCAGGTTATGTTTAAACCGTTTGTGTGAAAAACGGTGCTCTGTAAAAAATTAGACGTTGCAAACGAGGCAATACATGGATTTTGAAGGTTTATTAAAACTGATGGTTGAAAAAGGCGGCTCTGACCTGTTTATTACCGCCGGAGTACCACCCAGTATGAAAGTTCATGGGCATATTATGCCAGTTACCAAGACCTCTCTAAGCCCGGAAAAAACCCGTGAAACCGTGCTGGGTGTAATGAGTGAGGCGCAACGTAAAGAATTTGTTGAAACCCGGGAATGTAACTTTGCTATCAGTGCCCGGGGTATTGGTCGTTTTCGTGTCAGTGCTTTTTATCAGCGCAACCTGGTGGGCATGGTATTGCGCCGCATTGAAACCACCATTCCCGAGATTGATGATCTGGGCCTGCCTTCGACCATTAAAGACCTTGCCATGACCAAGCGTGGTATTGTGATCTTTGTGGGAGCAACCGGCACCGGTAAATCCACTTCACTGGCTTCCATGATCGGGCATCGTAATAAAAACTCGAAGGGCCATATTATCAGTATTGAAGATCCCATCGAATTTATTCATCAGCATCAGGGTTGTATTGTAACCCAGCGCGAGGTTGGTCTGGATACTGACAGCTTTGAAGTGGCGTTGAAAAACACTTTGCGTCAGGCACCGGACGTTATCATGATTGGTGAGATTCGCTCTCTGGAAACCATGGAATATGCCACTGCGTTTGCCGAAACCGGGCACCTGGTGCTGGCGACGTTGCACGCCAACAATGCAAACCAGGCGTTGGATCGTATTATTCACTTTTTCCCGGCAGACCGACACAATCAGTTGTGGATGGACTTGTCGCTTAATTTAAGAGCTATGGTGGCCCAGCAGTTAATACCAACACCTGATGGCAAAGGGCGGCGAGCTGTTATCGAAATATTGCTCAATACCCCGCTGGTGGCGGATCATGTGCGTAAGGGCGAGGTTCATTTGCTGAAACCGCTGATGGCAAAATCGAAAGAACTGGGCATGCAGACTTTCGATCAGGCGCTTTATGATTTATACAGTGCTGGTGAAATTACCTACGAAGATGCGCTGGCTTATGCTGACTCGCCTAATGATCTGCGTCTGATGATCAAGTTAGCCTCGGAATCGAGTGCGCAGTCGCTGGATGATGCAACCAAAGGATTATCCATTCAAAGTGATGATGGCGACCTGAAGTTTTAGGTCGCTGTATAATCTTTTTAAATCGGCTGTCTGGAAGGGGGTTACGGGGCTAGGAGCCTGACTAGCCTACAGCGTAAAACAGGGGGGCAGCCTGCTCGCCAGAGGGAGAGAGCTCCTGCTTGATAATGTCGCGGGTAGTGGTGGCGCATTTGCCGCACTGGGTTGCTGCTCCCAACTGGTTGCGTACATCGCGAAACGAACAGGCGCCATCGGCAACGGCTTGTTTGATATCGTTATCAGTCACAGCTTTGCAAATACATACATACATTTGTTAATTGCACCAACACAAGATACGAAGTTATTAAAAAGCTTAGTGTAATTGAGAAATATTGTCAATTAGTAATGAGTGTCGTTTATCTTTCTGAGTGATTTCAACGGTTTATCAATTTATCAGGGTGTTTTTTGTTTGGAATGATTGGCACTTAGAAGTCAGCGCTTTATAACTTCCTGTTTTAAAAATAACCTGAATTCAACTACTTAGTCGCGGTGTTCTAAACCGGTGCAGTTTTTGCTGTCTGCGTTTGTGTTCTGTTGTCAGGCATTGTTA
This sequence comes from Gammaproteobacteria bacterium, assembly GCA_002748575.1. Lineage (GTDB taxonomy): Bacteria > Pseudomonadota > Gammaproteobacteria > Pseudomonadales > Ketobacteraceae. The sequence goes on from PDSR01000092.1 coordinate 4,365, forward strand.
GGCTAAACTTTAGCTTGCTCATATAAAAATAAAAATAGGAGAGCTAGGCTATGGTTCTTGATGATATGTTAATGGGGATGCCAACATTTGCGCGTAAGCGAGTCGAATCTACTCTGGATAATGTTGCTGTTGTTCTTCAAATGAAAAATCCCAGAGTCTTTAAATCCATGGCACCGTCTGCGGTGCGAGGTTTGTTCCTGAAAGAAGGTAAGCGCAAAGACCGGGTGAGTATGCATTCTGATCACTCAGTGTCATTTGATTTGAAATACAAAATGGATTTTCCAGAAATGCGGCGCTTGTATCAACGTGCGGTTGATATGCAATGGAATGCAGATAAGGATATTGATTGGGGCATTGATGTTGATCCGTTAAACCCTGAAGTGCCGATTATTTCCAATGAATTTATGTCACCAGAATTGTTTGACGCTTTACCAACAAAACTGACTGAAAAAGAAAAAACCCGTTTGAGTTATTGTTTTTCCAGCTGGATGCTAAGTCAGTTTATGCATGGCGAGCAGGGGGCGCTGTATGCCTCTGCCCAAGTGACTGAAAGTGTACAGTGGATGGAAGGAAAGCTTTTTGGTGGCACGCAGGTAATGGATGAGGCGCGTCATTTGGAAGTGTTTCATCGTTATTTAAATGAAAAGTTAAACCGCGTTTATGATGTGAACGATAATCTGTTCGTTATTCTGGATGATCTGTTAACTGATGCCCGTTGGGATTTTAAGTTTCTGGGTATGCAGATTATGGTAGAAGGTTTGGCGTTGGGTGCTTTTAGAACCATGCACAGTATGAGTGAGGAGCCGCTGTTAAAAGCACTGCTGAAATACGTTATTCGTGACGAGGCCCGCCATGTTCATTACGGGGTGCTGGCGCTAGAACGTCATATTAAAGAAGAATTATCAGACGCAGAACGTCGTGAAAGAGAGGATTGGGCGTTTGAGGTAGCATTGTTGATGCGAAATCGTTTTCTGGCCCATGAAGTATATGAAGAGTGGTTTGAAGGGATGATTTCGCGGCAAAAATGGAACGAACTGCTAACGGCTTCACCGGCCATGCAGCACTTTAGAAAAAACATGTTCGATCGGTTGATTCCCAATTTGGACTATATTGGCTTAATGTCGCCCCGTATTCGCGCTTATTATGATCGTGAAGGGTTAACCAAATTTCTGGGTGGTAAAAATGCGGCACAGTTAACCGAGCAGGATATGGTTTCTGATTTGCATTAAGCCAATATTTGCAGGTCATTCAAGCTCGTATTTTTAAAGTTGCTGGTGGGAAAGATAGCCATCACAAATTGTTAACAGCACTTTCCCTGGCAGGCTTTGCTGTAACCACGGGCTGTTTTTACCTTCAGATAACAGCGTTTGCTCATTGATTTCCGTTATACCCTGCGGATCAAACAGGGTGAGATTCGCCTGGCTACCCTGAGTCAGATGCCCGGCGTCCAGGTTCAGTAGTTTTGCACTATTGCAGCTCAGTGATTTTACCCAGGTGGTGGTATCAATGTGGTTGCTTTTTACCCACTGATAGCTGCACGGCAGCAGGGTTTCAATGCTGGAAATACCCGGCTCAGTCACTGCAAACGGTGCCGCCTTTGCTGCGGCTTCGTGGGGCTGGTGATCCGAGCAGATCATGCCAATCACCCCGGATTGCACCCCGGCAATCAGCGCTTCGCGGTCGGCAGGGCTGCGATAGGGGGGAATTACATGATGGGCGCTGTCGAAGCCGCAAATCACCTCATCGGTAAAACATAGCTGATGGGCGGCGACATCGGCTGTTACCGGCAAGCCCCGTGCCTGGGCCTGGGCGATTAATTCAACACTGCGGGCGCAGGAAAGCTGGCCAAAGTGGGCTTTTACGCCGGTTTGTTCCACCAGCAGCAAATCACGGTTCAGTGCAATGGTTTCAGCGGTGCCGGGAATGCCGGGTAAACCCAGGTTGGAAGCATTGACCCCGCCGTGGGCAACGCCGTTTTTCGCCAGGGCATGATCTTCGCTTTGAAAAAATACCGTTAAATCAAAGGTGGCGGCGTATTCCAGGCAGCGCAGCAGCACTTTGGTGTCTTTAATGGGAGCGCGTAACTGAGTAACGCCAATACAGCCTGCCTGGTGCAGGGCGTGCATTTCGCTCAGCAGGCTGCCTTGCAAATCTTTGGTAAGGGCACCAATAGGCAGCACATGCACATAGCCCGCTTCATAGCCCTTTTCCTGAACCAGATTGGCAACGGCGGGGGTGTCGATCACCGGATCGGTGTCTGGCGGGCAGCACAAGTGGGTAATGCCCCCGGCGGCGGCGGCTTTGGTTTCGCTTTCAATGTTGCCTTTGTGCTCAAAACCCGGTTCACATAACCGGGCACACAGATCCACCGCGCCTGGCAGCAGCCACTTGCCTTCACCCTTTATGGTAAAGTCGGCACTGAAGTTGGCCGGTTCGCTGCCAAAGCTTTCGATCATGCCATCCATGATATAGACATCGGTGACTTTATCTTTACCGTTGCTGGGGTCAATAACGCGAACCTGTTGAATGCAGAGGTTGGCAACGGTTTTGCCGTTAGTGCTGAAATCCATGTTATTGCCCCCCCTGGTTCGCTTTGTTTGTGTCGTTTGCCTGGTTTGGCTCTGCCGGTGTGGTCTGGCCGCTCATTGCCATGGACAGCACCGCCATACGAACGGCAATACCATAATTGACCTGCTTCAGAATCACCGACTGTGGCCCATCGGCAACCGAGGACTCGATTTCCACGCCGCGATTAATGGGGCCGGGGTGCATTACAATGGCATCGGGTTTGCTAAAGGCGAGTTTTTCTTCGGTTAAGCCGTACAGCCGATAGAATTCGTTTTCGCTGGGTAACAGGCCGGAATTCATCCGCTCCCGTTGCAGGCGCAGCATAATTACCACGTCCACATCAGCTAAACCCTGTTCCATGTTGTAATAAATTTTTTCCCCCAGAGATTCCATACTGGAAGGCACCAATGTTTTTGGCCCGATGACGCGAATATCCTGGCAGCCCAAACCTTTAAGAGCATGTACCTGCGAGCGTGCCACCCGGGAATGGGTAATGTCGCCGACAATCGCCACTGACAGGTTTGCAAAATCCCCTTTATGGCGGCGAATGGTGTACATGTCGAGCATTGCCTGAGTGGGGTGTGCATGGCGGCCATCGCCGGCGTTGATCACGGCAACCTGGGGGGTCACGTGTTCGGCAATAAAGTGGGGCGCACCGCTGTTTTCATGGCGAACAATAAACATATCGCTGGCCATGGCTTCCAGGTTCCACAGCATATCCATTAAGGATTCGCCCTTCGAGGTGGCCGATTGGCTGATATTCAGGTTAAGCACATCGGCTGATAACCGTTTGGCGGCCAGTTCAAAGGTGGTTCTGGTGCGGGTACTGGCTTCGAAAAACAGATTAACCACCGTTTTTCCCCGTAACAGCGGCACTTTTTTTACCGCTTGCTTTTCAATGCCTACAAAGGCATCGGCTCTATCGAGTATTTCGGTGAGTAATTCCCGGGAAAGGCCCTCGGTGGTAAGGAAGTGCCTGAGCTGTCCTTGCTGGTTTAATTGCAGTTGGTGTGCAGGTGTGGCAGTGCTCATAGTTTTATCTTTCTGGTGAGAGGTTATTCGGTAACATCAATAATCTCTAAGGCCAGTGGTTCCGGCCCCGATAATTTTACGCGCTGGCGGGGGGATAAATCCACGGCTTTACCAATAATATCTGCCTGAATCGGTAATTCTCTACCGGGCACCGTTACCAGTGTGGATAACATCACCGAAGCGGGCCTGCCGTAATCGAACAGTTCGTTCATGGCGGCACGAATGGTGCGGCCACTCATTATGGCGTCGTCTACCAGAATGATATGCTGGCCTTCAATGGCAAATGGCAGCTCTGATGTTTTAACGCTGGGGTGCAGCCCTTTCTGGGTGAAATCGTCGCGGTAGAAAGTAATATCCAGCAGGCCTAAAGGCTGTTCAATATTGAGCTTTTCATGCAGTGCCTTGGCAATCCAGGCTCCGCCGGTATGAATGCCAACCATTCCTGGGCTGCTGATATCGCGCTCATTACACAGCGCTTTTAGCTGTGCTGCCATCTCATCAATAAGGGGTTCAACTGCAATCTGAGACATTGTTTCTCCTGGGCATTGTTTTTCTGGTTGCTGTTTTTCTCATCATGATTTTTCCTGGTCATCCTGCCGGGATGAAAACCAGGTTTCCAGGATCAGCGCAGCGGCTACGCTATCCATCAAGCGGCCTTTTTTTGGGCCAACCCCCGTTTGCCGGGCATTGGCGGCCAGGGTTTTGCGGGCATCGAAGCTCGATAAGCGTTCATCCACCGGGAACCAGGGCAGGCCGTAGCGGGCATTGAGTCGATTGCCGAATTTTCTGGCTCTGGGGGTACAGTCGTTTTCGCTGTCGTCCATATTCAGGGGTAAACCCACCACGAAAGCGTCAGGCTGCCATTCCTGAATTAATTGCTCAATGGTATCCCAGTTGGGGATGCCTTCTTTGGCAGGGATTTCCGGCAGCGGTGTGGCGGTTTGTGTCAGTGTCTGGCCAATGGCAATGCCGATTTTCTTGGCGCCCCAGTCAAAGGCCATCAGGGTTTTCGGGGGTTGGCGGGTCATGGGGTTGGCCTTTTATGCGTGGCCTGCATCGGCGGATAATAACGTCAGATCAATGCCTAACAGAGAGGCGGCAGCTTGCCAGCGCTTTTCCTGGGGGGTTGCAAAAATAATCGCGGGATCGGCAGGCACGCTTAACCAGGCATTATTGGACATTTCTTCGTCGAGCTGACCAGGTCCCCAACCGGCATAGCCCAGCGCCACCAGGTGTTGTTCCGGGCCTTCGTTATGGGCAATGGCTTGCAGAATATCCAGCGAAGTGGCCAGATAAATATCATCCTGAATTTTGTTGGTGGCATTCCAGGGGCGATCCGATTGGTGTAGCACAAACCCGCGTTCAATTTGTACAGGGCCACCGCTCATGACCGGTTGATGATCAAAGTCTGTGTCGTAGTTCTGAATTTTCAGGTGGGCAAATACCTCGCCCAGCGTCAGCTTCATCGGGCGATTAATGACAATTCCCATAGCACCTTCGCTGCTATGTTCGCAAAGGTAGGTAAGAGAATGGCTGAAATTCGGATCTTCCATATTAGGCATGGCGATCAGAAAATGATTTTTTAAGGAGGTATCTACTGTACTCATACTGTTAGTATTGGGTAAAACACCGGGCCTTCGCAAGAATAAATTACTTTAAGAGTGGCTGGTAAGCTGATTGCCTTTCTCGAAACGCCAGGTTCGAATGATTTCCAGAATGTCAGTGTCTTTGGCTATTTCCGGTGGAAATGGGGCAAACGGAGAGGCTCGGCGTACAATCTGCACGGCAGCCTGATCGAGCACCGCATGGCCGGAAGAGCGCAGCACACGGATATCCTGAACTTCGCCATCGGCGCTGACCGATACCATCATTCTCAGGCTGCCAAAAAGTTTCTTTTTGCGGGCTTCCTGCGGGTAAAACTGATTACCGACACGCTCCACTTTTTCACGCCAGCTGTTCAAATAAAACGCATCAGCCACTGCCTTGGCGCTGGCTGCGGTGAGTTGGCGTTTGCGCGGGCGTTTTGCGCGGGCTTGACGCTTTTCTTTGAGCTGTGCTTCCAGGCTGGCAATTTCCAGGCTGCGTTGCAGCATGGAAACAGCCGATTCGTTGGCGAGTGTGGCGGTGGGATCAACCTTTTGTGGTGATTTCTGCACCGTTTTGTTACGGCTGCTGGCGGTGGTGGCAACCAGCTTGGCGGCGGTGGGTTTTTTCGGTGGTTGGGTGGCGGCCTGTTGAACAGGGTCGACCTTGCGAATCACGTTATCTTCAAAATTGGCCATTTCGGTGGTGGAAAGCTGTTTTTTTTCCTCTAGTGTGCCGCTGCCTTGCTGATTTGCCTGGGCAAGAAAATCTGCTTCATCGGGTGCTTGTTTTGCTTTGTGCTGAGCCAGAGTGATTTCCAGGGTAGGGGAGGCCGTTTTGTGCTCCATATAAGTCCAGCCGATGCCCAGGATCAAAATCGCATGTAACACCCCCGCAAGGAAAGTGGTAAACATCAGGCGGTCGTTGGCGGAAACCTGGGGTGCTTCTGTTATCGCGGCGGCCATAGCGGGGATATTTTAAAACCTTTCAATTAGCAGAGTGTGTTTATTGTTCAGCGATTTTGTTCCAGCATTTTCTTTTCTAAAACGTCCATGAGTTCAGCGGCAATATTGGTATCGCTGCCGGCATCAATTTCCCGAATGCAGGTGGGGCTGGTGACGTTGATCTCGGTCAGGTAGTCGCCAATTACATCTAGTCCTACAAATATTAGACCCTTTTTGAGTAATGTGGGCCGGACTTGCTCACAAATCCAACGGTCGCGGTCAGTTATTGGCTGTACCACGCCGGAGCCGCCAACTGCCAGATTGCCCCGGTTTTCACCGGCCATGGGGATTCGGGCCAGGCAATAGGGCATGGGTTCGCCATTCACCACAATAATGCGTTTGTCGCCGCTTTTGATTTCAGGAATAAACCGCTGCGCCATAATGGGTGTTTGGCCGTGTGCTGATACCGTTTCGATAATCACGTTTAAATTAGGGTCGTCATCACCGGTGCGGAAAATAGACGCACCGCCCATGCCATCCAGAGGTTTTAAAATCACATCCTGATGTTGAGCTGCGAACTGTTTGATTTTGTCGGCTTTGGCGCTCACCAGAGTGGGCGTGCAGCATTCAGGGAATTCGGTGGCAAATACTTTTTCGTTACAGTCCCGTAAACTTTGCGGCTTGTTCACCACCAGGGTGCCGGCACGTTCAGCGGCTTCAAGCATGTAGGTGCTGTAAACAAATTCCATGTCGAACGGTGGATCTTTACGCATTAGAATAATATCGAAGTCACCCAAAGGCAGGGTTTGTTCACTGCCCATCTCAAACCACTTATCGGGATTTTTAAAAACGGATAACAGCCGGTAATGTGCATAAGCGATACCATTTTCAATAAATAAGTCCTGCTGCTCCATATAGTGAAGTTGCCAGCCTTTGTCCTGAGCCGCCCAGAGCATGGCAAGTGTGCTGTCTTTTTTGTAATTAATGGATGCAATGGGATCCATGATTACACCGATTTTCAAGGTCATAGTGTGTTCTCTTTAAAGGGGTCAAACAGTGGGCTGGTATCATAACCGCAACAAGTGGCGTTTATTATAGTGATTTATCAAGCGTTGAATATGCAGCTGTTTTAATAAAATTATTCTACTTTGGGGTAAAAAACCGGTAAGTGAGCGTTGATGCCTGGCTCAGGTAATAAAACTATGCTAAATAATCTGCTGTTTGAGAGATTCTTCGCAATTAAAATTGTTCTGAAGTTTGCGTACTCCTCATACTGATATTATAACTATATCTATAAGTCTTATTTTTCTTCGCAAAAAACATAAAGGCACCGTCGATGGAAGACAATTTTGAAAACCTAAAAGTAATGGTCATTGATGACAGCAAGACCATTCGTCGTACGGCAGAGACTCTCTTGAAAAAAGCGGGATGCACTGTAATTACCGCAACTGATGGTTTTGATGCGCTCTCAAAAATCGCTGATACTCAGCCGAATATCATTTTTGTGGATATTATGATGCCACGGCTGGATGGCTATCAGGCTTGTGCGCTGATTAAAAATAATACCGCATTCAAAAGCACACCGGTTATTATGCTTTCCAGTAAGGATGGCCTTTTCGATAAAGCCAAAGGACGCATTGTTGGTTCAGATCAATACTTGACCAAGCCCTTCAGCAAAGAAGAATTGCTTGGTGCGATCCGCGAACACGTCAATTAATGATTATTATAAAAATGAGTGCTGTACCAAAAGGGTTTGATATGGAGGAGCTATGCCTCGCATACTGATTGTTGATGATTCTCCAACAGAAACGTACAAGTTTCGTGAGATTCTGGAAAAAAACGGCTTTGATATTATGACGGCCGATAATGGTGCGGACGGAGTGGCTGTTGCTCGCCAGGAACAGCCGGATGTGGTGCTGATGGATGTGGTTATGCCCGGTTTGAATGGCTTTCAGGCAACACGTCAGATCAGCAAAAGCGATGAAACCAAACATATTCCGGTGATTATTGTTACCACTAAAGATCAGGAAACTGATAAGGTGTGGGGCCGTCGCCAGGGTGCTACGGATTATTTAACCAAACCTGTTGATGAAAAATTATTAATGGAAACCATTAATAGAGTACTGGGATAAATAAAAAGTCCATGTCTGATTCTCCTGCGTTTAACAAGTTGGTCGATTTTGAAAAGCGGAGTCGTGAATTTGTTAGTGACCTTCCTCAGCAAGCTGCTGTTAAAACCATGTGGAGTGGTGTTGGCTTTTCCCTTGCCGGGCAGAAGTACGTTGCGCCTTTGAAGGAAATCGCAGAAATATCCCATGTGCCTCGCTTCACTCAGGTGCCCGGTGTGCAATCCTGGGTAAAAGGTGTGGCTAATGTACGAGGCCGGTTAATGCCGGTGCTTGATCTGATGTCGTTTTTAAATCGTGCTTCTGATTATCCGTTAAAGCGGCGGCGCTTGCTGGTGATTGAGCGCGGTGAACTCTACAGCGGTTTGATTGTAGATGCAGTATTGGGGATGCAGCACTTTCCGGTGGATTCCTTCGTCACTGAATTACCCGGCGCGTTTCAGTTAACGCGCAATTATTTAAAAGGCGGGTATCAGAAAGATGACGAAGTGTGGGCTATTTTCAGCCTCCATCAACTTGCTCAGAACCCCGGTTTTATGAATGTAGCTTCGTAAATGCGTTTTTCGTCATTTGCAAGGCCTGCATTTTATCAGGGAATGTCCGAAATTCGCTGAACAGGTTTGGTTGAACAGCCGCCTGAACAGTGCATTTCTGCAAAAGCGTTACCACTTTGCCTGGCCATCAATGATTAATGATCAGGCAGTGTAGTAATAATGAAACTAAAACAGAACACAGTTGTTACGCTAATAGTAACCAGGTGTGCAATAAACGGCCAGGAGTCCGCCTATGTCGTCTAGCACTGGAAAGCTGGAATCCAGCAAGTCCACTAAAAGTATTTATTTCTGGGTAGCAGGATTGGTACTCGCAATGGGAGCGCTGGTCTTCAACTTTATTACGGTGAGTAACCACG
>PDSR01000108.1 GCA_002748575.1 Gammaproteobacteria bacterium
ACGGGTATCAGCTCGCGAGCGTTTATTTTATCCCCACAGACTACTGGTTACTATAATGAGCGTTGTTTTTAATGATTTAGTGAAATGTTCGAGCAGTCATTTTTTTGATCAGATTCCAATTCCTCTACTATACTGAATTTATCGAGTACTTTATTTTTTGATACTTAAACTGTGACTATGACTCAGGAATCTCAAGAATCTTTAGATTGGAAAGAGAAGTATTTATCTTCTCTGGAATCCTTTGAGCGTTTACGTAATGCCGATAAAGAGCGTATGAATATTCTGCTCAAAGGGCTGGTAAGAATCAGTGTGGCAGCTGATGGCCAGGATGATGAGTTAGATAAACAGCTGGCGGCGTTGCGTACGACCTTGCGTAGCAGTCAGGATATTCTTGATCTGAAACCACAAGTGGATGCACTGGAAAAGCTGGTGGTGGCATTGGATGATCGCCGCCAAAATAACAACCATACGCTAGAACAGCTCATTGAAGATTCTCTTGCTCCTTTTCTGGAAAGCGATTTGCCCCGCAAAGGCAAATCGCTGATAAAAAAATATCAAAAAGTTTTATCCCGGCTGATTGAACAAGACGGTGGCAATCTTAGCCTTTGGAAGGACTACGCGGCCATTCAAAAAATTATCGCAGACTATGTGCAAGTATTGGAAGGCACTGATGGTGGTAAAAACGACTCTTTATTAAAGCGTTTATTTGTTAAAGATGATGTTGAAGACAAGCCGGAGCCACAGGATGAAACTGCTGCAACGCTTGATATTGAGGCTGAAGCCGGGGCGAGCGATACGCCTTCAATGGTTTCTGGCTCGAATGCTGAGGCTCACGAGCAGCTCAGGCAGCGTATTGCCAGCGTAGTGTCGAGCCTGTTACAGCAGATTGAGTTGCCTGATGATTCCGAGTCTGAACGCAAGGCACTGGTAAAAAAAATCAGAAAGCCGTTCTGTTGGGAAGAATTGCCTGATCTGCTGGAAGAAGCGGCTAATTTAGTTAGTAGTACACGGGCAGAAGCGCAAAAAGAATTTGAAGGCTTTTTGGCTTCGCTACATGAGCGATTACAAGACATTCAGGAATTTTTAGTGACTGCCCGCCAAGGTGAAGAGCAGGCACAGCTAAACCAGCAGAAGCTTGATGATGAGGTGCGCAGCGAGCTGCACGAAATGAGCAGCTCGGTAGCAGAAAACAGTGATATTGAGCGTATTAAGCTGGATATTGATTCCATGGTGGGGCGTATTGTTTCCGTTGTGGATAAATTCCATGCTGATGAACGTGTTCGTCGTGATAATGTGTATGAGCATATCGAGAGCCTTGGCCAGCGCATGAGGCAGATGGAAAACGAAGCAACGGAATTACGCGCCAGCCTGGAAGCTGCTCGTATTCAAGCCATGAGGGATGCGCTGACTGAATTGCCTAACCGGCAAGCCTATGATGAATATATCGAGCGTGAATATGCTCGTTGGACGAACCGTCACTACCCGCTGTCGATCGCAGTGTGTGATATTGATCGTTTTAAATCGATTAACGATACCCTTGGTCATTTGCGGGGCGACAAAGTGTTAAAGCTGGTTTCCAGGGAGTTATCTCGCCGGGTAAAAAGCGAATACTTTGTTTGTCGTTATGGAGGCGAAGAGTTTGTGGTAGTAATGCCAGATACCGATGGTCCCGCCGCCGTTGCCGCTATGGACATGGTACGTAAGAGTATCGAAGATTGCCCTTTCAGCTTTCATAATGAGCGCATTACAGTAACCGCTTCTTTTGGTGTTGCCTCATTTGCTGAAGGAGATACCGTAGAGGCCTGCTTTGAGCGTGCCGACAAAGCGCTGTATGCTGCCAAAAATGGTGGCAGAAACAGGATAGTAAGTAATGAAAATGGAATGAGCGATTAGCTTATTGTTCTGATGGTCGAGCAGTGGCGGGTTACACTTGTGCGTAAGCCTTGTTGTTCCCCAGCCAGCGATTGATTAACGGTTCTACCAACGGCTGATGGTGGGTCAGTATCTGCCAGGCAATGGGTTTCAACGTTTCCAATAAGTCTTCATCGCGCATCAGATCGGCAATTTTAAAGCCGATATCACCGGTTTGCCGGGTGCCCAGCACTTCACCGGGGCCGCGTAGTTGTAAATCCCGTTCCGCGATTTCAAAACCATCCTGGGTGGCTCGCATAATTTCCAGGCGGGCTTTACCCTGCTGGCTTAAGGGTGTCTGGTATAGCAATACACAAAAGCTGGCATCACTGCCCCGGCCAACGCGCCCACGCAGTTGATGCAGTTGTGCCAGCCCCAGGCGCTCCGGGTTTTCGATCACCATCACACTGGCATTGGGTACGTTTACTCCCACTTCAATCACGGTGGTGGCCACCAGTAGTTGCAGTGCACCGCTCTGAAACGCATCCATCACCGCTGATTTTTCCTGGGGTTTCATCCGGCCATGAACCAGGCCAACGGCAATCCCCGGTAATTGCTCGCTTAATAGCCGGGCGGCATCTTCCGCCGCCTGACATTGCAGCGCTTCGGATTCTTCAATCAGGGTGCAAACCCAGTAAACCTGTCGGCCTTCATTGCAGGCATTTTGCACCCGCTGAATCACCTGCGCTCGCCGCTGGTTATCGATCACCACGGTAGTGACCGGCTTTCTGCCCGGTGGCAACTCGTCGATCACCGAGGTGTCCAAATCAGCGTAGGCACTCATGGCAAGGGTTCGCGGAATCGGGGTGGCGGTCATAATCAGCTGATGGGGAGTGATGCCGGATGCGGCTCCCTTATCCTTTAACTGTAAACGCTGATGAACCCCAAAGCGGTGCTGCTCGTCGATAATCACCAAGCCCAGGTTGTGATAGTGCACATCTTCCTGAAACAATGCGTGGGTACCAATCACCATCGGGAACTGGCCGGATTCAATGTCGACTAACTTGCTGGCGCGGGCTTTGCCCTTGGTTTTGCCACTCAGCCAGCCAGTGCTGATGGCCAGTGCATCGAACCATTCCGAGAAAGTCTGATAGTGCTGTTCGGCCAAAATTTCGGTGGGTGCCATCAGCGCCACCTGATAGCCGCAATCAATCGCCTGTAAAGCGGCCAGTGCCGCCACCAGGGTTTTGCCCGAGCCGACATCCCCCTGAACCAGGCGCAACATCGGGTGTGCCTGGCTTAAGTCCTGATTGATTTCTGCGGCTACTCGCTGCTGGGCTTGCGTGGGGGTAAAAGGTAGTTGCCCTAAAAACTGCGCCGCCCGGCTTTGTGTGGGCTGTAGTGCGGGTGCCGTGGTTTGCTTGATCGTTTGCCGCACCCCCAACAGACTGACATGATGAGCTAATAATTCTTCTAACGCCAAACGCCGTTGGGCCGGATGGGTACCTTGCAGCAGTTGGGTAACATTGGCTTCGGGTGAAGGCCGGTGGGTCAGTTTCAGGGCTGTGGCCAATGTTGGCCAGTGGTGTTCGGCAATGACGGCTTCGGGGATCAGTTCTTTAATGGGGTGAGCGCCATCTAACAGCCTGATGGCCTGATCGGTCAGTTTTCGCAGCAGATTCTGCGACACCCCTTCGGTGGTTGGATAAATGGGTGTTAATACCTGTTCCACCGGCGCATCGGCTGCCTTTAACAGTTGATATTCGGGGTGAACCATTTCCTTGCCAAAGCCGGTGATTCTGACTTCGCCAAAGCAACGAATCAGGGCACCTTTGCTGAGCTGTTGCTGTTGTGCTGCGGAAAAGTGAAAAAACCGCAGTTGAATGGCACCACTGCCATCGGCAACCCGACAAACCAGGCTGCGCCGTTTGCGAAACACCACTTCACTGATTTCAACGGTGCCCTGTATCAGTGCTTCATTGAATGCCCGGGTAGCGCCAATGGGGGTAATGCGGGTACGATCCTGATAGCGGGAAGGTAAATGAAACAGTAAATCCTGTAGATTTTTCAGCCCAAGGCGATGCAGTTTTTGTGCGGTGGATGCGCCAACGCCTTTCAGTTGTGAAACCGGGGTGGATTGCCAGAAACTGTTCACGGCTGATTGGCAATCACATCAACGGAGCAGCTTTGAATGGCCTGGGTTACAGCGGCAATGGCCTTTGGCCGTGGAAAGCGCTTACGCCATACAATAGACACCCCACGATAGGGAGTTTTGCCGGCAAACGGGCGATACACCAGGGTGTCGGAATCATAAATCCGATGATCTGCCGCAGACATCGGCACTATGGTTAAACCCAAACCCGATGCCACCATATGACGCAGGGTTTCCAGCGATGTGCCCTGTGGCGTCAGCTGATTTTCGCTGCTGTTGCTGTTAATGTTGGGGCAGGCATTGAGCACCTGTTCGCGGAAACAATGGCCTTCGCCCAGCAGTAAAATGGGTTCTTTCTCCAGTTGTTTACGGGTGATACTTTCTTTTGCGGCCAATGGGTGTGTTGCAGGAATAAGAACGCAAAAAGGTTCGTCGTAAAGGTCTGCCATTGCTGTTTCCGGCTCCTTAAACGGTGGGGAAATAATAATGGCATCCAGCTCCCCATGACGCAGCTTTTGGCGCAGCACTTCGGTATAATTTTCTTCCAGTACCAGCGGCATGGTGGGCGCTATGGTTTTGATACGGCGAATAAGATGGGGAAACAAATAAGGGCCAACGGTAAAAATAGTGCCCACTTTCAAGGCGGAATTGGTTTCACCCCGACCTTCGTCGGCAATGGTTTTAACAATGGCGGCTTCTTCCATGACCCGGATCGCCTGTGCGACGATGCGCTCACCCAAAGGCGTGACCCGTACTTCGGTGCGACTGCGCTCAAAAATGGCAACATTGAGTTCGTCTTCGAGCTTTTTAATAGCCACACTAAGTGTCGGTTGACTGACAAAGCACTTCTCAGCAGCCTTACGAAAGTGTTTTTCCCTTGCCAGGGTGACGATGTAACGCAGTTCAGTGAGTGTCATTATTTTAAGGGTTCAGTGGGAGTAATAACCGGGTGTCAATCAGTTGCAATCAACTGTTAATAGCTAAAAAGTATCACGATTTAAGGCACCAAAAAAGATCTGTATTAATGGTAATTTCAACATTCTTATAAGGTAAAAAAATGAACGACAGGAAAAAAGTATTATTAGTGGGTTGTGGAGATATTGGTGCGGTGCTGGGTGAATACCTGGCTAACAATAATTTTGATGTCACCGGCCTTCGACGCACCCCGGTGGAAGATGCGCCCTTTAAAATGCTGGCGGTGGACTTGTTTGCGCCCGATACACTAAGCCAGTTGGATAATGATTACGATTTTATCGTTTACACCGCCACACCTTCGCAAATGACCGCTCAAGCTTATGAAGCCATTTATGTGCAGGGTTTGCAGAATTTAATGGCCGCCATTGCACCACCAAAAGAGCGCCTGTTGCTGGTGTCTTCATCGGGGGTTTATCACCAGTCCAAGGGGGAGTGGGTTGATGAACAATCGGCAACACAGCCGCAGCGGTTTACCGGTGAAGTGTTGCTGCGTAGCGAGCAGTTGGCGCTGGAAACCTGGCCGAATACCACGGTGGTGCGTTTTTCGGGTATTTACGGGCCAGGGCGTTTCCGGCTGATTAACAAGGTACAGCAAGGTTGCCGTGTTACGGAAACACCCCCGAAATACACCAATCGAATACACCGGGATGACTGTGCCGGCTTGTTGGCCTTTATGATCGAGCAACAGTTACAGGGGGTGGCATTAGATTCTATCTATATTGGCAGTGATCACGACCCGGCAACGGAAGCAGAGGTATTGGATTATATTGCCTCGCTGCTGGGCCTGCCTGCTCCCGAGCGGGAAACCGTTGGCAATGAGCCGGTGAACCAAAACAAACGCTGCTCCAATCAAAAAGTGCTTGATCTTGGCTACCGGTTTAAGTTCCCGACCTACAAAGAGGGTTACCGGGAATTGGTTGATAGCTTGCCAAAAAGCTAAGATTGTTTTTTCTTCAGGGTGAACGTTTTGGATGCTGCGGTAATCGGCGCGGGCTTGTCAAACCAGTAACCCTGACCGTATTGAATGCCCATGCCTTGCAGAATATTAACGATATCTTTATTTTCAATCCATTCTGCAATGCATTGCATGTTTTTCAGGCGGGCAACTTTTACTAAAGATTTGACAATAATCTGGCTGGTTTTATCTTCATTCAGGTTGCGAATAAATTGTCCATCCAGTTTTACATAATGAACCGGCAGCTTTTCCAAATAGGAATGATTGGCTACCCCACTGCCAAAGTCGTCGAGCGCGAATTTAAAGCCAAGTGATATCATATCGTTCATTGCATGACATATGTCATCAATATTCTGCAATGCAACGTGCTCGGTAACTTCAAAACAGATTCGGCGGGTATCAATTTTTTCGCGCTTCGCCAGCTGTTTGACATCTGCAAAGAAATTTTGATCGTTTAGTGAATTACCACACAGGTTAATGTTGTAAATGGCAGTATCGTCTGGATTATTTTTAATATATTGAAACGTTTTTTCTGTGACCCAACGATCAATCACCGGCATAAAACCAAAGCGTTCGGCAATCGGTAGAAAGCTTGCCGGACTGATGGGTTCGCCTTCTTGAATCAGGCGAATCAGGATTTCATAATGCTGGCAATTATCGGGGGCAGATAAATCGTAAATGCCCTGGCGATAAAGGACAAACTGATCTAGCATCAGCGCCCGCTTCAGTTGTGAAATCCACTCAATTTCACTTTGATAGCGCAGCATATTGGTATCTTCAGCATGGTAGGTGCTGATTTTGTTTCTGCCGGTTTCTTTGGCCTGGTAGCAGGCAATATCGGCCCGTGAAAGCACTGCATTGGCAGATTCATCGTTTGGATGAATATAAGTCAGCCCAATACTGGCACCTACCGAGAATACCAGGTCATCATGTTTATAGCGGTAGTGAAGAATGGCTTTGCGAATCACTTCTGCCATAGCCAAGGCGTGTGGCTCGTTATCAATGGGTAAAATCATACCAAATTCATCACCACTGATACGCGCCGTAAAGCTGGAATTGCAAACGTGGCTGTCAATCAGTTCAGCAATTTCCAGCAGCATTAAATCCCCTACTTCGTGTCCACAGGTGTCATTCACCAGCTTAAACTGGTCTAGATCAATATAAAGCACGGCATAGCGCTGGCTGGCATCTTTATGTGCCAGAGTTTCTTTTAGTCTGGTATTAAAAGCTCTACGGTTGCCCAGTCCGGTGACTTCATCGTGGTTAGCCTGATAGGTTAACTCTTCTTTAAGGATGTTTTCATCGGTGATGTCTCTTAAAACGATAACCGTACCGGCGATTTCGTTGTTATTAATCCAGCCTTTAATGCGGGCATCAATAAAGCGTATTTCACGGTTTTTATTGGGGAAACGATAAAGGTAATGGTTTTCGCCCGGCTGAATTTGCGACAGAAATGTGGGTGATGGTATTAAAAGGGATTGGTTTTCACACACTTCAAACAGTGGGCATACTTCGACAATATCGCAACCAATGGCAGCGTCTTTTTGCCAGCCGGTGATTTGTTCGGCAGTGCTGTTTAAAAACAACACCTTACCATTGATATCTGCGGTTATTACGCCATCTCTGATGGAATGCAGTATGGCTTCGGCTTTGTTAGTTGCGTCGTTAAGCTGGTGGCGGGATGTGTTCTTTTCGTGAAACAGTGCGGAAATTAAAAAACCACTTAAAGCACAGGTTCCAATAAAGCCAATTTTAATGGTATCGGCAAAATCATTGATGGGTACAAACAGCGCCTCGCTGAGTACCAGTATGGATAAAAAGGCAAGGCTTAACGATGCACCCTGATTGCCAAGGATAACTGCTGAATAAACTACATAAGGCAGTAACAGAAAAAACAGCAGATGGCTTTGTTGTGGAATGGCTTGAAATGCAAAAACAAAAAATGCGCTAATGGCCAGACTGGCAAACAACCAGTATCTTAGCAAGCGTTTTTCCGGTAAACGCTGATGCCACCAGCAGGTAATTAACGGGGTAATGACGATGATGCCAAGGGCATCGCCCAACCACCAGGTAAGATAACTTTGTATAAACTGTGCAGTGACAATTTCATTTTTTATCAATAAACCGGTGGCACCAATAAAGCTGCTTAATGCTGGTGCAGCAAGTGCGGCAACCAGTAAAAAAGCCAACGTATCTTGCAGCGTTTTTAAAGATACGGATATCTTCAGATAACGAATAATGCCAATAACAATACTGGCCTCAAACAGTTGTACCATCCCGCCCCAGATACCGGATGCAAGCGTTTGCTGCAGGGTGAATGCCGTAAAAATTTCGCCGATAAGCACCATAGGCCACCAGCGCCAACCACCGAGCCAGATGGTGGCAATAGCAATGCCTGATGGCAGCCATAATGGGCTGACATTACCGTAGTACACAGCGACAAACAGGCTCGCTTGTGCGCTAAGGCAATAAAGAGTAATGAGGGCTACCAGTTGCAGCCCGTAATGACGCAGATTTCTCATAGAAAATGGATATTGATCATTTCCTATGAGTATAGTCCTGAATAGCGTTTCGTGATTTAAATTGTGGGATTAATAGGAATAGTTTTCGCCGCTGGTGATTTCCATAATGGCATCCATTTCCACGGTTGCCCCTTTTGGCAAGGCGGCTACGCCAATGGCTGCTCGCGCTGGATAAGGCTGTTGAAAGTAACGGGCCATCACATCGTTCACCAAAGCAAAGTTGTTCAGATCTGTTAAGAAAATATTTAACTTGGCAATATCTGCCAGGCTGCCACCAGCAGCTTCAGCCACGGCTTTCAGGTTTTCAAATACACGTACAATATGGGCTTCCATATCACCTTCTACCATTTCCATGGTATCGGGAACCAAAGGAATCTGGCCGGAAAGGTACACAGTTGTGCCCACCTTTACGGCTTGCGAATAGGTGCCGATGGCCTGGGGGGCGTTATCCGTATGAATGGTTGCACGAGTCATGGTGGGTTCTCCTAGTTGCGGGCGCGGGTAATTTTATTAATCGCATTTAATGGTCGCAGTTTGCGTATTGCGCGGGCCAGGTGTGTTCGGCTGCTGACTGCGATACGCATAGTAACAACGCTAAGATGGGCGTCTTTTTCTTTTAAATTAATGGTTTCTATATTAATGCCAGTGTCGGAAATAACGGATGCCAGGCGGGCCAGGGCGCCACGATCATTGGAAAGCTCAATACGCAATTCGGTGGGAAATTCGCCTTCTACGTTTTTGGCCCAGTTAACTTCAATGCACTTTTCAGGGCTTTCCTTCATTTCGGTGGTGATATTTTTACAATCGCTAACATGAACCACTATGCCACGGCCAGCACTTAAGTGACCTGTTACCGAATCCCCTGGAATCGGGTGGCAGCACTTGGCAAAGCTGATCACCATGCCTTCGGTGCCGCGAATAATTAGCGGCTTAGGCTTGCCTGGTGCTTGCTCGGTTGCGCTCTGGTCGTCTTCATCGTATGGCAACAGTCTGCGTGCAGCAATCTGCGCCATTTGATTACCCAGACCAATATCTTCCAGCAGATCATCCAGGGTTTCAAAGCCTGCTTCAAGAAGCGCTTGCTTAAGGGTTTCTTCAGGAATCGTTTCCAGCTCAATATCAAATTCGGCAAGTGCTTTGGTTAACAGTCGTTGCCCCAGTGTAACGGATTCTGAACGGCGTTGATTTTTCAGAAAATGGCGAATATTGCCGCGTGCTTTGGCGGTAATCACAAAGCCCAGCCAGGCGGGGTTGGGGCTGGCTCCCGGAGCAGTAATTACCTGCACCGTGTTGCCGCTTTCCAGAGGTGTGCTTAATGGCACCAGGCGGTGGTCGATACGGGCGGCGACACAACTGTTGCCCACGTCAGTGTGTACTGAATAAGCGAAATCCACGGGTGTCGATCCGGAAGGTAGCTCCAGAATGTTGCCTTTCGGGGTAAAGATGTAAACTGCATCGGGAAACAGATCCATTTTCACATGCTCAATAAATTCCAGCGAATTACCGGCTTGCTGTTGCATTTCAAGCAAGCCTTTCAGCCAGTCTTTAGCGCGGTTTTGTGCGCCTCCGGCAGGATCAGGGTCAGACTTATAAAGCCAGTGGGCAGCGATACCATTGCTGGCCATGGATTCCATTTCCTGGGTACGAATCTGAATTTCGATGGGTACCCCGTTCATACCTTTTAAAGTGGTATGTAACGATTGATAACCATTGGCTTTGGGAATGGCAATGTAATCTTTAAATCGTCCGGGAATCGGTTTATACAGGTTGTGAACAACGCCCAGCACCCGATAGCAGTCATCAACACTGCCGACTGAAATGCGAAAGCCGTAGACATCCATAATCTGATTAAATGGTTTATGCTGGGTTTTCATCTTTTCATAAATGCTGTAAAGATGCTTTTCCCGGCCAGTCACCGTCGCTTCAATGGATTCCTGTGCCAGACGATTACACAATGATTCCTGAATGTGGGCCACCATATCCTTGCGGTGCCCCCGGTTGTTTTTAACGGCTCGTCGGATGCGATCAGCACGCATCGGGTAAAGGTTGTTAAAACAAAGGTCTTCCAGCTCTATTCGAAAATCATTCATGCCCAGGCGGTTGGCGATGGGGGTGTATATTTCCAGGGTTTCTGTGGCTACCCGGCGTCGCTTTTGCGGGTGTAATACCCCCAGGGTACGCATGTTATGCAGCCGATCAGCCAGCTTTACCAGAATCACGCGAATGTCTTTGGTCATGGCCAGCATCATTTTGCGAAAATTTTCTGCCTGCTGAACCGCTTTGGATTCGAATTTGATGGCACCTATTTTGCTGACCCCATCGACAATATCGGCAACCACCGGGTCGAATGTTTCAGCAATGGTTTCTTTGCTCACCTCGGTATCTTCAATGACATCATGCAGCAGTGCGGCCATCAGGCTTTGCGGGTCCATATGCATATCTGCCAGAATCTGGCACACCGCTACCGGATGAATAATGTAAGGATCACCGCTACGGCGAAACTGGCCTTCGTGGGCATCTTTTGCGAAATGGTAGGCACGAATAATCGTCTCGACCTGATTCGGAGCTAAATAGTTTAATTTTTCAGTAAGACTTTCAAGGGATTGCAACGCCCACTCCTTTACACAATTAACTTTTAGTGTACTGGTAATAGGCGGGAATGAGAACTACCTGAAGGAAGCAAAAAGCCACTAAATGCAGCGGTTAGTGGCTTTTTTAAAATGCGGGTAAGAATAAAGCGTGCTGAAGGCCTACAGCATAGGTGGCAAAGGCACGTTTTCAGGCTGTGATCTTTCATCATCAAGAATGGTGCGATCCACATGGCCATCGGCAATTTCACGCAGTGCTACCACGGTAGGCTTATCGTTTTCCCAATCTACCATTGGGTCTTTACCGCCGGTGGCTAACTGGCGTGCGCGTTTGGATGCCACCAATACTAATTGAAAGCGGTTTTCAACGTTATCTAAGCAATCGTCAACGGTAACCCTGGCCATAATATCCTCGTTAGGAATCAGTCATGTTTCAGTAGTTTAGTCAGGCATTGGTCGATTGCCCAGCTAAAGGGTGCGGATTTTAACGGGCAATGCAGCACAATACAAGGGATGTGGCTGCATGCTAGCTCAGTAAATCCTGTAACAGCTGCGCATTTTCCTGCAACTGGTGGTTAATTTTCAGGCGCTGGGCACTTAGAATGGCTTTAAGCTCGCTAAGGGCTGTATCAAAATCGTCGTTAATCACCAGATAATCATATTCTACATGATGGCTCATTTCTTGTTTTGCCTGTGCCATGCGCTTATTAATGACGTCGGCTGAATCCTGGCCGCGACCGGTCAGACGCTCCTGTAACGCCTGTTGGGATGGTGGCAGTATGAAAATGCCCACCGTGTCCTGCATATGTTGACGGATTTGGGCCGCGCCCTGCCAGTCGATTTCCAGAATCACGTCCTCGCCATTGGCTAATTGCTCCATGACCCAGGATTTTGAAGTGCCATAGTAATTGCCAAATACTTCCGCCTGTTCCAGAAAGTCGGCATTACCGAGCATTTGCTCGAACTGGTCAATATTAACAAAGTGATAATTGACGCCATCGGTTTCGCCGGGCCTTATTTCGCGAGTGGTGTGAGAAACAGAAACTTTCACATGCTCGGTGCTGTCAACAAGCGCTTTCACCAGGCTTGTTTTCCCGGCACCGGAAGGTGCTGATACAACGTAAAGAGTGCCACTCATAAATGATCCAAAGCGTTTTGCGGTTAAATGGTTACAATCTGGGTTGTCATTATAGAACAGCGACGGTGGAACGGCAGCTATATATTCAGCTGCCTACTGCTTGCCTTTGACTTAAACTCAAATAAGTTGAGAAAAGACATAACCGTGATAGGGTAATCAATCAGGGTGGGCTTAAAAGCGCTAGATAAATGGTGTGAATTATTTAACGGCGAGTTAAACCAATTATTGGAACGTATACAGGCCAAAGGCCAAGCGATTAAAGACTAAGGAACCCAAATGGCCATTAAGAAAACCGAACTTTATTCCTCCCTTTGGGCCAGCTGCGACGAGCTGCGTGGCGGTATGGATGCCAGCCAGTACAAAGACTACGTGCTGACCATGCTGTTTATGAAGTATGTCTCTGATAAATACAAAGGCGACCCCTATGGCATGATTGTGGTGCCAAACGGAGCCAGTTTTGATGATCTGCTCGCACTCAAAGGCGATAAAGAAATCGGCGACAAAATTAACAAGCTTATCAGCGCCCTGGCCGAAGAGAACGACCTGAAAGGCGTGATCGATGTTGCCGACTTTAACGATGAAGACAAGCTCGGCAAAGGCAAGGAAATGGTCGACCGCCTGGGTAATCTGGTCGGTATTTTTGCCGGACTGAATCTTGGCGGCAACCGCGCTGATGGCGATGACCTTCTGGGTGACGCTTACGAATACCTGATGCGTCATTTCGCCACTGAATCCGGCAAATCCAAAGGCCAGTTCTATACACCCTCCGAAGTATCGCGCATTCTCGCCAAGGTCATAGGCATCAATAGCGACACCCCACAAGATGCCACCGTGTATGACCCCACCTGTGGCTCTGGCTCGCTATTGTTAAAAGCCAGTGATGAAGCGCCCCGTGGTTTGAGTATTTTTGGCCAGGAAATGGACAACGCCACCAGCGCACTGGCACGCATGAACATGATTTTACACAACAATGCCACCGCGAAAATCTGGAAAGGCAATACCATCAGCGACCCGCAGTGGAAAGACGCAAACGGTCAGCTTAAAACCTTTGACTTTGCCGTGGCCAACCCGCCCTTTTCCAATAAAAACTGGACCAGCGGCATCAACCCGCAAGAAGACGAATTCAACCGCTTTACCTGGGGCATA
>PDSR01000109.1 GCA_002748575.1 Gammaproteobacteria bacterium
GGCTTTCTGAACGCTTCAAGGGCTTGGGGAAACCAGGAAAGGACTTTTAAGGGAAAGTCGTATTGATAACATACATACCGATCATTGCCTTTAAAGCGCATGATATAGGTGATTAATATCGAAAGCTGGTTGTCTCTCTGCACAAACAGATAACAGGTATCGTAGTCCGTTGGCCCTTTTCTTAGCTCTGCAATAACGACTGCGCCATCAGGAAGCTGATCATGGCGTATTATCTTTTCCAGGGGCTTCAATAACGGGTAGTTTTGAATATAACTCATAAGGGTCTCACATTGGCGGCCTAAAATCGGGATCGTGTGCATAAAAATCGTTAGTCATCAAATACACCCTGCTCATACTGCTCCCCTAATGATGTCCATAGCTCCAACAGACCGTGGTCGTAGAGTAGATCATAATCTAAATCAAATGTGGTTGGTTCATAGTAATCTGGATGTGCATCAACACCATCAGCATCCCTTGACCAGTTGGTAATGTTGTAGCCTTGCGTGGTGCTACCCACCGCCAGCATTTCACCATCAACATCCTGATCTTTGCTGATCAATGCACCGGCATGTAAACCACCTTCGGCTGGTGGTTTTCTGAAGGCTTCAAGGGCTTGAGGAAACCAGGAAAGGACTTTTAACGGGAAGTCGAATTGGTGACACACATAGCGATCACCACTTTTAAGGCCCATGATATGAGTATTCAATATAGACAGCTGATTACCTCGTTTTACGAACAGATAACAGGGGTCATAGTCCGTTGGCCCTTTTCTTAACTCTGCAATAACGACTGCTTCATCAGGAAGCTGATCATGGCGTGTTATCTTTTCCAAGGGTTTTAATAAGGGGTAGTTTTGAATATAACTCATAAGGGTCTCAGATTGGCGGCCTAAAATCGGGATCGTGTGCATAAAAATCGTTAGTCATCAAATACACCCTGCTCATACTGCTCCCCTAATGATGTCCATAGCTCCAGCAGGCCGTGGTCGTAGAGCAGGTCATAATCCAGATCAAATTCGGTTGGATCATAATAATCTGGATCAGCATCAACACCGTCAGCATCCCTTGACCAGTTGGTAATGTTATAACCTTGCGTGGTGCTACCCACCGCCAGCATTTCACCATCAACATCTTGATCCTTGCTGATTAATGCACCGGCATGTAAACCGCCTTCGGCAGGCGGTTTTCTGAAGTCTTCAAGTGCTCGGGGAAACCAGGAAAGGGCTTTTAATGGAAAATCGTATTGATCGCAGGTATAGAGCTCACCGGTTTTCAGACGCATAATATAAGTGAGTAATATGGAAAGCTGATTACCTCGTTTTACGAACAGATAACAGGGATCGTAGTCCGTTGGCCCTTCTCTTAACTCTGCGATAACGACTGCACCATCAGGTAATTGGTCATGGCGTGTTATCTTTTCCAGGGGTTTCAATAAGGGGTATTTTGGAGTAAACATCATAGAGTCCTCAGATCAGTAATAATGGTAATTGCATTCACTTCATCCAGTTGCTTCAAGTTGATTTCTTTCCGTTCAAAATTAAGTGTTTCAACAACACCGTATTGCTGGTTGATAGCAGCATTGTTGTTTTTTGTCAGTCCATCGCCGAGGTAGTCTTCGTTATTGCCAATAATTTTGTGCATCTTGAATCGCCGTTTCATAAGCTTTTTTTCGTTTGCACTTAAATCAGTACTTCTCAAGTACTTTGAGAATTTTTTTTCCGACCATTCATTTTCAAATGCCCCCGCTGCCTCAGCCGCCTTATAATGCCTGGCATAATCTTCCTGAAATGTCGCATTCATTGCCTTGTCGGTAAAGGTAGCCGGAAACTTGCCCGGAAGTTCAGTATTGGCAAATTCACTGACATTTTCAAAGGTGGCCGGAACGCTTTTTACGCCGGTCAGGGGTATCGCTTTTTCGGTATCGATAATCACCAGCGAGTAATCTTCGCCCGGTTTGTAGGTCAAGCCCAGCTTTTCGGCAACCAGCCGGGGATCGCTGTCGGCATCTTCCAGTTGATCCAGGCTGGTTGACCAGTATTTGGCTCCTTTGCCGGTTTCGCCTTGCATGGGTAAGCCCAAGGCTCCGCTCAGGGGAATGTCGGGCGTTTCCCGGTTGATCAGGTAGCGGGTTTCCATAAAGCGTACCTGAAACCGTTCCTGCGCTATGTTCCCATGTTGGGCGATATAAGCCAATTCGGCATCGTTATATTTGGGCTGGTAGCCCTGTTTGGCGATTTCCTTGCGGCGCCTGGTCAGTTGCGCCTGGGCTTCGGCCAGGCTGGCCGCTTGAAAACGCTTGGCGGCAATGCGCTGGGCGAAGTCTTTCGGGTATTTTACCTGCGTCCAATCCGGTGTGGTGCTTTTGTTACTGTGAACCGCTTGTTTAATCGGTATCACGATTTGCTTTGAGGTGGCGGAATGCTTGGTAATCTTTTGCCCCAGGGCTTTTTTTACCTTAACAATCTTTTGCAGTATGCCTACCGCTTGATCGGTTAATTGTGCGGCTTTGCCCAGGTTTGCGGCCAATATCGGTGAGCCTGCACCGGCGGTTAACAGGGTGACTAAAATCTCAATGATCATGGGGGCGGAGGCACGGGTCAGATCCACACCGGAACTGGCTTCCCAGTAGTCTTCCACAAATTGGGTGAGAATCTCCCAGGTTTCTTCGTCGGTCACTAACAGATAAAGGGCTTCAGCAGCTTCGGATGCACCTTGATAGGTGCCCACAGCGGCCTGATGAGCGGCTTCCAGCTTTTTCTGAATGGCACGGACATCACCGTTGAAAAAATCCTCCAATAAATCCAGATAGGCCTGTTCTGCTTTTACCAAACCCTGGCTAACCAGTTTGGCAAAGGCCCACAGATCCGACACCATATCCACGCCGCCCATCATCAATGCCCCAATATACACCAGGCCCTTTTCAAGGGGATTGATATGGGCATTGCCAGCGTCTTGCCACTGGCTATCCTGGGCAGCTTGCTGTACCAGTTGGTTTAAGGTGGCGTCCAGCTGTTCGTGAAGGTTGCTTAATTTGAAGCGCTGGCTGGGGTCGGCATTGATTTCCAGACGAACTTTGCCCTTGGGAATGCCATCCAGCCGGGCATAGCCATTTCGATTGAGCTTACCATTGCGTACCGAACCATCTGGCAAGGTGATTTGATAGGGATGATCAAAAACGGGGGTTTGGTGCTGGTCGGCGTAATACAGGTTGATTTCCAGCCAGTGGATAAACGTATTAGCCGGGCGGGTGCCTTTGGAGCTGCTCCCTAACGGTTCAACATACTGGCTCATACGGCGCTTTTGTTCCATATAGGCACGAATGGATTCCGATTCATACACTACGTCATCTTCAGGGGCAGCCGGCGATAAAGCTGTTGAACTGCCGCCATTACCACCGCCACTTACACCCGTTCCACCGCCGCCACCCACAGCCCAGGGGGGCGTGAAGGGTGGATCGTTGCGAAAGAAGTCGGGGCGATGAGGATGGCAAAAAACATCGTTTGTATCATTAAAAATGAACGTGCTGCGTTGCTTGCGGTACCAGATATGGCAGGTTAACAAGCTGAACGTGAGTGCTTTGCGATAGGCTTCATCCAGTTCGGTGTCGTAAGGGTTCACCAGACTATCGGATTTCAGGCAAAAACTGTTGAGCACGGCTGCAAAGGCCGGGTTATCTTCGGATTTGGCGATTAAATAACGGGCCAACTCGCCAACCTGCGGTTCTTTGATCCGCTGATAGTCAAAGGGTGGCGGGTTGTTCTTTGATAAGATTTTGAACTGGTAAAGGTGATCTTCGAAATCCATTCAGGCTGGCCGGACTGTTGCGTGATTATGTATGGCGATAATTGTTCAGGGCTATACATGGCAGACAGTGCAGGCATAAGGATTTACGGATTTAATTTGTGATACTTATATTTAATTGGGACATTAAGGAGTATTGAAAAAAGCTCGGGTTATTCTAATAGCGCCTGAACGTTCGGGACTTCCGGCTTTTTCAGGCGCTATCAGCTACCATTTACAGATTAGCAATCTCGGTGGTAATCTGCTCAATCCAGGTGGCGACACGCTGGTCGGTTAATTCGAACTGCTGATCTTCATCGATCACCAGCCCACAAAATGTTGTACCCTTCTTATCAATTAACCCTTTGGAAGCACTGAACTCATAACCTTCGTTGGGCCAGAATCCAATAACGTGAACGCCTTTATCTTTCACCCGGTCGTATAGCCAGCCCATAGCATCCACAAAGTAATCGGCGTAACCGAATTGATCGCCCAATCCATAAATCGCTATCACTTTGCCACTCAGGTCAGTATCGGCCAGCTCATCTTCAAACTCTTCCCAATCCTCCTGAATACCGCCAAAGTCCCAGGTTGGAATCCCCATGATTAAAAAGTCGAAAGACTCCAACACCTCTGCACTGGCTTCGTTGACGTTAATCATTTCAACCGGGCATGCCCGTTCTGCCAGGGCATCGACAATTTTTTCACCAATTTCTTCTGTATTACCAGTATCTGACCCAAACACCAAGGCCGCCGAATAATCACTAATGTCGCTCATCAAGTTCTCTTGCAATAAATCTGAATGGAATGAGCAGCAAGATTAATGTAAATGATAATTATTTGCAATGCAGAAAAAGCAGTGCAATAATTGAGAAATGTTCTCATTTAAAGATTGATAACACACACTGGCTATTGATGAGTAACGGCCCTGAACTCACCAGTAAGAGTTCGCTTAATAAGGAAGAATGCCATGTATTTTTTATGCCCCAATCATCGCAATGAACTAACCCGCTTACCGCAAAGCCAGCTATCAGACTACTGGCTAAACTGGATGCTTGAAGCCGGTAATCACTACGAAGAAGAAAACTGGAATGCTGCCATTCCTTTCGCTGGCTGTTCCCTGGATTTAACATCAAGCGCTCTGCAACGCAAAGATGTTAACCATGTTGACCTGGCAACCGAAGCTGCACTGTCGACCATTTATGCCACTAACATGCTGGCCCATCAACGACAGTTCGAACGCGCCAGCCAGATTGCTGATATTGTCAGCCAGCGCATTATGGTAATGATGCTTAATACCGAGAATCATAGCTGGGCTGAAACCTGTCTGGAGGCTATCAATAATCCCAACAGGCAATATGAATTTTTTACAGAATACATGAGCCTGCCATTTCAGGATTCACATACGCTTAGATCATTTTGCGCCTAGCAAAAAAGCGTTGGTCTCTTATGCATTCTGATCAATAAATTTAAGCCATTGAGTAGCGGATTTTTTAGTTTTCTTATACTTAATGGCTTTATTAAAGGCTTTTCGGGCCTGGTCTTTCTGATCCAGCTCAATCTCGGCAATCCCCAACAGCAAATAAGTATTCCCCGGGTATTTTAATTTTCCTTTTTTAAGCGCCAGGTATAATTGCTGTTTGGCTTGTTGCCAGTCGCCTTTATCAATCAGTATTCTGGCGATCCGCTCATTAAGGTTGCCATCAGTGGCAAAGGTCGCAGCCTTAGATAGCGCCGCAACCGCTTTATCAAACTCCCTTGATAACAACCAGGAATCACCCAGCATCTGCCAGTGTTTTTCATTGCTTTCAATCAGTGAGTCTTTCAATGACTGCGCCAGCAGCCTGCCTGCTCTGTCGGGCATATCATTATGCAGCATTAAATTAGCCAGCCTTAACAGTTCAGACTCTGTTGTCAGTAAACCATTCTGCCAGGCAATTTCCAATGCCGCAGCACCCGCTTTAAAGTCTTTCAACTGCAAATGAACCGAGCCTAACTGCTTCCAGTAGGTTGCGCGATCTGGAAACAGCTCAATCACTACTGGCAATAACTTAACGCTCGCGCGGTAATTATCGGTATCATAATAAAGTGATAATAAAAGCTGATACCAGGATTCCTTAGGCCCGTTGCCCGCCGCTTTATTTAACGCCAGCGCCTTTTTTACATAGGGAATGGCTGTTAATGGCTGTTCCAGCTGAGCGTAGGAATTACCCACTAAAATATTCGCCTGGGCGCTGTCTTTATCGGTATCTTTTATCCACAACTTTAATATATCAACAGCTTTTTGATAGTGCTCTTCGGCCATATACAACTGACCAAGATCAAAACGGGTTTTTTGAGTCTGAGCAAAAGAGGCCGACAAACCGGGCATGGCACGTTCGAAATAAGCAATGGCCTGGGGATAGTTTTCCTGTAGCGCATAACTATAGGCAAACGCCTGATTAACCAGGCCCGCTTCAAAAGAATTATCCTTTACCGACGATAACAGTGAATTCAGTTTTTCGCGGGCTTTTGTGTATTGATCTTCTGCCAGCAACGCTCCCACTTTATTTAAATGCTGGCTGGTCCAGGCAGATACCGAGGGTTCTTTATCATTTTTACTGGCAGCACCGGCATGACACACCGACAATACCAGGAATATTAAACCAATAAGAACACGAACATTACGCATTTTAACCATTCAACTTAAATACAAGTTTTTGTTGCGCCTGTTGCGATACCGCTTTGCCATCGACAAATTTAGGCTTGAATTTCCACTTTAAAATGGCACGCTTGGCGGCTCGTTCGAAAACACCGCGGGGCTTTGCCTCAATAATACTCACATCTTTCACGGTTCCTGCCGGGGTAATAGTGAACCCTACAATCACCTCTCCCTGAGTACCATTCATGGCAGCTCTGCGTGGATATTGCGGCTGGATTCTTACCAGGGGTATCACGCTGCTGTCTGAGCTGCCCGTTGAATGGTTCATCAAACCACCTAATCGCGGGCCGCCGGTGACACTTCTGGGCAAATCCATTTTCGGCAAATCAAATTCAAAATCGGCGTTTGATAAATCCTGATTCATTGCCACATCGATTTTTTGCGGTTGCAATTTTTCCGGGGGCTTTGGCTTTTCAGGAATACGTCTTTCGCGGGTATCAACGTCGGTGTCTTTTTTCAGGCGCACAAATTCAATCACATCAAAATCATAATCGTGAGAGGCTATCGCCTTACGCTGGATCACCAGGCTTTGCATCAGTAATAATACCGCCATTGACACCAGCAGCCCGAACACCACTGCCAGCGGAATTCTCATCAGGCCAGAATGCCTCAAGGCATGAATTTCCAAGAGCTGATCGGCACCGGCCTGAGTATCAGGTTTCACTGGTTGTGTCATAATCAGCTGCCTTCTGCCTGCGCCGCAATGGATACATTAGCCACCCCCGCCAGGCGCACCTGATCCATCACTTTTACCAACAGCCCGGTTTTAGCATCAACGTCCGATTGAATCACCACAGTACCCTGGGGGTTTTCAGCATGTAAGCGCTCCACATTGGCACGTACTGCACGAATATCAACAACACGCTTATCAATCCAGATCTGTCCTGCGGCATCAATAGCCACCAGAATATTGCCACGCTCTTTCACTTCAGCGGTTTGTGCACTGGGGCGGTTAACATCAATCCCCGACTCTTTCACAAAAGAAGTGGTTACTACAAAGAAAATCAACATGATAAAAACAATGTCGAGCATCGGTGTCATATCAATGCCGTTGTCGTCATCTATGATTTGATCATGTCGTCGATGGCGCATGTTCGCTTCTCTAATCTCGTTTAATAAGTTAACTGATCAACCAAGCGCTGAGTTTCGCGTTTGGCACGCTGTTCCAACTGGCTGTGAGCATACAATCCCGGCAGCGCCACCACCATGCCTGCCATGGTGGAAATGGTTGCCCGGGAAATACCGGATGCCATGGCTCTGGCATTAGTGGTGCCCAGCATGGCCATGGTATCGAATACTTCTATCATGCCGATCACGGTACCCAGCAAACCTAACAGCGGGCACAGTGTTACCAGCACTTTTAACAGCGGTAAGCCGGCATGCAAGTGCAGACTGGCATCGGAAATCATCAGTTCGCGCAGGCGGCGGGACTGCCAGGTGGTTTTATCCTGACGCTGCGCCCAATGGGACACCCACTGTTGCGACAACCTGGGATACCAGCGGTAAATATACAGATAACGCTCCACCGCCAGCACCCACAACAGGCACATGGTGGCTGCAATCATCCACAACGCAATGCCGCCGCTTTCAAAAAACTGGTGCAAATTGTATTGTAAATCTAACCAGCTCATGATCGTTCTAACTGATGGGCAATCAAGCCAGCGCTTTGCTCATCAAGAATTTGAATAAACCGCTGACTGCGTGCTGCCAGTGCTGCATGTAAAAACAACAGCGGCACCGCCACAATTAACCCCAGCATGGTGGTGACCAGTGCCTGGGAAATACCACCGGCCATTAATTTTGGATCGCCAGTACCAAACAGGGAAATAGCCTGGAAGGTACCAATCATACCCACCACGGTACCCAGCAGGCCCAACAGCGGCGCAATGGCTGCCAGCAGCTTGACGATGCGAACACCACGAGCCAGCACCGGCGTTTCCTTTAAAATGGCTTCATCCAGCCGAAGTTCCAGCGTTTCTATATCATCATTTTGATGCTGCTTGAAAACCCCCATAATGCGCCCCAAGGGGTTTTTATCACTGGGCTTATCCAACGCCGCCAGCTGCGCTTTTATTTGCTGGCCAACCACATACAGGCTCAACAGGCGATAGATCGCAATCACCAAACCCAATACACCCAGGCCCAGAATAATGTAACCAATCAAACCACCCTGGTTGACTCTTTCCAGCACACTGGGCGTTCTCACCAGCATACCCAGAATTGCGCCACGGGCAGGATCAATGGTCATACTGACAAGGCCAGAATCGGCCTTGGCAATATCTTCAGCCAGCGACTTATGGGGCTGACCGGGCTGGCGGGATAACATCATCAGCTGTTGGGTTTCGGGCAGAAAATTCAGATACTGACCTTCGGAAACCGCCGTAAAGGTACCGATACGTACCACCGGTTTTTCACTGGCATTGCCATGGGCAGATACCACGGTGGCCGGGTATTTAACCACTTTTCCCGATTCGGTCATTTCCTGCTGTAACAGATACCACAGGGTTTCCAGCTCGGTAACATTAGGCAGGGCTTTGGAACTGGCCAGCTTTTCCAGGCTGGCAGAGCGCTGCTTAAACTGTGATGATACCAGCGAATTTTCAATCAGCGCTTGCAGATCACCGGCAGACTGACGCACCACACCAAACATTTCCCCCAAAGTACCGGTGCGCTGATGCAATATTTCAGATAGCTCTGTGAGTTGCGCTTCGTTCTCTTCAAATGCTGTTTTTAAACGCTCGCTTTCAGCTTCGGTATCAGCAAGGGTTTTTTCCGCCTGGCGAAGCAGTTGTTTTTGCTGATTTCTGGCAGCGATAAAACGCTGCTCGCGCACTTTATTGCGCCGCCCTTCTTCCCCCTGGGAAGCTTTAACCTGCTTAAGCAATTCATCCAGGGAGCCCGGTTTAGCAGTATCACTACCAGCCCAGCTAAAAGTGCTTCCTGCCATTAAACCCACTAATAAAAAGCTTAACAACGCCCTCTTCAATACCAGCGCCTTCAATACCCACAAGCTGTTCATCAATTTCATTATTGAACTCCTGCTACAGGTGCTTCAACTGGCAGCACTAACAGATCCGGTGCCGCCTGCTTGCGGGCAATGCGTAACCCCTTATTTATTGCACTGCGGTACTGGCTGTCGAGCGGTTGCCACTGACCCGATAATTTATCCCACACTCCCATTTCGGTACCATCCAGAGTTTGGTAGTACAACGCGACCCGACCAATACGCAAAAAGTCTACGGTGCGAGCATCGCCCTGCGGCCCTTTTAATTCCGCCCGGTAAGCTTCGATGGTACGCCCATAATCATTTTCGATCTGGTAAGCTTCGATCACCTGGCGAAACTTTTCCGATACAGAAACATCGGCCCGGTTTAAAGTCACTTTCAGCTTCTCTAACCGCTGCTGGCGTTCTGTTGGCAGAAACGGCACATCTAACGCAATGAATTGCTCCAGGCTATCAACCATGCGCAGCATCAGCGGAGTAATTTCCTGCTGTGTTACTTCGATTTCTTCGATCTGCTGTTGAATGGATTGCATTTCCTGCAGTTGCGATTTAATCAGAATTTGCAGCTGTTGATTGTATACCTGTAAATTTTCAGTTTGGCGGGTTACTACGCGGTACTGTTCCAGCAGCTGACGTGCTTCGTCGTCGAGGCGATTAATACGCTGCTGCGACCTGGCACTTGAAGAGTAGGATCGCTCCATGGTTTGAATAGCTCTATCAGCCGTATTACTTTGTGCCGTCATCGGCGCAATAGCCAGCAAACAGCCTAATAACAATAGGCTGTTACGTTTTGAAAACTTCATGATGTTGTTTCCGAGAGTAATAACAATTTGGCGGGCATAGTAAAGGAATTAGCAACCCGTATCAAATGCGAACGGTTTGTATTAAAGAATGCGAATCATTAATATAGGCATACTGATCAAGCCATTATTTCGCGGCATTAAAATTATTATGCTTAAACAAATTGTTAACCCCATCAACACCCTGTTTGCACAGTTAAACCCGCTATTGCTGACAGCCACTATGACTGCCTGCTCACTCCCCGTTTTCGCCCAACAGGAAACATTGGAAACCATGGAAGTGACCGGTTCGGCCAACGGGCTACCCATCAACGACATTTACCGGCTGGAAGAACGCCTGGGCGCGGTTCCAGGGGGCACCAATCTTATTGAAACCAGCGATAAACCCAGCATGGTGACGTTAACCGATGCACTGGGAAATCAGCCCGGCATTATTGTGCAGGAATTTTTTGGCGGATTGGATCAGCCCCGTTTAAATATTCGTGGCTCCGGCTTGCAAGGCAACCCCGTTAGCCGCGGCGTGCTGATACGGGAAAACAATTTACCCATTAACGAAGCCGATGGTTCGTTTGTGATGGGCACCATGGATTTAAGAAACGCCGAAGCCATTTCAGTACACCGTGGCGCTAACAGCCGGGTACCTGGTGCCATGACTCTGGGTGGTGATATTAATTTTATTAACGATATCAGCGGCGGCAATAAAAACCGGGTACACGCAGAAAGCGGTTCTTTCGGACAACAGGCATTTTTATTCAATCATCAACATCAGTTTAATCAGCTAACCTACCAGCTTGGTTTCAGTGAACAAAGCAGCACTGGCTACCGACACCACTCAGATTCCAGCAAATCAAATTACTTAGCCAATGCAACCCTGCAATTAGCACCCAACCTGTTTAACCAAACCCATCTTAGAAAAACCGAATTGCATTTTGATATGCCATTTGTGCTGACCGCCGAGAAAGCAAAATCCGACCCGACATCCGTATACGGCGATGGCGATGAGCTGTTTGATATTGGCATGAATATTTATAAACGTGATCCACATCGCACCGTAAAACAAACACGCCTGAGCAACCAGACTCAGCTGACTCTGGAACGCAGCGAACATTACTTTGGGGTTTATTACCAGGCTACCGATGATGCCTTTGTAGACCCGATGAGCCATATTGAAACTGATTCCACGTTAACCGGAATACACTACACCTTTGACCATTTCGTAACTAACTATTTCCATTACCAACTGGGCATTGACTACAACGATAGCGATATGCCAAGGAATTATTTTGGCAATCATCCGCTTAATGGCAACCGGTTAAAGAACTATGCCCGCTTTGACCTTGCTGCTACCAACACTACCATTGCAGCACAGTTTGATTTAACGCTGTTACCCGAATGGATTTTAAACGGGCAAGTACAACATACCCAATCACAAAGAAATGGCAGCAAACAACAGGATGGCACAGCAATCAATGAAACCTGGAACTTATTAACACCAAAACTGGGTATTATTTATCAACCGGGCCATATCGACTTAAGGCTGTTTGCCAACATCAGCGAAGCCAAAGAAATCCCCACCTATTGGGAATATATTGGCACCGCTTTAAATCCCGTTTTAACCAATCTCTCACAGGCGTTCTTTCAAAACCTGGAACCCCAGGAAGCGATCACGCTGGAAATCGGTGGCAAATATAAAACTGAAGCCATTTACAGTGATTTTTATTTTGACGACGGTATTTTCAGCGGCAATCGCATTGCCGGTGTGCCCGATCATATCATCAGTGGTGAACTGCTGTATAAAGGCGAGTATTTCATGGCAGGCCCTTCGTTTTACTGGGTACCCACTGACAACCCGGTAGATCATGAAAACACATTAGATAACGCTGGTTTTGTCTCGTTTGGCTTGCGCGGCACAGCAAAAATAAATGATTTTTTTAACGTGTTTTTAAAGCTGGATAATATTACCAATAAAAACTACAACTCCACTTTTGTGATAAGGGAGCGTTCAAACCCCGACCTGCCAACTTTTTTACCGGGTAACGGATTTAGCGCACGGCTGGGCTTTACGTTAGACTTTTCAGGTTAGTTTTAATTCTTTAGTTAAAGCTGATTTAAAACATTTCAGGCGCCGCAAAAAACCAGCCAAGTTTTTTTACAGCGCCTGAAATTAATGGCTTCTTTAGCAAATTACATTTGCGATTGCAGATAATTTTTCTTACCCACCATTTTGATCAATTTCAACTGCTGTTCCAGCCAGTGAGCATGATCCACCTCGGTATCATCCAGCAATATTTTCAGCACGCTCCGCGTAACAAAATCCTTCTCTTTTCCACACAGTGCAATAGCATCTTTTAACGCTGCATGTACGGCATACTCAATACGCAAATCACTTTCCAACATCGAAACAACATCGGTTCCTATTTTTAAACCATCGCGCTTCGACATATCCGGCGTGCCTTCTAAAAACAGCATCCGTTCGATCAGTTTTGATGCATGACCTTTTTCATCATCGACTTCATGATCAATACGCTCAAACAGCTTATTCAGACCCCAATCCTGATACATACGGGCATGAACAAAATACTGATCCATTGCCGCAAGTTCCATGGCAAGCAATCCGTTTAACGCATCAATAATTTTTTGATTACCTTTCATGGCTAGTCTCCTTCGGACATTTGTAATTGAATATAGTTTTGCATACCGGCATTTTCGATAGCAAACTCCTGAACTTCCAACCAATCTACATAGTCTTCTTCATATTTCAGAATATTTTGTAGAATGCCACGGCTGACAAAATCTTTTTCCTGCCCACAAACCACTATGGCTTCTTTAATTTGTGGAATTTGCTCTAACTGAAATTGCATATCCAGTTTCAACATTTCTTCCGTATGCTCACCAATATAAAGTTTTCCCAATTCCTGCAAATTAGGTAAGCCTTCCAGAAACAGAATGCGCTCTATCAAGTCATCGGCCTGTTTCATATCCTTGATGGATTTTT
Source organism: Gammaproteobacteria bacterium (assembly GCA_002748575.1). Taxonomy (GTDB): domain Bacteria; phylum Pseudomonadota; class Gammaproteobacteria; order Pseudomonadales; family Ketobacteraceae. The sequence goes on from PDSR01000109.1 coordinate 13,280, forward strand.
TGTAACAAGCACTATTGAGCTCATCCAGGCCCCAGTTTTTATACATGCGAGCGTGAAGAAAATATTGGTTGATAGAGGTCAGCTCTATCTTCAGAACCTTATTCAGTTCTGCAATTACCTTTGCGCTACCTTTCATATTGCCCTCCCGTCTCCTCAAACAGTTTGCAATTAACTTAGGGTGAAGTATACACACAAAAGCCAAGAAAAATAAAATTTTTCTTTTAAAATCAAGCACATACAAATATTAATCGTTTCGATTCTCAATAACAAAAAAGCGTTTAGAAAAATAAACCTGATATAAATCAAGCACCTGAAAATAGGCGTAAAAATAGGAGGGGCTTATAAACAACGATTTTCATGAAGAAAAAAATTGGAAAAAAAACAAAAAAAAGCGCTTACGAGCATCGCAAACGCCTTTTAATTTTGGTTTTCTGCCTGAATAAAACTGCAGCCGGTTAGCCGCTGTTTTTTATTAATAACTGTTTCTATTGCTCATCAAAATCATATAAACGGAATTTGCTGAGTTTCAAACCCGGAGGCGCCGGTATATTCTCGGGCACAAAATAATCTGGTACTAACGCATGGCCGGGAACCACATTGTATTGATCAAAATCCCTTTCACCTTCTTCATAAAGCAAGGTGTCATCAATGCAAAAATTACCGGTAAATTCTTTCGCGTTTTTTGTCAGAATCGCATAAGCGGCATCGGCCATAATGTCGGGCTTTCTGAATTCTGCTCGCAACTCCTCACCACCATGCACTACCGCCGCCGGGGATTCTATACCCACTCTTGGCCAGAGCGTGTTCACTGCAATACCATCCGGTTTGAATTCCGCCGCCCAGCCCAGTGAATATAAACTCACCGCAAATTTGGAAACGGAATAGGGGGATGTGTATTTAAACCATAAGGGCTTAATATCCAAAGGCGGCGATAAACTTAACACATGGGGGTTATCGGATTGTTTAAGATACGGATAACACGCAGCAGTAACCAGATACGTGCCACGCTCGTTAATATCAAACAACAGATCATGGCGCTTGGCAGATGTTTCCATTGAATGCCCCATCCAGAACGCAGCGGCATTATTAATGCAAACATCAATACCACCAAAGGTTTCCACCGCTTTTTCAACGGCAGCTTTCACCGCTTGTTCATCACGAACGTCCATTTCAATCGCAAGTGCCCGGCCACCGTTTTCCTCCACCACCGTTGCCGTTTCGTGAATCGTCCCCGGCAAGGTTGGGTGTGGGTTGGATGTTTTTGAACAAATCACCACATTGGCCCCATCCCTGGCGACACGTTTTGCAATGGCCAAACCAATGCCTCTGGATGCGCCGGTTATAAAAACGGTTTTATCTTTTAATGTTGGCATAGTGATCCTTTTAATAGTTATTGCCCACCGCTAAAGCCCTGCTGCCGCCAGGCTTCATAACTGACCAGCGCCACCGCGTTGGAAAGGTTCATGCTGCGGTTAGTTGCCTGCATGGGAATACGCAGCCGGTTTTCCGGGCTGATACTGTTCATGACATCCGGGTGCAGGCCGTGGGTTTCAGCACCAAAAAGCAACACATCACCCGCCTGATAATCCACGGCATCGTAATGGCGGCTGCCTTTGGTGGTAATTGCATAAATCTGCCGACCTGCCATCGCTTTCTCAAAGGCAGTGTAATTCTGATACCGGCTCACCCGGGCAAGATCTTTATAATCCAACCCTGCCCGCCGCAGCTTTTTTTCTTCCAGGTCGAAACCCAAGGGCTCGATTAAATGCAGATGACAGCCATTATTAGCCACCAGGCGAATAATATTCCCGGTGTTGGGCGCAATTTGTGGTTCAAACAAGGCAATATGAAACATAAGCTGGAAAACAGACTGGCAACATAAAACCCCGGCTTTTTGACCGGGGTTTTATTGAACGATGGATGTTAGTGCCGGGATTCAGGGTTAGCCTGTTCCTGCTGCTGTTGCTGGCGGCGCATCTGCTCAACAAAGGCAGCCTCGAAGTTAATCGGTTGCAGCAGAAATTGCGGGAAAGTACCGCGGGCAACCAGATCCGAAATCGTTTCACGAACATAAGGGAACAGAATATTAGGGCACACACCTTTTACCACATGCTCGAACTGCACACCTTCAATACCGGCAATCTGGAACAGCCCGGCCTGCTGAACTTCAACAACAAATGCTGATTTTTCCTGATTCTTAACCGTTACCGTGACTTTTAAAACCACCTCGTAAATATCGCCTTCAACTTTGTTTGCCGAGTGATTCACTTCCAGATTCACTTCCGGTTTCCACTCCTGACGAAACACTTCGTGGGCTTTTGGCGCTTCAAACGATAAATCTTTAATGTAAATACGTTGCAGTTGGAACTGCCCTTGCGCTTGCTGTTGATTAGCTGCTTGTTCTGCCATTGGTACTTCCTTCGTTTTATAAATAGTTAATTAATTACAATCATAGAACGCCGATCCCTGATCAGGCGTTCAACTTTATATCCAGTTTACCGGCACGCTCCAGAGCCATCAGGTCGTCACAGCCGCCGATATGTTCTTTATTAATCCAGATCTGTGGCACCGAGGTTCTGCCCGCCTTTGCGGCCATTTCTGCACGTTTCGCCGGATCACGCGACACATCAATCAGGGTGTAGTTTACCCCTTTGGATTCCAGAAGTTGCCTTGCCCGCATGCAATAGGGGCATTGCTGGGTTGCATATACAATCACTTCAGACATAAATTACCCACCTAAGAGACTAGCGGCAGTCCGTCAGACTTCCAGGCTGACACACCACCGGTTAAACGACGCACATCCTTAAACCCCGATGTGGATAGAATTCGACCGGCTGCTGCGGCATGCTGGCCCATTTTGCACACCAGTACGATGGGCTTATCTTTAAACTGGTCAATTTCACCCAATTTGTTTTTCAAAGCACTGAAAGGGATATTTTTCGAGCCGGTGATATGGCCTTCTTTAAATTCCTTGGCATCACGCACATCCAGCACCAGTGCTTCTTCCTTATTGACCAGGTTGGTAAGCTGTTGAGATGAAACGGATTTTCCGCCTCGGCGGGTTTCCAGAAAAATAAACGCCGCCAACAGACCTAAAAAGCCCCCCACCAAAACAGGGTGATTGATAGCGAATTCGATAACGCGATCCATGAAGTTTCCTCGATTAATTGAACGCACAAACAGCGCGCTAGTATACCTGCCAACAAACCCTTACGAAAACCCTTGTGAAGCAAGGGGCAAAATCCGCTAAAATAGTGGGCTGTTATTGTTCATAAATCCACGCTATAGAGTGATGCCCGTGTTTAGAAAACCCCATGTTTTAATCGTTCTGGATGGCTTTGGCCACCGTAAACCCGCCGACGACAACGCCATTAGCACTGCCAACACCCCGGTATGGGATGATCTTTGGCAAAACCACCCACATACATTGATCTCGGGATCGGGCATGGATGTGGGCCTGCCAGACGGCCAGATGGGTAACTCTGAAGTCGGCCACATGAACCTGGGTGCCGGCCGAGTGGTTTATCAGGATTTTACCCGCATTACCAAATCCATTAGCGATGGCGACTTTTTCAGCAATGAAGCGCTGACCCAGGCCGTTGATAAAGCCATTGCCAACAACGGTGCGGTGCATATTCTGGGCTTGCTATCCCCCGGCGGCGTTCACAGCCACGAAGACCATATCAGTGCCATGATCAAACTGGCCGACGAACGCGGTGCAGCAGCGATATTTGTACATGCGTTTCTTGATGGCCGCGACATGCCGCCCCAATCGGCGCAACCCTCTATCGAAAAAATCGACAGCCAGTTACAGGCCACCGGCAAAGGCCGCATTGCCTCATTAAATGGTCGCTATTTTGCCATGGACCGCGACAATCGCTGGGATCGTATCGAAACAGCGTACAACCTGCTAACCCAGGGCACCGCCGAATTCAGCGCCACCACAGCAGCCGCAGGCTTGCAAGCCGCCTACGAGCGCCAGGAAACCGATGAGTTTGTAAAGCCCACCACCATTGTGGGTGAAGGCGAAACCGCTGCCACCATAAACGATGGTGATGCGGTTATTTTTATGAACTACCGCGCCGACCGCGCCCGCCAGCTCAGCCGCGCCTTTGTGGATACCGATTTTGCCGAATTCAAACGCAACAAGGTACCCGCCATTGCCGACTTTGTAATGCTGACCCAATACGCCGCCAGCATTAAAACCAGTTGTGCATTCCCACCCACAGAACTGAAAAATGTATTGGGTGAATACCTGGCCAACCACGGTAAAACCCAGTTACGCCTGGCAGAAACCGAAAAATACGCCCACGTTACCTTCTTTTTCAGCGGTGGCCGCGAAGAATTGTTCGAAGGCGAAGAACGCTCGCTGGTGCAGTCCCCCGATGTGGCCACCTACGATCTGCAACCGGAAATGAGCGCCCCGGAAGTGACCGAACGCTTAGTGGCCGCTATTAAGGGTGGCAAACACGATGTCATTATCTGCAACTATGCCAATGGTGATATGGTGGGCCATACCGGTGTATTCCCGGCAGCCGTAAAAGCCGTTGAGGCGCTGGATCACAGCCTCGGCCAGGTGGTTGCTGCTATTAAGGAAGTGGATGGCGACCTGTTAATAACCGCCGACCACGGCAACTGCGAGCAGATGTCGGACCCCATCAGCGGCCAACCCCATACCGCACACACCACCGACCCGGTACCATTGGTATATGTTGGCAGCCAGAACCTGACATTAAACGAGAACGGCGGCGCACTTTCTGATATTGCACCCACGATTCTGAAACTGATGGGAGAACAACAACCCGAAGAAATGACGGGTACCCCCCTGTACTAAACACTGGTCAAACAACAAACCCATGCACAGCCACACACCCTTAAAAACACGAATACCAGCCGTTATTTTTTTTGTGGTGCTGTGGCTGCCCCTTGCCACATCCAACGTTACCTTTGCCAACAACGATATTGTTGACCCTGCGCGCACTGAAAAAGAACTCAAGCAAGTCAAAAAGAAAATAGTATCGTTACAGCGCATTCTGAAAAAAACCCAATCGCGCCGCAGTGCAACAGAAGAAGCCCTGCGTAAATCCGAACTGGAAATCAACAAAACCCAAAACACTCTACGCAAAACAAACCAGAGCATTAAAAATTCGCAGGCGGAAATCAATCAACTTAAAAAAGAGCAAAGCCATTTGCAGCTTGCCAAACGCCAACAAAAAATGGCGTTATTGGGCGACATTCAAGCCGCCTACCAAACCGGACGACAGGAATATATAAAACTGCTGCTAAACCAACAGGAGCCGGAAAAACTTGCCCGCGTGCTGAAATATTACGATTATTTTCATCGTGCCCGATTAGAAAACATTCAGGCATTTAATAACACCCTTACCCAGCTGCAAACCAACCAGCAACAACTGGATAAAAAACTTGATCAATTAACAGATGCCAAAAAGCGCCTGGAAGTTGAAAAATCATCGTTACAAAAAGCACAACAAAATCGCAAAAAAATCATTGCCCGATTAAACGCCTCGATTAAAGACAAAGACAAACAAATCAGCAACCTGGCCGCCAACGAAAAAGAGCTGCAAAACTTGCTGAAAGCCGTACAGGAAACCCTGGCAGATTTACCTGCCAATGTGGGTGACACCACACCGTTTATAAAACGCAAAGGAAAGCTTAACTGGCCCACCAAAGGCAAAATCGTGCGTTCGTTTCATTCGAAACGTAAGGGCAGCCATTTACGCTGGAACGGTGTTGTTATCCGAACCCACGGCAACGCCCCTGTTAAAAACATTCACCGTGGGCGAGTCGTGTTTTCAGACTGGATGCGCGGCTTTGGCTTGCTGACCATTATTGACCACGGCGACAGTTACTACACGCTATATGGCCACAACGACAGCTTACTGAAAGAAGCCGGCGACTGGGTGGAAATGGGCGAAGTGATTGCCTACAGCGGCACCAGTGGCGGCCATTCAAAACCGGGGCTGTATTTTGAAATTCGCCGGGCGAGTAAGCCGGTGAATCCTAAGAAATGGTGTCGGGGGTAGGTGTTGCGGCACACTTCAAACCTGAACAAGATAAAACCACCCACAGCTCCCGGTTGGCCCCGTACTAAATCCATGATCTAATGCGAATTATTCAGCTATAACGAACAGAATTTGCTAGGCTGAATAAGGAACCGGCTGCAAATTGCAGTGTCCATTTTCAGGTATCGGCTAAATTTTCGCTTTAGATCATTTCACCACAGGAGTTATTCGAATGCCCAGCCGCTTAGTTACCCGGGGGCTAGCCTTCGCGTTAAGTCTTTCTCTTCAATCTGCCCCCGTATTGGCAGATTCGGCCAATCAACAGGGCAAATCACCAACCAGTTCCGTTACTGCCGGGCAAGCTATAAAAGACGGCCAGGAACAAGGGGTATTGCCACTTAACGAGCTGCGAACTTTTGCCGACGTATTCGATCGCATTAAACAGGCCTATGTGGAAGAAGTGGATGATAAAACGTTACTGGAAAACGCTGTTAAAGGCATGTTAACCGAGCTTGATCCCCATTCCGCATACCTTCAGCCCGATGCCTATAAGGATCTGCAAATTAATACCACCGGTGAGTTCGGTGGCCTGGGTATTGAAGTGGGCATGGAAGATGGCTATGTAAAAGTAATCACACCGATTGACGACACACCAGCAGCAAAGGCCGGAGTAATGGCTGGTGATTTAATCGTGAAAATAGGTAATACCCAGGTGAAGGGGTTAAGCCTTAGCGAAGCAGTTAAGCACATGCGCGGCAAACCCGGCACCGACATTGTGCTTACCGTGGTACGCGAGGGTATTGATAAGCCATTGGAGATCAGCGTTACCCGTGCGGTTATTCAGGTACAAAGTGTTAAGCAGCGTATGCTGGCACCTGATTTTGGTTATATTCGTTTAAGCCAGTTTCAGGTTCATACTGGCCAGGATATGGAAAAAGCCATTAATCACCTGATTAAAAAGAACAAAAGGCCACTTAAAGGTATTGTGCTGGATTTGCGCAATAATCCCGGTGGCGTGTTACAGGCTGCCGTTGATGTATCTGATTTACTGCTGGAAGAAGGGCTGGTGGTTTACACCAAGGGTCGCCTGGCGGATTCGCAAATGAAATTCAGCGCGACTCCGGGGGATATGTTAGATCGTATGCCGGTGGTGGTGTTGATCAATGGTGGTTCCGCATCGGCATCTGAAATTGTAGCTGGCGCCCTACAGGATCATAAACGGGCAGTCATTATGGGTACCACCAGCTTTGGTAAAGGTTCGGTACAAACTGTGCTGCCACTGCATAATAACCGGGCATTAAAGATTACAACGGCACGTTATTACACTCCGGATGGCCGTTCTATTCAGGCTCAGGGAATTGAACCGGATATCGTGGTGGAAAACGCAAAGCTGACTAAACTGAAATATGGGAGCTTTGCAAAAGAAGCTGATTTAAGCGGCCATTTGGCAAATCCTGATGAAGATGGCAACAATGCCGACAAGCAGCCTCACGCAGGCAGCGGCAAAAAACCATTGGAAGAAACCGACTATCAGCTTTACGAGGCTTTGAATTTGCTTAAGGCGTTAAACGTAGTAAGCAGCTATTCAAAATCGGTGCAAGCCACCCAAAACCAGTAAACCCTGTGACCATTACAAAGCCATGATTGCTTTGTTGTTAGGATACCGTGTGATTACAATCACTCGCTTTTTTATAATGGCTGGCATTTGCCTTTGTACGGCAGTAGCAATGGCAAATGGCAAAGCCACAGAAGCAAAACCCGGGCAGAACATGCAGCTTGCGATGGCACCTGCTCATATCAGGCAACAATCTAAGCCTAAAATTGCCATTATTATTGATGATATCGGTTATAACCGGAAAGCCGGTGAAAAGGCTATTAGTCTATCGGGTGCCTTTACCTACGCAGTGATTCCTTTTACGCCTTTTGGCAGCGCTTTGGCAGAACAGGCTTACTTTTCAAATAAAGAAGTGATTCTCCATTTACCCATGGAAAGCAGTGTTCGAGATATTCTTGATAAAGGCGGCATTACTACTTCTCACAGCAAATACGAAGTAAAACAGGCCGTACGAAATTCTCTGAATCAACTGCCCTATGTGGTGGGTTTTAATAATCATATGGGCAGCCTGTTAACCACAGATCAAAAGGCCATGTCGTGGATTATGGAAGAGGTATCGGGCACTTCACTGTTTTTTATCGACAGCATGACCAATCCGCATTCGATTGCCCATGAAACCGCAAATACCTATGGCATACCCAGTTTAAGGCGCGATGTATTTCTGGATGCCGATCCACACCCGGAGCATATCGAGAAAGCGTTTAAACGCCTGCTAAGAGTCGCCAAACGCATGGGGTCGGCAATCGCTATTGCGCACCCCTACCCAACAACGCTGGAGTTTTTACAAGCCAGGCAGAAAAGCTTTGCCGGCTATGGTGTTGAACTGGTAAGTGTTTCTGAACTGGTGAATGGCAGTCAGGCAGCCATCACAGCTACGCAACCAGAGTGGGATGCCCAAGCGATTATTGATCATTTAGCGAATTTGCCATCGCCGGAATCGAAACACTTTAATTTTTAACAGTACACGCCGGTTACAGGCGCATTTCAATGCCCTGCTTTTGCATATATTCTTTGGCTTCCTGAATACTGTATTCACCAAAGTGAAAAATACTTGCAGCCAGCACTGCATCGGCTTTTCCTTGCAGCACACCATCGGCCAGATGCTGAAGGTTGCCAACACCCCCGGAAGCAATCACCGGCACAGTCACCGCATCGCTGATGGCACGGGTGACATTAAGATCAAAACCGTTTTTCATGCCATCACGATCCATACTGGTCAGCAGAATTTCTCCCGCCCCCAGATCAACCATTTTTTGCGACCAGGCAACGGCATCAATACCGGTAGGTTTACGGCCACCGTGGGTAAAAATTTCCCAGCGCAATGGTTCGCCTTCTGCGGATACCTGTTTGGCATCTATCGCAACTACAATACATTGCGAACCAAATTTTGCGGCCGCCTCGCCAACAAATTCAGGATTAAACACGGCTGCGGTGTTAATACTGACTTTATCGGCACCGGCATTAAGCATGCGGCGAATATCTTCCAGCTCGCGAATACCACCGCCAACGGTCAGCGGAATAAATACTTCGCTTGCCATTTTTTCGACGGTTTTAACCGTGGTCGCTCGCCCCTCATGGCTGGCGGTAATATCAAGAAAGGTGATTTCATCAGCGCCTGCTTCATCATAACGGCGGGCGATCTCGACCGGATCGCCTGCATCACGAATATCAACAAACTGAACGCCTTTAACAACGCGCCCCTGGTCTACATCCAGGCAGGGAATAATACGTTTTGCTAAGCCCATTGTGATTAACCTTTATGGCTGCTTACTATAGCTGTCGGAATAGGTTTGCGCTTCTTGAAGGTCCAGCGTGCCTTCATAGATAGACCGGCCAGTAATAGCGCCGGAAATACCTTCGCTGGCAACCGGCACAAGGCTTTTTATGTCATCAATATTGGTAACGCCACCCGATGCAATCACCGGAATGTTGATCGACCTGGCCAGGTTTACCGTCGCCTCAACATTCACGCCCTGCATCATGCCATCTCGGGCAATGTCGGTATAAACAATGGCGCTGACACCATCGGATTCAAACTGTCTGGCACAATCAATGGCAGTCACTTCCGATACTTCTGCCCAGCCATCGGTGGCTACCAGGCCATTTTTGGCATCAATACCCACAATGATATGGCCGGGGAATTTCTCACATGCCTCGGTGACAAACTGTGGCTCTTTAACCGCCTTGGTACCAATAATGACGTAATCAACACCGGCATTTAAATAGGTTTCAATGGTTTCGAACGAGCGAATACCACCGCCAATTTGAATTGGTAAATCAGGGAATGCTTTGGCAATACTTCGCACAATTTCACCATTCACCGGCTCGCCATCAAAGGCTCCATTCAAGTCCACCAGGTGCAGGCGGCGAGCGCCCTGCTCTACCCATTGGCTGGCCACTTCCACAGGGTTATCAGAAAAAATGGTTTCATCATCCATTTTTCCCTGGCGAAGACGAACACATTTTCCATCTTTTAAATCTATGGCGGGAATGATTAACATTTTTTAACTCTCAAATTATTTTTTATAAAAACGTTTACGATATTCAAAGGGCTTACTTGGCGTAACTTGCGTGTCATTTACGCTTAACTTTGTCCATCCCAATTCATAAAATTCTGCAATAACTGCAAACCGGCCTTTTGGCTTTTTTCGGGGTGAAACTGCACCGCGAATACATTGTCTTTATTGATCACCGAGGTGAATTTAAACCCGTATTCACATTCGCCCGCTATTAGTGTTGGATCTGTGGTTTCCACATAATAACTGTGCACAAAATAAAACCGGGCATTGTTTTCTATGCCCTGCCATAACGGGTGATTTTCTTTGATATGGCTTACCTGATTCCAACCCATATGGGGCACTTTTAAGTGTTCACCACTGGCATCGTACAGGTCTTCGCCAAAGAATTTCACATCGCCCGGGAAAATATTCAAGCAATCAACACCCTGGTTTTCCTGACTGTGCGCCATCATGCTCTGCATACCCACACAAATTGCCAAAAAGGGCTTTTGCTTGATGGCTTCGGCAACCACCTGATCAAACCCCAGGCGACGAATCTCGCCCATACAATCACGAATCGCACCCACACCGGGAAACACAACTCGATCCGCTGTTAAAATGGTGTCCGCATCGGCGGTTACAATTACTTTGCTGTTGGGTGCAACATGCTCCAATGCTTTATGGGCGGAATGAAGATTCCCCATTCCGTAATCAATTACTGCAACTGTATTTGTCATTTCTGCAACCTGAGAAGTGAGCCACCTTAGTACCGTGGCTCAGCATGAATGAGTTCTGGTGTGAGTATCACTGCTACAGCGAGCCTTTGGTGGAAGGCATAACGCCCGCCATACGATCATCCCTTTCAATGGCCATACGCAACGCCCGACCAAACGCCTTAAAAACCGTTTCTGCCTGATGGTGGGCATTAAAACCTTTCAGGTTATCTATGTGCAAAGTCACCAGGCCGTGGTTAACAAATCCTTGAAAAAATTCCCAGAACAGCTGGGTATCAAAGCTGCCAATGGTGCCACGGGTAAACTCCACATCCATAAACAAGCCGGGGCGGCCTGATAAATCCAGGGCTACGCGCGACAGCGCTTCGTCTAAAGGGACATAGGCATGGCCGTATCGGCGTATTCCTTTTTTATCACCAATGGCCTGTTTAATGGCCTGACCAAAGGTAATGCCTATATCTTCAGTGGAATGATGATCATCAATATGCACATCGCCATCGCACTGTATGGATAAATCAATCATGCCGTGGCGAGCCACTTGATCCAGCATATGCTCTAAAAAAGGTACCCCTGTTTCAAAATGGCTTTTACCGGTGCCATCTAAATTGACTTCCACCTTGATTTGAGTTTCCAAGGTATTTCGCTCAACCACAGCTGTTCGCGGGTTCGCTTGTTGAGTCATCGGGGTCTCCACGCAAAATAAAAAGA
>PDSR01000110.1 GCA_002748575.1 Gammaproteobacteria bacterium
TTTCATTAAGCGGCAAGCTGTTTGATAGGTGGTCAGCGCGTAGGCTTCAGCATCCATAAAGCATTTAATAACTTTATCTTCGATACTCAAATCCAGAATATCGTTTCGGTGTGCATTATATAAAGCAACCAAACGCTTGGCGGTTTCCTGGAAGCGTGCCGGGCTGCGCAGCATCAGGCCACGTTCAAAACCGGCAGTGGCCATGGCAATGCTCCAACCCTCGCCTTCTCCGCCAAGGCGGTTTTCAACCGGTACGCGCACATCGTCAAAAAAGATTTCAGCAAAACCTGGCAGGCCATCCAGTTGCGGAATCGGGCGAACGGTAATGCCCGGGGTATCCAGCGGCACCAGAATAAACGACAGCCCTTTATGACGGGATGAGTCCGGGTCGGTTCGGAAAATACAGAACACCCAATCAGCAAATACGGCGCGAGTAGACCAGACTTTCTGACCATTCAATACATATTCGTCGCCATCACGAATGGCTTTGGAGCGAATCGCTGCCATATCACTGCCTGCACCGGGCTCGGACCAACCCTGCGCCCACATTTCTTCACCGGCGGCCATTTTGGTAATAAAACGCTCTTTCTGTTCGGGAGTGCCATATTCCATTAATGTAGGGCCAAGCAGAAAAATGCCGTTCTGATTAACACGCAATGGCGCTTTGGCACGATAATACTCTTCTTCGAAGATTAACCATTCAACCAGATTACAACCACGGCCTCCGTATTCCTTGGGCCAGGTCACCAGCCCCCAGTTACCTTCTGCCAGTTTCTTTTCCCACTCGCGGTGCTGTTCAAAACCTTCAGCAGTATCGAATGATTGCAGTGGTTTGGCAGGCACATTGGCTGCTAACCATTCGCGTATCTCTTTACGAAACGCGACTTGTTCATCGGTATAATTCAGATCCATGTTGTACTACCTCAATTAGTTGTACTGCCTCGACTCAGCGTCTTCTGTTGTCTGGCACAAGGCAAGCAGGCACGGTATATCCCGACAGCTTGCTACTCAGCTTTAAAATCCGCATCACGCTTTTCGACAAAGGCATCCCGGGCTTCCTGGGAATCCCCTTCGGTATATGCCTGAAGTGTAAAGCCCTGCTCCCAACGATATTTATCTTCCAGGTTGCCATCTTCAACACCGGTTAAAGCTTCTTTTGCCAGCTTCACCATGGCCGGGCTTTTTTCGGCAATTTTTTCCGCAATTTCTAATGCCGTGGCACGCAGATTTTCTTTCGCAACAACGCGCTCAATAGCCCCTAAACGATAAGCTTCCTGGGCATCGATAAATTCACCAGTGAAATACATGTAACGCACTTTTTGTACCGGGAACATGCGTTGCAAGTGAGCGCCGCCGCCCATGGCACCACGGTCGATTTCTGGTACTCCGAAACGTGCACAGTCGGAAGCCACGATAATGTCAGCAGCACCAGCAACACCAATACCGCCACCCAGAACAAAGCCATGCAGTGCAACAATCACCGGCTTGGGATTTAAATGAACAGAACGGAACGTGTCGTAATTCCCTTTATTCACCGCCACAATTTTGGTGCCATCGGCAGCCAGCTCTTTAATGTCTACACCCGCGCAAAAACCTTTCCCTTCTGCACGAACGATAATCACATTCACACTGTCGTTTTCACCGAGCGCATCCAGTTCCTGCGAAATGGCGGCCCACTCTTTTGAGTTGAAAGCGTTTACCGGTGGCTTGTTGAAAACAAGTTCAGCAATGCCGTTATTAATAATCGTATCGAAAGCCATTTTTCTTTCCTTATTTTCTGCTTGCCCGGTTCCGCTTTTTTTCGAGCGTTTCAGGCAATTTTTTGTGTGGCATCAGCCTTGTTGCGCGACGTCAGCCTTGCTGTTCAACATTAGCTTTGTGAATTGCCACCGGCCAGTTGATCAAGGCGTTCTAAAGTGCAGGCTGCTTCAGCAACAATGCTTTCCATTAAATCAGCAACAGCAGGGAGATCCTGAATAGCACCGGCAATCTGTCCGCTCGGCAACACGCCGTTATCCGGGTGGCCTTTTACCATAGCCTCCTGAATCATCATCGGCGCGTTGGCAGACATCAGTGTGGTAGTCAAAGTCAGGCCGTTGCTTTGTTTCATCTTCCAGGCGCTGGTTAACATACTCAGCAGCGTTCCGCCGGTCATTTTGGTGAACGCCAAACCGTTAACAACAGCAAGATACAAAAGCTTGACTGGGTTGGCTTTTTCCAGGCGCTGCAAGAAAACGTTATTGATCATCCGCTGGGGCATACCATCGAGTTTTTTGCTAACGATAATCTGCTCGGTTTTCGCTTTAATGTATTCCGACTTGGTGTTACCGGGCACCGGACATTCCTGGGTCAACAAAAAGCGGGTACCCATTGCAATTCCTACCGCACCGTAAGAAAGCGCCGCTACCAGACCACGGCCATCTTTAAAACCACCAGCCGCTACAACCGGTACATCAACCGCATCAACCACCTGTGGCAACAAAATATTGCTTGATACCGGGCCGGTATGACCGCCGCCCTCGCCACCTTGCACCACCACCGCATCTGCACCCATTTCCACGGCCTTAACCGCGTGTTTCAAGGCACCGACAGTCGGAATACAGACAATGTTGGCAGCTTTCAGTTTTTGAACTGATTCTTTATCAGGCGAACGGCTGTAACTGACAGCGCGTACTTTATGCTTGATACAAATGTCGATAATTTCCCTGGCACCCGGTGAGTACATATGAAAGTTCACACCGAAAGGCTTATCGGTTTTTTCCTTAATGGCTTCAATACCGGCTTCCACCTCGGCGGGTGTCATCACCGCGCCCGCTAAAAATCCAAAGCCACCGGCGTTGCAGGTTGCTGCCACCAGTTCGGGATTGGCAACCCAACCCATGGCAGTTTGAATAACCGGATATTCACAGCCGAGTAATTCACAAAGATCAGTGTTTAACGATACTGTCATGGCTGCTCCTTAACGCTTCACAATTACAGAAGAACCGTGACCAAACAAACCCTGGTTTGCGGTAATACCAACTTTGGCGCCTTCTACCTGGCGATCTTTTGCCTCACCACGTAATTGCCAGGTCAGTTCGCATATCTGGGCGATAGCCTGGGCGGGCACTGCCTCGCCAAAGCAGGCCAAACCACCGGAGGTATTCACCGGTAAACGTCCACCGATTTTGGTGGCACCTTCACGCACCAACTGAGCGGCCTGACCGCGTTCACAAAGCTGTAAGTCTTCCATCCAATCCATTTCCAGCGCGGTGGAAAGGTCATACACCTCGGCAATATCAACATCCGAAGGAGCAATACCGGCTTCTTCATAGGCTTTTTTCGGCAACGAGGCGCGGAAACTATGAGCTTGCATGGCAGCAGCTGAATCGGTGGCAATATCAGGCATTTCCAGAATGGCGGATGCAAAGGTGGGAGTTACGGTTGATACCGCAGCGACCTTCACAGCATCACCACGGCCAATTTTTTTCGCATAATCCACGCTGGAAACAATCAACGCCGCGCCGCCATCAGAAGTGGCACAAATATCCATTAAACGCAGCGGATCAGCCACCATGGCAGAGGCATTAATATCGTCCATGGTGAATTGTTTTTTGTAGCGGGCATAAGGGTTGGTAGAGCCATGCTGTGCGTTTTTGACTTTGACTAAACCAAAATCTTCCTGAGTATCGCCATACATTTCCACGCGACGACGGGCATACAGCGCAAAGTAGGTTGGGTTGGTGATCCCCAAACGGAATCGAACCCAATCAGGATCATCCGGGCGTTCGCCTTTTTGTGGTGCCAGAAAACCTTTAGGGGTGGTGTCTGCACCAACCACCAGTGCAACATCACAGGCACCGGAAAGGATTTTTGCACGGGCCGCCGCCAATGCCTGAGAACCCGATGCACAGGCCGCATAACTGGTGTTAACTTCTGCGCCTTGCCAGCCTAAAGCCTGGGCGAAAGTAGCACCGGCGACATAACCGGGATAGCCACAACGCATGGTGGCAGCACCGGAAACAAATTGAATATCTTTCCAGGGCACACCTGCATCTTTAATGGCGTCACGGGCCGCTTTCACGCCATATTCAACAAAGTTTTTACCCCACTTACCCCAGGGGTGCATTCCAACGCCTAAAATTGCTATTTCGTTAGACATATTTAACAACTCCTTGATTACCCATTGGGTTTATAAAAAGGCAATCATTAAAATTTGGGTTAAGCGGAAACAGGTTGCCATTTCCAGGTTAGTTTTTCGGCTTCATCGGTTTCAAACAAGGTATCTAAAACCAGCTCCATTTCCATACCGGCTTTAAGATCGGCAACCTCAACCCCTGTCACCACCTGGCCCAGTACAATCATTTTCTCGCGTTCAAGTTCAACCGCCGCAATGGTGTAGGGTTCGAAGGGTTCAGCCGCCACAAATGGCTCGGGCGGCTTGTAACAGGCATTAGTAAAAGACCACACTTTCCCTTTTCTGCTGAGTTGTACTTCCTCAAATTCCTCGCTATCGCACTCGGGATTTTTACAATAAGTGCTTTGCTTGGGAAAATAGTAAGTACCACAGCAAGTGCATTTGGTACCGAGCAAATGAGGTTTGCCTCGATCCAGCGTGAACCAGCCTTCCAGCGCTGCTTCTACTTTTTTTTGTTCAGTCATTGTTCCACCCACTCTGTGATTAACCAGTACGTTATTGGCTTGGCTACCTGTTAGCTGCGATCACCCGGAGGGTTATCTTTAAGCTGTTTGGAGCGCCAGTTTTGTGGATCTAACTGCGCAATGATTTCCAGTTGTTCAGCCGTTGGCGCAGGTGTAGTTGGAATATCACCTTCCACATGCACCTCAAAGCCGGTGTTTTCCAGCACCTGCTCAACCGTAATACCAGGGTGAAGGCTTACCAGGCGCAACTGGTGATCAGGGCCGTTCCAATCCATCACACAAAGATCCGTCACCACTTTACGCACGTCGATTTCATCTAGCGTGTAGCCTTTCGGTAAACGCTCCGGGTTGTAGCCAATGGAGCAAACCACATCCACTTCGCCATCAACAAATACGCGCTTGCTGTGGGCAGGCACAAAGAAGGAATTACCGTGGCTGATTGAATTGCCGGGAAAACCACGGGCCCCTAACATTTGAACTTTGGGCTTGTCGTAGGTGCCGCCCAATGCCGAAATGTTGGCCTGACCAAAACGGTCGATCTGTGAAGGGCCAACAAACGCATGACGCTTGCCGCTCCATACGTTATCGAATATCCGCGAGAATCCCATCCAGGTTTCCTGCGCCTGACCTTCATGGGAAGTACGGCCACTCACCGGGTTCGGTTCAGACAGCAGATACGCTTCTGAATCGGTCATCATCATATCGGGGTTAAAGGTTTTCATCGCCAGGCTGGCCGCCAGGCGTGGTAATAAACCTATGCCGGTTGCTAACACTTCGCCATCGTTACGAAACGCTTCGGCACCTGCCACTATCATTAACTCTGCTAATGTGTATTCGTTAGCTGCACTCATTGTAAATTTTCCTCTTTGGCAGAATTAATAAACGGGTAACGGTAATTTCTGAATAGCATCCAGACCACCTAGCGCTTGCTGATATTCTTCTTCGGTTTTGCCTTCGATATATTTTTCAAAGTAAGCCGCAAAACCGCCCTCTTTCGCAGATGCGTTGTACTCTTTAAAGTGCGGCACATCGAATCCATATAGCGGGCTACAGGAAGAAGGATGGGCACCACCGGGAATATGAACAACCGCTTGCGTCTGTGCCCGCTCCCAGAAAACATAACGGGCTTCATCGCCCTTGTGGAAGGTGTCTGTGGAGACCAGCTCATCACAACTGACGATGGTGGTTTCGGCTGCACGGGCAAACCAGTCATCCATATAATGATCCGGGCCTTTGATCTGACAGACACCGCGCTCGTCGGCACGATCAACATGAATCAGCGACACGTCCAGTTTAAGTGCAGGCATTGCCACCCACTCTTTATCATCATAAGGGCTGTCGATGACTTTAATATCTGGGTTAACCTTAACAATGTCAGTCCCCAGACCAATGGCTGTAGGAATATAAGGAAGATTCCAAGAGGCCGCTCGCAAACCATGAAGCATCATGCCTTCATCAATTTCCATGGTTTCAATATCGCCATTCTGACGCGCCTGACGGAAATAAGGCTCAAGCGGAATAAAATCGAGCGACACAAAGGCATAAACAACTTTTTTAACCTTGCCCGCTGCGCACAACATACCAACATCTGCGCCGCCGTAGGCAACAATGGTTAAATCCTTAACATCGGAACGTAACAGCTCACGCACCAAAGCCATGGGCTTACGACGAGGGCCCCAGCCCCCGATACCAACAGTCATCCCATCTTTGATCTGGGCGACGGCTTCCTGCGCGGATAGCACTTTACTCATGTGGAACCTCACTAAGTCTTTGCCTTGCTTGAACTTTGCTTAAATTTTGCTGCTTGAGTTTTTTGCCAAGCCTTCATTAACAGGGCATTAATCAAGCCGAATTGTCAGACGATATATAACGCCCGCCATTATGGTTTGTTAACCTCCCGTCAAAATCGTCCAAGTGGACTAAGACACCTATTAGCTGTTGGGATACCGTGTGTTTGGTAATTTAATGGTAAAAACAAACAGTTACGCCCTCTGCCAATAGTTCAAACAGACTAGCCATAAAAAGAAAACGAGAAGGAACACACCATGTCGAATGCAATGCCAGCGGCCACAATCCCCCAACTTGTCAGGCAAGCGGCAGCTACCTATGGTGATCAGATCTTTTTAGAAGACGGCAGCAACAAGATCAGTTTCAAGGATTTTGAAACTCAATGCCGCCAACTGGCTGCTTCGCTGATCAATAAAGGTATCGCCAAGGGCGATCGTATCGGTATTTGGGCACCGAATACCATTGAATGGGTGATTGCCGCCATCGGAGCGCAGTGCGCAGGGGCCGTGCTGGTAACGCTGAATACCCGTTATAAAGCATCAGAAGCCGCTTATATATTAAATGCCAGTCGCGCCAGAATGGTATTCTCAGTAGGGCATTTTCTGGATACCGACTACCCCGCACAACTGGCCGCTGAAGACTTACCCCATTTAGAAAATATCGTGGTATTTCCCTGCGAGCATAAAACCACAGCTGAGCACATCCCCTGGACTGCTCTAATTGACAGCGGCTGCCTGCTGGACCCAAGCACAGAAGAAACAGTCAGCCAACGCATGGCAGAAGTGCAAGGCGAGGATGTATCTGACATTCTTTTCACTTCCGGCACCACCGGAAGCCCCAAAGGTGTGCAGACCTGCCACCAGCAAAACCTGCGCGCCTTTACCGCGTTCAGCGACATTGTTGGCCTGGAGCAAGGTGATCGCTACTTGGTTATTAACCCGTTTTTCCACAGCTTCGGATATAAAGCCGGCATTCTCGCCTGCCTGTTAAAAGGCGTTACCCTGCTTCCCCATGCCGTATTCGACGCATCACTGGTATTAAAAAGAATTGCCGAAGATAAAATTTCTGTATTACCCGGGCCACCTACCCTGTTTCAATCATTGCTCGCCCACCCGGATTTACGCAACCATGATATTTCCACATTAAAACGTGCGACAACCGGTGCCGCAGTCATACCGGTAGAGATGATCCACCAAATGAAAGATGAACTTGGCTTCGAAACAGTGATTACGGCTTATGGTTTAACGGAAAGCTGTGGCCTGGTGACTATGTGCCGCGCCGATGACAGCGCAGAAATCATTGCCACCACTTCAGGGCGAGCGATTCCCGATGTTGAACTGCGCTGTGTGGATTCAGAAAATAACGAAGTACCCCGCGGAGAGCCCGGTGAAATTTGTTTCCGTGGTTACAACGTCATGAAGGGCTATTTCGAAAACGATAAGGCCACTGAAGAAACCATCGACAGCGATAGCTGGTTACATACCGGCGATATCGGCGTGATGGATGATCAGGGTAATTTGAAAATCACCGACCGCCTGAAAGACATGTTTATTACCGGCGGCTTTAACTGCTACCCCGCCGAAATAGAAAAAACCATCGCAGCCCATGAGGCAGTTACCATGTGTGCGGTGATAGGAATACCCGATGAACGCATGGGTGAAGTTGCCATGGCGTTTATTGTGTTAAATCCAGGTGCTGAATTAGATGAGAGTGAGCTGATTACCTGGTGTCGAGAAAAAATGGCGAATTACAAAGTGCCCCGAAAAATAGCCTTTGTTAAAAGTTTACCGCTGAATGCTTCTGGCAAAGTGGTTAAACCCGAACTAAAAAAAATCGCCCACGATCAATATCTTTGAGAGGAACCCAGATTATGAAAATTCACAGCCTTGGCTACATTGTTGTAAATTGCACCGAGCCAGGCCGTTGGGCTGATTACGGCACCAAAGTGCTTGGCCTGATGGATAACACCGCCAACCTTAACCAGGGTGGCGATTCGGTTTTCCTGAAAATGGATGACCGCCCCTACCGGATCGTTGTTGAGAAAGCCGACCAGGACAACTACGGTGCCAGCGGCTGGGAAGTCATTAATGAGGATGCGTTTGCTGAGGCTCTGGCAACGCTGGAACAGCATGGCGTAGCCTATGAACGAGGCAGTGATGAATTGATTGCGGCCCGCCAGGTTCAGGATATTGCCACTTTTGCTGACCCTGATGGCAACAAGCATGAAATTTTCTGGGGTGCCATTTCAGATTTTGCACAATTTGCTTCACCCGTGGGCATCAAAAGTTTTGTCACCGGCAATCAAGGGTTTGGCCACACCGTTATGCCCACTCCCAGCTTTGATGCCGCATCGGACTTTTACAAAAACGTCATGGGCTTTGGCATTTCTGATCTAATGAAAGTTCGCTTTACCCCAGACCCTGCAGAACCCGAAAAACGTCTTTACTTTATGCACTGCAATGAGCGTCACCACAGCCTGGCGATCTTCGAATCGCCGATGCCCGCCGGTTGCGTCCATGTAATGATAGAAGCTGATTCCATTGATGAAGTGGGTCGTGCGCTGGATCGCATGAAAGCCGAAGGGGTTAAATTAACCGGCACCATGGGTCGCCATGCCAACGACCATATGGTGAGCTTCTATATGGCAACACCCAGTGGCTTTATGCTGGAATTCGGCGCTGATGGCCGCACCATTGATGACTGGTCGAAATACTCTGCATTCCAGAGCACCGTGAACAGCTTCTGGGGCCACGACTTCAGCGTAGGCATGGAGTAAGTAAACCACCGAAAATCAGCGTAATTTCAGACGTTAATTTTGACTAGGCCATTTGTGGTATGACAGTTCATACCCCCAATGCGAGTATGAAGTTATAGCGTCGGGCACAGGGTTTTAACCGCCCGACAATTAAAACAGTATTTATTTAGCAACCAGTAATAAAGAGAGCATTAGCTATGTCACAAGATCCTAAAGCTTTTCGTAATGCCCTTGGGCAATTCGCAACGGGTGTTACCGTCGTGACTACACTCGATAAAGATGGCAACAAAATTGGAATGACAGCTAACAGCTTTAGCTCGGTGTCGTTAGACCCCATGCTGGTGCTTTGGAGCATTGCCAAAAACTGTAAGGTGTTCAACGAATTTAATGATGCCAAACACTTTGCGATCCACGTACTGAAAGCCAGTCAAATGGATGTATCAAACCAGTTTGCTTCCGCCTGTGAAGATCGCTTCGCAAACATCGAAACAACTGAAGGTGCTGGCGGAGTTCCTGTTTTGAACGACTACTGTGCAGTGTTCGAATGTGAAATGGAAGCCCGTCACGATGGGGGTGATCACGTTATTTTAGTCGGTAAAGTGGTTAACTTCGAAAATCGTGGCGAAGATCCTCTGGTATTCCACGCTGGCCGTTACGCTGATATACAACAACCCGCAACAGCATAATAACAACCAAAAGCATTTTAACTTTTACATTGGCGAGGCAATAACATGACAGCCCAACAAAGTAACAACATAGAAGTGACTGCTGAAGAAATCATTCAACGTGCAAAAGACTTGATTCCTTTCCTGAAAGAACAGGCTCCCAAAGCCGAAGCAGATCGTAAAGTGCCTGACGAAACCATTGCCAAAATGCAGGAAGCCGGTTTATTTCAGGTGCTTCAACCAAAGCGTTGGGGTGGTTTTGAAATGGACCCCCAAGTATTTTTTGAGGTTCAGTTAGCATTAGCCGAAGGCTGTATGTCCACAGCCTGGATTTATGGCGTTATCGCGGTACACAACTGGCAAATCGCGCTGTTCGATCTTAAAGCCCAGGAAGACGTGTGGAACCAGGATACCAAAGTGCTTATTGCTTCTTCCTATATGCCGGTTGGCAAGGTTGAACCGGTAGAAGGCGGCTTCAAATTCAGTGGTCGCTGGGCGTTTTCTTCCGGCTGTGATCACTGTGAGTGGGTATTTCTTGGTGGTGTTGTTCCACCAACAGCAGATAACCCGAACCCTGATTACCGCACCTTCCTGCTACCGAAAGAAGATTTTGAAGTGCTGGATACCTGGCATACTTTTGGCCTGAAAGGCACCGGCTCAAACGACATCGTTGTTAAAGATGCGTTCGTACCCGAATATCGCACCCATAGTTCTTTAGATGGTTTTATGGGAACCAACCCCGGTATTGATTCAAAAACAGTGCCTTTGTACCAAATTCCATTTGGTCAGATTTTCCCACGGGCGGTTTCCAGTTCTTCGATTGGTGCCCTGCAAGGTGCTATCAACTTTTATAAAGAAGTGGCAGCTGTTCGCGTTGGCACTAACACCGGCAGCAAAACGGCGGAAGACCCACACGCTCAAATGGCCGTGGCCCGAGCGCAGTCATTGGTTGATCAGTTAAAACTGAAACTAATGGCCAATTTCGACCTGCTAATGGAGAACGCCAGAGCGGGACAAGAAACCGATATTAACACCCGCATCCAATTCCGCTACGAAGCAGCCGCAGTTTCCGAGGAATGCCTGAATGCCGTACTGGAATTACAAAAAATGCTAGGTGGCCGGGCAATCTTTACCAGCTCTACCCTGCAACGCTTTGTGCTGGATATTCTTGCCGGGCGCGCGCATGTTGCCAACAACCCCTACCAGTTTGGTAAGAACTTCGGTGGCGTTCAGCTTGGTTTGGAAAGCGCTGATACTTTCCTGTAAGTTTTACTTGAAGCAAGCTGCACCCAACAACCGCCGGGGCTCGATTTATTTCGGTTCCGGCGTTGTTATTTTTAAATTTGAATAACGTACCCGGAAATATGCTATGAGTAGATCAGTGCGCGTTGTTTTGGTAACAGGTGCAAGCCGTGGTGCCGGTAAAGGTATTGCAATAGCATTAGGTGGCCTGGGCGATATTGTGTATGTTACAGGCCGCACCCAGAATGAAGGTGATGCGCCATTGCCAGGTACGGTTTATGCAACAGCAGAGGCGATTAATCAGGCGGGCGGCACCGGTATTGCGGTGATTTGCGATCACGGGGACGATGCCCAGGTAGCCGCACTGTTCCAGCGTATTCAGCAGGAACAAGGCCGTTTGGATATTCTGGTTAACAACGCCACCTTTCTGCACAACGACATTACCGCCAAAGGCCCATTTTGGGAAAAGGATATTGCCCTGGCAGACATCCTTAATGTCGGTTTGCGATCTACCTATATTGCCAGCTACCATGCAGCAAAAATCATGGCGCAACAACACAGTGGCATGATCGTAAACACCAGTTCCCCCGGTGCTGCCTGTTACATGCATGGTGCTGCCTATGGCGCACAGAAAGCCGGCACTGATAAAATGACCTGGGATATGGCCGTTGATCTTAAACCCTTCAACGTACCGGTGGTTTCTATCTGGATGGGCGTTTTGAAAACCGAGCGTTTACAGCTGGCGATTGAATCGGCCCCTGAAACTTACGGGCATTTTGCCGAGCTGGGCGAATCCCCCGAATTTACCGGTTTGGTTATCGACGCACTTTATAAAGACCCCAACAACATGGAACAAACCGGAAAAGCCCTGATTGGAGCCGAGCTTGGTGTGCAATACGGTGTTACCGATATTGATGGTAAACAGCCTGCATCTCACCGCAATGCTTTGGGTGCCCCTATCGAATTTAACCCTGCGGTTGTCGAATAAGGAGAACAACCATGAGTTACCCCTCTCCCCCCACTAAACCTGAAAGCCAGTTTTTAACGCTGCAAAACGAAGACAGAAATGGCGTGAAGATTCATTACACCGTAGTGGATACCGACGCTGCCGACGCCCCGGTTGTGATTTTTCTGCAAGGCAGCGGCCCAGGCGCAAGTGGCTGGCTTAATTTTCGTTATAACGTGCAATATTTTGCCGATAACGGCTTTAAAGTGATTGTGCCTGATTTACCCGGTTTTGGTGATAGCGACAAACCTGATTTGGATTACACCCTGGAATTTTTCGCCAAGGCAATGCTCGAATTTGCCGATCAACTAAATATTGAAAAATTCGCTTTGGTTGGTAATTCATTGGGCGGAGCCGTTAGTTTAGGCATGGCTTTGGAAGCGCCCGAGCGTATTACGCATCTGATTTTAATGGGGTGCGGCGGCCTGGAAGACCAAATGACTTACTTTCAAACCATGAAAGGCGTGCAGGCAATGACGGCGGTACCTTTGGGCTCACCCGAATTTACCCCTGAATACCTAAAAGAAGTGCTGCAACTGATTGTGGTTGATCCGGTGCATGTAACTGATGAACTGATCACCGAGCGTTTTCGCATCCTTGAAACGCAAAACCCCGCTGCCTTTAAACGCATGATTATTCCCAATATCACCGAGCGCTTAAAAGAAATCAAAGCCCCCGTGCTGGGTTTTTGGGGTGATAAAGATAA
>PDSR01000111.1 GCA_002748575.1 Gammaproteobacteria bacterium
CCACCGATAATGGCCGCCATCAGTACATTTGTTAGCAGGGCACTATCAAACAAGCCTGCGTTTGTCACTCCTGACTGAGGCATCAGCCGGTAACTTATCCAGCTCATCACCCAGGTATTCACTGGAATAATCAAATAACTGATGGCCACTGCCCTGGTTTGATCCAGGCGCCGCAGCAGTGGTCGCAACCGACACAGCAATGCGGCACTGGTGAGTGCCACCCATTGCACAAACAGCGACACTAACGCCAACCGCTCCCAGTCAAAATGTTGCAACGGGCTGGCAGCCAGCACCAACACAATAGATAACAGCTCAGACACCAGTATTAGCAGAAACACAGACTGAATAGCGCAAAGATCCGGCAGAAAAAAACTGTCTTCGGTATCTGTGTTGGCTTTTTTATGATTCAATCCGGTACCTCGGCAGGTTTTTCACAACTGTGTATAATGTCGCGGCTTTTTTTAATGTTAGCAACCAATTTTTATTAGGCGAATACCACATGCAAGATGATCAAGCCCAGGCCAACCAGCAATGGGGTGGCCGTTTTTCTGAAGCCACCGATGCTTTTGTTGCAGAGTTCACGGCATCCGTCGATTTCGACCAGAAAATGGCCGAGCAGGACATCAACGGCTCTATTGCTCACGCCACCATGCTGTGCGAAGTGGGTGTGTTAACCACTGATGAAAAGCAGCAGATCATTAACGGCCTGGAAGAGATCCGCATAGAAATCCGCAACGGTGCGTTTAACTGGTCGGTGGCGCTGGAAGATGTTCACATGAACATTGAAGCTCGCCTCACCGAAAAAATTGGCATTACCGGCAAAAAACTGCATACCGGTCGCTCCCGAAATGATCAGGTAGCCACCGACATTCGTCTTTATATGCGCGATGCGATTGACGCCATTATGCCTGAAATCACCCGTTTGCAAACCGGCTTGCTGGACCTGGCTGAACGTGAAGCCGATACCATTATGCCCGGTTTCACTCACCTGCAAACCGCTCAGCCGGTAACATTCGGCCACCATTTAATGGCCTGGTATGAAATGCTGGGCCGCGACTATGAGCGTCTGGCTGATTGCCGCAAACGCATCAACCGTCTGCCACTTGGCTCTGCGGCGCTGGCAGGCACCACCTACCCCATTGATCGCACTATCACGGCCAAACTATTGGGCTTTGAGGGTATTTGTGAGAATTCACTGGATGGCGTCAGCGACCGCGACTTTGCCATTGAATTTACCGCAGCCGCCAGCTTAATTATGACGCATCTATCGCGCTTTTCTGAAGAGCTGGTGTTATGGACATCGGCACAGTTCGATTTTATCGACTTACCCGATCGCTTCTGTACCGGTTCATCCATTATGCCGCAAAAGAAAAACCCCGACGTACCAGAGCTGGTTCGTGGTAAAACTGGCCGGATCAATGGCCATTTAATTTCTTTGCTGACACTAATGAAATCACAGCCGTTGGCGTACAACAAAGATAACCAGGAAGATAAAGAACCCTTATTCGATACCGTTGAAACACTGTTTAACTCGCTGCGTGCTTATGCTGATATGGTGCCGGCCATTGAAGCGAAAAAAGATAATATGCGCGAAGCCGCCCGCCGGGGGTTTTCAACGGCAACCGATCTGGCGGATTACCTGGTGAAAAAAGGGGTGGCCTTCCGCGATTCCCACGAAATTGTCGGCAAAGCGGTTGCCTATGGCCTTAACCAGGAAAAAGACCTTTCCGACATGAGCCTGGAAGAGCTGCAACAGTTCAGCGATATCATCAGCACTGATGTGTTCGAGGTATTAACTCTGGAAGGCTCTGTGAATGCCCGCAACCACCTGGGAGGCACCGCGCCGGCGCAGGTGCGTGCCGCCGTAGATCGCGCCAGACAAACGCTAAAAGCCCGTTAAAAGTACAGGCCCGCTAGAAAGGCATTAAAAAAGGGTTCTGCTGAACCCTTTTTTAATTAACTTATTTATTACGCTTTTTTATTGCGCTTCAGCCGCTGGCACAGTGGCGACTTGCTCGGGTTTCAGCCCGCACAGTGGCACCACAGCATCGGCAACAGGCTCTACACCCTGCACATACTTAATAGTGGTAATGGCTCCCGCCTGAATACCGATCAGCGAAATATGCGCTTCTTTAACAGGCAACCCGCCGGTGGCATCTCCGGTGTAATCCAGCCAGATAGGAAAACCATAATCACGCATTTTCGGTACCGCTACCATTTGGCTGATCATTTTTGGCATGCCACTGATATCCGCCACAAAAACCAGTCGGCCCTGTTCGTAGCATTCAGGAGCAACTCGCTGTATCGCTTCCCGCACATGGCTGCTGGCTTCCATATCATCAGCAAATATTAACAGTTCAAGTTCTTCTTCAAAGGGAAAAGGCTTCCCATATTGATTTTCCAACAAAGTAAAATCCACTTCACTGCCAATTTTCAGTGGCGCCACATCCGGTTTGCTACCGCAGGCAACCAATGTAACCAAACCGATCAATAACATTAAATA
The DNA here is from genome assembly GCA_002748575.1 of Gammaproteobacteria bacterium. Classification (GTDB taxonomy): domain Bacteria; phylum Pseudomonadota; class Gammaproteobacteria; order Pseudomonadales; family Ketobacteraceae. Next base: position 2,504 of record PDSR01000111.1, read on the forward strand.
ACGCATAAAATCCCCTGTTTCATGGTAATTGTAAGCTGACAGCCGGATTTTCCTGGCCGGGCGATAGGAATAAAAAAAACAAGAAGTAACAGCCACCGATACGAGCAACGCACAGGGCAGCGGCGATTATATTTTAAATAACGGCAAAATACGAATAAGGCAAAAGCGAACTGGAGTGATCGCCATGATGACAGCCTTCAAGCGATTGAATTTTAAGCAGACAGAGGCCAATCTCCATCTATACTGAAATCATGGCACATGTTAAAGAAATCGCCCCCAAGCTTTCTGAAGGTATTGACCGGAAAACGCTGCGCACCATAAAAGCTCGCTTTTTAGAAGTGACCAACGGGCGCCTGGAGCGGATGATGGCCAGCCTTTCCGGGCGTCACCAGACCTTTATTGAAGCATTACCGATTCTGCTTCATTTGAATCACCCGGCATTACCTGGCTATGTATCCGGGGAAACCCCCCATGGCATTCAGGGGTACACACCCACCAAAGATCACCTGCATGCAGCTCACACCCTGGCCAGAAGCTTTCGTTATCGTAAAAATCGCATTATCCAACCTTCTATTCAAAGTGTTTACCTAATGGGCAGTACCGGCACCGTTGCCCATTCCGAAAACAGTGATATGGATTTGTGGCTTTGCTACAAAAAAGGGGTTTCAGGGCCCGCCCTTGCTGAGCTTCAGGAAAAGCTCGATGGCATCACCCACTGGGCTGAAGAAATGGGGCTGGAGGTACACTTCTTTTTGATGGAAGCAGAGCGCTTCAAATTAGGTCAGCGAGGTAATCTGTCGGGTGAAGATTGCGGCAGTGCCCAGCACTTTTTACTGCTCGATGAATTTTATCGAACCGCCTTGCTGATAGCCGGCAGTTACCCGTTATGGTGGATGGTACCTCATTACGATGAACACCATTATGAAGAATATGCAGGCTCGCTGATACAAAAGCGCTTTTTACCTAAAGATGAATCCATCGACTTTGGCGGCATTTCCGACTTTCCCCCAGGCGAGTTTATCGGCGCAGGTATGTGGCAACTCTACAAAGGTATTGATTCACCCTACAAATCCGTATTGAAAATTGTGTTAACCGAAGTGTACGCCAGTGAATACCCGAATATTGAACCGCTCAGTGTGCGCTATAAAAAGCTTATTTATTCAGGCAACCTGGATCTGGATGAACTCGATCCCTACATCATGGTGTATCGAAAAATCGAAAACCACCTGATCGCAAGGCAAGACTACCGACGCCTGGAACTGATTCGCCATTGTTTGTATTTTAAGGTGAATGAACCACTGACTAAAAAGCTGACGATTAAAAGAAAATCATGGCGACGCCTGCTGATGGAGCGGCTTATCCGTGAATGGGGGTGGGATGAAGCCTATTTAAAACAGCTGGATAACCGCCGCCACTGGCGTGTTAATCGCGTTCGTCAGGAACGGCAGGAACTGGTGCAGGAACTTAACCACTCCTATCGCGCACTATCCGCTTTTGCCCGTGAAAATCAAATCGAAGCTTCTATCAAACAGGAAGACATGAATGTACTTGGGCGCAAACTGTATGCCGCGTTTGAGCGCAAAGGCGGTAAAATTGAGCTGGTTAATCCGGGCATAACACCGGATTTAACAGAAGATCATTTATCGTTTCATTTTGTGAAAGATGAAGAGCATAACGGTATTAACGACTACTGGGCAGTTTATCGTGACTACTTGAAAGCCAAAGACACCAAAGGCCGCGAACCCATTAAAAAAGGCCGCAGTGTTATTGAGCTGATTGCCTGGTGTTATTTCAATAAATTAATTGATAACGCCACCCGTTTTTCCATGGATGCCGAGGAACATACCACAGATTTAAGCGATGCAGAATTACATGCCATTGTGTTGTCTTTTATGCAGCTGTTTCCACAAACCTTATTAAAAGTGCCACAGGAAAACTTTCACAATGCACCTTACCCGACCCAGTTTATTTTGTTTTTAAATGTTGGCGTTGACCCCATGGGCGAAATGACCCGCAAGGGTATTCATCGGCTCAGTGATCATACGGATTCATTAAATTACAGCGCCATGCATCACAACCTGGCATTATCGGTAGATCAGGTCACCATTAACAGCTGGGGCGAAGCAATCTGCACCCACTATCACCACGACGGCGCCTTAATGGACTGCCTGATGAATTATTTAAGGCAGGTAACCCCTGGCGGCAAAAACCCATTACCAAAAATCGAAGTGCGCTGCCACTGCCGTAACCGAGCACAAGCCATTGCAGTTCGGGTAGAGGAATTATTCAGCGATATAATCGGTTGTTACTACAGCGGTACCCGCCCGCCGAATACCCGTTACCTGCTGGAAATCGAGCAGCATATTTACATGCTGCAATTTAAAAAGAATTCACCGGTTATTCGCACACTGCGAAACTATGAAGAGCTGCAACGTTTACTGGCCGAGCCTCAGCCGCACTTCAGCCAGCTTGTTGTCGACAAACATTGCCTTAGAAAACATCCGCTCAGTTTAATTGCCAAGCTGAATATTGCCGATCAGATCCAAACCTTTTATCACAAAAATGAGCGCAGCAGCCAAGTGTACATCAGCGACGAAAAAGGCTCTGTTTATTATTTTACCCGCCCCTATTTCGACGAACAAAGCCTGCTTGCCCCGATCCACAATTTCCTGCAGGCTGTGCAATATCGCCAGCTCACCACCACCGAAAACAGCCGAGCCAGCGCCAAGCCCATACTTTATTATGAAATAACCGGCTCACCCGGAAAAACCGAACTGAAGGCAGAACGCAAGCGTATTCGCGACCTTGCCCCGAAAAAGCGTTACTTTCAAATTCAGGCTATCGGTGAATACACCGAAAACAACGACATTTTCTATACCATTTATTGCGCTGATCAACAGTTCAGCCAATTCGAGTACGGCAACAACCTGTTTCAGGCAGTGGCTGGCTATATTACTGCCATGCGCAGCGGGCCAGAAAAATACCCCTGCTACATCACCGACTTAGACCTCTCACAACTCAACTCAGAAAACAACGGCCCCGTGCAAACCGTTGAATACCTGCTGCGAAAAGGCGAATTAGAGCATTCTTTAAACCGTGCCTTGGCCGCGTTGTGATTTGCTGCTGAGCGAATCGCTCTGATCAGGTATACTGCCCTCCAAATCACCTGAAAGAATAAGATTACCGAACCATGAACAACCAGATGCGACCCGCGCTGCTCGCTTTAATAGTCAGCAGTGCGCTGGCAGGTTGTGGCCAAAAAGGGCCGCTCTATATGCCCGCCTCCACAGCCGAGCAAAATGCTGCTCAACCGGAAGAGCAAAACTGCCCGACGCAACGCTGCCAGGCAAAACAACCGGCTGCACCAGCGACCAAATAATCACGATGCGTAACAAAGATTAACGATAAGCCAATTTTAATATGAGCCATTTTAACTACCAGAACCAACAACTTTTTGCTGAAAACACAGCGGTGGCAGAGATTGCCAAACACGTTGGCACCCCCTGCTATATCTATTCCCGTGCCGCCTTTGAAGACCACTGGAAAGCATTCGACAATGCTTTTGCAGGGTACCCGCATTTAGTGTGCTATGCCGTAAAAGCAAACTCCAATCTGGCAGTGTTAAACGTACTGGCACAACTGGGCTCCGGTTTCGATATTGTGTCGCTGGGTGAACTGGAACGGGTGATCCGCGCCGGTGGTAATCCGGAAAAGGTGGTTTTTTCCGGGGTTGCCAAACAGGATCACGAAATCGCACGGGCATTGGAGGTGGGTATCCACTGCTTTAACGTGGAATCCGAAAATGAACTGCACCGCATTAACCGGGTGGCCGCATCCATGAATAAACAGGCACCGGTTTCGCTGCGTGTTAATCCCGATGTAGATGCCCAGACCCACCCTTATATTTCCACTGGATTAAAAGAAAATAAATTCGGTATTGATATTGAGCGCAGCGTTGAAATTTATGAAATGGCCCACCAGTTATCTAATCTGGACGTGGTGGGTATTGATTGCCATATTGGTTCGCAGCTAACCACGCTGGCGCCTTTTTTAGATGCGCTGGATCGTGTGTTGGAGCGGGTTGATCAACTCGCAGAAAAAGGCATTCAACTGCAACACATTGATATTGGCGGCGGCCTGGGGGTTTGTTACGACAACGAACAACCGCCGAGCCAGCAAGCTTACGCGGATGCCATTTTAGAAAAACTGAAAGGCCGCAACCTGGAAATCGTGATGGAGCCAGGGCGGGCCATTGCCGCCAATGCGGGTATTATGATCACCGAAGTGGAATTTTTAAAACCAACAGATGGCAAAAACTTTGCCATTGTCGATGGCGCCATGAACGATTTAATTCGCCCATCCTTATATTCTGCATGGCAACGTATTATTCCAGTACAGCCCCGTGGTGATAACGACCAGGGCGAGCAAATGCTATACGACATTGTTGGCCCCGTTTGCGAAACCGGCGATTTTTTAGGAAAAGACCGCGAACTGAAACTGGCAGAAGGCGATTTGCTGGCGGTGTGTTCCGCCGGTGCCTATGGCTTTGTAATGAGCTCCAATTACAACAGCCGCAACCGCCCGGCAGAAGTTATGGTGGATGGCGACCGTTTCTTTACTGTGCGCCGCCGCGAAACTTACGATGAGCAATTCAGCCTGGAAAGTGTGTTACCTGAATAGCTGTCAGCATCTGATGAACTGAATACCAATACTTCATTAAGTGAATAAAAGCACCATGAACAGATTACGATTTACCAAAATGCACGGCCTTGGCAATGATTTTATGGTGATTAATCTGATTGATCAGCAGTATGAATTAAACGCCCGGGAAATCAGCAACTGGGCTGACCGGCATACCGGCATTGGCTTTGATCAATTATTAGTGGTATCTGAAGCGCAAACAGAAGGCGTGGATTTTCAGTATCGTATTTTTAATGCCGATGGCAGTGAAGTGGAGCAATGCGGCAACGGCGCACGCTGCTTTGCCCGTTTTGTGATTGACCAGGGGCTTTCAAATAAAAACCCCATTACCGTGGAAACCAGCAGCGGTATTATTACCCTGGCAATACAGGAAAATGGCGAAGTAACCGTGAATATGGGGCCGCCGGTTTTTGAACCGCACGCCATTCCATTAACAGCCGCATCCCGCGCTGATGATTATGCCTTTGAAGTCGACAACGCCACCTACCGTTTGCAGGTGGTTTCCATGGGTAATCCACATGGCGTGTTAAAGGTCGATAATATTGATACTGCCCCGGTGGCAACGCTGGGCCCTTGTTTAGAAAATCACCCAAACTTTCCAAATCGCGCTAATATTGGGTTCATGGAAATTATAGATAACCACACCCTGCGCCTGCGCGTTTACGAGCGTGGCGTGGGCGAAACCAAAGCCTGTGGTACCGGTGCCTGTGGTGCAGTGGTTGCTGCCATACAAAAAGGCTGGGCACAAAGCCCGGTGAATGCCCACCTGCCAGGTGGCAAACTGCATATTGAATGGGCCGGCGAAGGGCAACCTGTATTCATGACCGGCCCAGCCACTACCGTATTTGAAGGGACAATATCCGTATGACTGAAAGCACCACAGAAACAACCCAGCAACAGCAAGAGACACTATCGGCATCACAAGTGGTTGATTACTTAATACACCACCCGGAATTTTTTGTTGAAAATGAACACCTGCTGGCCGATTTGATTCTGCCCCATGCCAGCGGCAGCGCCGCATCCCTGATCGAACGCCAGGCCACCGTGTTACGGGAGCGCAACAGCGAACTGCGCCAGCGTTTAAGCAACCTGATCGACACCGCCAGGGAAAACGACACCATTTTCCGCCTAACCAAAAGCCTGGGGTTAACCCTGCTTGAAGCCAACTCACTGGAAGACACCGTACGCGCTATTCACCACAGCCTGTACCGGGAATTTAAAGTAGATTGCGCCAGCCTGCTGTTATTCGATGCCCCCCATATACAAAACAAAGGCTTTATCACCCAAACATCCAGCGAAGCCGCCAAGCGGGTGCTGGGTAATCTGTTAAGGGGCGAGCGGGTGCATTGCAGTGCCCTGCGGGAAAATGAGTTTAAATATCTTTTCCCCACTTCCGAGGCCACCTCCGGTTCCGCGGCCATCGTGCCACTGCACTATAAAAAGGAAATTGGCATTCTGGCCATTGGCAGTTACAACTCGGCTCATTTCGACCCCGCCATGGAAACCGCTTTTATCAGCTACATGAGCCAGATTATCAGCCGTAAAATCGCTCCGTTTTTAGAAACCAAAAACACAACAGAAACGACTGAAACAACAGAAAGTTCCGTGTAATGAGCAACATCCGCTTAATCACTCTGGATCTGGACGACACTCTGTGGAGCGTTACGCCGGTTATTTTACGCGCCGAAAAAGTGCTTTATCAGTGGATGCAGGAAACACTTCCAGAGGTATTAGAGCATTACCACCGGGAAGGCCTTAGCGCCTTTCGGCAACAGGCAACACAAAGCCGGCCAGAGCTGGCAAAGCTGCCTACCACCTTTCGCAAACAATTTTTAAACCACTGTTTTTCACAAGTGGGCCTACAAGGTGCAGCGCTGAATGAGCATGTTGAAGCCGCGTTTACAGTGTTTCACAAAGCACGCAACGAAATAGATTTTTACCCGCAAACCCTGCCTTTACTCACCACCTTAAAACAGGATTTCACGTTGATTGCCCTTAGCAACGGCAACGCCGACCTGCATATGGTGGGCCTGGCCGGCTATTTTCAGGCACACTTTTCGGCAGAATCCACCGGCAAACCCAAACCCGATCCCACCATGTTTAAAGCCGCACTCGCCCACAGCGGAACAGCCCCTGAACAGGCCATTCACGTTGGCGACCACCCCATTGAAGACATCGAAGCGGCAAACAGCGCAGGTTTTCACACCATCTGGTTTAATCAAAACAACCAAAATGATGCGGCCAGCTGCTCCCCCAGCCGCGAGATCCATCAGTTGGAGCAACTGCCAGGTGCTATTCAAGAGCTGCTAGATTAATCTGGCAGCAGCCCATTGGTAAACAGTGTTTGTATGCTGAATCCCTATTCACTGCATTAGTTAATTTAGGCAGCTTTTTTACCGGCCGCAAAGCCCACCCTGTTATCCACTGAAACCATTGCCCTGCAACTGGGCTACCAGGATAGAAGTAACTTTGTCCATGCTTTCAAGCGTATCAGTGGAGAAAATTATTTAAATCACCCATAATGTCTATAATTTGTACAATATTGCCCAGTTGAACAATAGCCTGTTCGCAGGAATTTTTTGCACTGGTGTGGCTTCTTGTAAGAGAGAATTGTAGTGACCCAAAATTATCGCACCATTGCCCCAAAATGCTTTGTTGAACCAGAAACAAACGCACACTTGCGACACCTTAAAATGCTGCGTCGCTTTGCAATCAAAGGTGATGCCACACCCAACGAAGATGATTTAGCCCGCCTGGCTCAGGGCTTTTTCAAAGGCGACCCACTGGCGGATCAGCTTATCGCCGATATGCATCAATGGCCCGAAGGCGAAGGAATGAAGCTGTTTGACAAAGCGCTGGATTATGGACTGGATACCATTGACGACGCCCCTGCTTCACTGGTCGCTTTTTTTGAATCAATAGAAAGAAAGCCTGCCTGGCTGATCCCACATTTGCTGGAATTGGGTGCTCATGCTTTTCAACGCAATACCCGTATCGGGATATCCTCATTAATTAATGTAGGTCTGATGGGAGGTTACTATTTTTCATCCGTGATCAAGCCCTTGATGTATACCGGTGAACTGGGCTACAACGCTGATAAGCGTGTCGCTGAAACGGCCCGGTTTACGGTCGATGTTTCCTGCCCAGGAAATATGCAACGCTTCAAACCCGGCTTTCGCGCTGCTGTAAAGGTACGCATGATTCACGCAATGGCGAGAGCCTCAGTCAGCAAAGCCGATAGCTGGGATGAACAGCAATGGGGCGTTCCCATCCATCAAACCGGCATGTTGGGCACCAACCTGTTATTTTCCTACAGCTATATCCAAACCTGTAAAGCCCGTGGTTGCCGCTATACGTCTCTGGAAGAAGAAGCGATTCTGCATCTGTGGCGATATATCGGTTATTTGATCGGTATCGAAGAAACTACCCTGCCCGCGACAATGCAGGAAGCCGCTCATGCCACCTATGCCATCAGCAGTATACTACCCGGCGCTGATCAGGATAGCCGCGCACTCGCACAAGCCCTGCACAAAGTACCGTTAGAAAACACAATATCAGTGTATGAACGGCTACAAGCCACTTTACTGATGCACTTTAACGCGGGCATAACACGTTTTTTTATGGGAAAAGAAGTCGCCGATTCATTAGGGCTGCCCGGACAGCTAACCCAATGGCTTATCCCACTGCTAATACCCGCAAAATATATCACTGAAACACTCCGGCTTATGACCCCTGGTGCCACACAATGGAGCCAAAAACGTGGTCAGAAGGCCCGCACCAAATATGTTCAACAGATGACAGAAGGGCGCGAAAGCCCTTACACAACTGCCGGACAGTTAAAGCAACAAAGTTGATTGACTTTGCAGGATTTAATTCATGGTTTTTTGTGACAACACAGAAACAACACCATGTTTAAAGCGGCACTCGCCCCCATCAAAACAGCTAAAATGATGCTGCCAGCAGTTATTCGCGAACTGTTACATTAATTCAGCGCTATAACAATTTTGCAACAAAACTCCGCTTTGGGTATCTGGCCTTTTATTATCAATAAGATAGAATCCGCCCGATTCACAGGTGATCAAGGATGCCGCCATCCATAACTAATTGATTGCAATAGGTGTTCAACCATGAGTGAATGGGAAGTTGATATTGCCGCCAAACGCGCCAGACATTCATGTGGCGCAGAAATCATTTTTTCCGGCCACCCGGAAAGCAATAGCTTTGATGGAAAGCCCAACGGATTCCCCGCCGAAATAACAGCGATTGAGCAAGTGGTTCTGATCCGTACCGGATTCGAAGCCTACCGCAAAGCTCATCAGAAAAAATCACCTGGCCATAGCCAGCTGCGCCGCAAATCGTCCACCGCCGAACGCAGACCGGTGATCAAGTCAAAGTCAAATCGCCCGATCATGAGCCTGAAACGTTCTACTACGGAATCCAGTGATTAGGCTGAAACATCCAGAATAAAAAAAGCCCTGATCATATCAGGGCTGAGTTGCTTTTAATTTACCGCTAAAAACAATAATAAAAAGCTAATAACTGACTAGATAGGTCGGCTGCCATAATTGGATTCTGGCTTACGCGGGGGGTCAGCCCGTACGTTCGGCTCGATACTTTTAATATTGCCACCATCGCCAAGAAATTTGGCCATGTCTTCTTCTAACTGGCGACGTGCTGCTTCTTTTGATGAGATCGTACGATCCCGACCATCATCGTAATATAAGTTATCTTTTTGTGCGCTTGCTTTACTTTCAGCGTAACCGGCTTCAGACATTTCCTTACTCCTTCTCCAAAGGCCATCATCTAAGGGTAAAGATATTTATAGACGCTGATTCAGTGAACATCTAAAAAAAACTCACGCATTTCAATATGAATTTCTCCTAAAAAACGCTCAAACTATGACAGTTATTTCTATAGTAAGTTTCAAAAAACATTCGGCTATAGAAATCAGACAACTTATTCCTTTCCAGGGCTTTTCGCATAATTTTTAGGCAGTTAGCGTTTATAGTTAAATTCATTGTTATAACCATGAAAAAAACAATGGAATTAATCGGCTACTCCCCCTGAATCGTTGCCAGCACAGTGCGGCGGCCACCATGATTGCGGTGCTCGCACAGGTAAATGCCTTGCCAGATACCCATATTAAAACGCCCGCTGGTAACGGGCAGGGTAACACTGGCACCCAGCAGGCTGCTTTTCATATGTGCGGGCATATCGTCGGCACCTTCCAGGGTATGGGTGTAATAAGGCGCGTTTTCCGGCACCATGCGGTTGAAATGATTTTCAAAATCCACTCTCACCGATGGATCGGCGTTTTCATTAATGGTTAACGATGCCGATGTGTGCTGAATAAACAGGTGGACCAGCCCTACCCTGTAGTCAGCCAGCACATTGTGAAGGGCGCTTTCAATTTCATGGGTAACTAAATGAAAACCCCGGGTACGTGGTTTAAGTAATATTTCCTGCTGATGCCATGGCATGGCGCTACCCCCAAGCATTGGAAAGAAAAGAGAAAATAAAACCCGAGTTTAGCGTATCCCCGGCAAGGACTCACCCGCACTGTAAGGATTGCA